>NZ_JBNHFK010000004.1:0-301491 GCF_059090185.1 Arthrobacter sp. MDT1-49-2
CTTGCATGTGTTAAGCACGCCGCCAGCGTTCATCCTGAGCCAGGATCAAACTCTCCGTAAATGTTTTACAGACACAATGCCGGGGCCAAGGAAAATTGGCCGCCAGGCACTGCACTAAATTCGAAACCGGCTAAAAAAACCGTTCCATACCCACGGGGTGGGCGGACACGGTCGATTCAACCAATCAAAATAAATTGGTATCAATAAACTTGGCACACTATTGAGTTCTCAAACAACAGACGCAATCCGAAAATACTCGGGAAAACTTTGTTTTCCTTTTCTTCTTCGCTGCAATGTTTTATTATCTTATTCCATTCCGGCGTTTTCCGCAATTCCCGGTTTTCCTGGACGGAACCCCGTGAAAAGCGTTTTACCGCCGTTCCGGTCCCAGCATCAACCGGAGTCTTTTCCGCCGGCCCGGTGAAGGGCACGGGAGTTGGACTCTGATTTTTGAAGGGATTTGGCCGCCATGCTCGGGCGCTTTTCCAGCGTCCCGGCCGCGGCGACTTCAATTACTTTACACACCCCGCCCGGTCCTTGCAAACCGGTTCGAAGTGACCTGCCCCACCTGTTGCGGGAACCGCGCGGGGCGGTCCCGCAACGGGCAGGACAAAGAACCAAGCTTCCCGAAGGAAGCATTAAGACTATACGGCGGAGACTTCCACCATCGCAAGGTTCCGCTTGCCGCGGCGCAACAGCAGGTACTTACCGTGCAGAAGCTCGCCCTGCTGAACGACCGCATCCGCGTCGGCCACCTTCGCGTTGTTCACGTAGGCGCCGCCCTCGGACACCGTCCGCCGCGCTTCGGACTTGGTTTTCGAGAGGCCGCTGGCAACCAGCAGGTCAATGATTCCCAAGCCGTCGGCCGGGACGGCGGCAACCGGCAGCTCTGCAGTGGCGGCCTTGAGTGTTGCTTCGTCCAGCTCCTTCACTTCGCCCTGGCCAAACAGTGCGGCGGAGGCGGCAATGACCTTTTCGGTGGCTTCCACACCGTGGATCAGCGAGGTGACGTCAAAAGCGAGGGCACGCTGGGCCTCGCGCTTGTGCGGGGCCTCTGCCACGGCGCGCTCGAGTTCCTCGATCCGCTGCCGGCTCATGAAGGTGAAGACCTTAAGCCGGTCCACGACATCGGCATCGGTGGTGTTGAGCCAGAACTGGTACATGGCGTACGGACTGGTCATCTCGCCGTCGAGCCAGACAGCATTGCCCTCGCTCTTGCCGAACTTGGTGCCGTCGCTGTTGGTCACCAGCGGGGTTCCCAGCGCATGGACGGTTTTGCCCTCGACCTTGCGGACGAGTTCGGTGCCGCTGGTGAGGTTACCCCACTGGTCCGAGCCGCCCGTTTCCAGTACGCAGTTGTACTTGCGGAACAGTTCCAAGTAGTCCATGCCCTGCAGCACCTGGTAGCTGAACTCGGCGTAGCTGATGCCTTCGTCGGAGTTCAGGCGCGAGGAAACAATTTCCTTCTTGATCATGGTGCCCACGCGGAAGTGCTTGCCGACGTCGCGCAGGAAATCGATGGCGCTCATGGGCGCCGTCCAGTCCAGGTTGTTCACCATGCGGGCAGCGTTCTCACCCTCAAAGCTGAGGAAGCGCTGGACCTGGCCCTGCAGGTAACCGACCCATTCGCTGACGGTTTCCTTCGTGTTCATGGTCCGCTCGGCGGTGGGACGCGGGTCTCCTACCAGTCCGGTGGAACCGCCCACCAGCGCGAGGGGACGGTGCCCGGCCAGCTGCAGCCGGCGCATGGTCAGCAACTGCACCAGGTTGCCCAGGTGCAGGCTCGGCGCCGTGGGGTCAAAGCCGCAGTAATAGGTGACCGGCCCCCCGGCCAGGAGCTTTTCCAGCTCCGCCTCGTCGGTGGAGACCTGGACCAGGCCCCGCCATTTGAGTTCCTGCCAGATGTTGGCAAAGGACGGATCGTTCTGCTGGGCTACAAGGCCCCGGGGGTTCACGTTGTCTGACACGCTTTCTAAATTATCAGGATTCTTCTTCGGGAATTCCTGCAGGGATGCCTTCGGCAGCGATCAGGCGCAGCCTCTGGGTGGGCCTGGTCATGGCTACGTACAGGTCTCCGACCTTGCCCGCGGCCGCAGTCAGCAGCTCGGACGGCTCAAGGATGACGACGCCGTCGAACTCCAAACCCTTGGCTTCGCGCGGAGATGTTACGACGATGTCCTGCTCCAGTCCCCCGGCCCCGGACCCCACACGGTGGCCGTACACCTCGGTCAGGGCGCGGCGGACCTCCGGCAGCCGGTGGTCCTCGGCGATGACGGCCAGCAGGCCGCCGTCGAGCGCTTCCAGGTCTTCGGGCAAGGTCTGGAGCAGGCGCGGGACGAGCCCGCCGTCGGATACCTCGTCAATGAACGGGGCCCAGCGCCCTTCGCGGACCGCCTTCGGGGCGGAGACCACCAGCCCTGCCGCGTTGGCCATCCGCACGGCGGCTTCGGCGATCTGTGCCGGAGTGCGGTAGTTCACGGTCAGCTCTTCCAAGGTCCACCGCTCCCCCACAAACGGAGCGAGTGCGGCCTGCCAGGAGTTGGCGCCGGCGGAGGCACTGGTCTGGGCAATGTCCCCCACCACGGTGAAGGACTTCAGCGGACAGCGCCGCATCAGCAGGCGCCACTGCATCGCGGACAGCTCCTGCGCCTCGTCCACCACAATGTGCCCGAAGGCCCAGGTGCGGTCCACCGCGGCGCGGTCCGCAGCAGTCAGCCTCTGCTCCCCCACCGCGTTATGGTCGGCGAGGTCCTCGGCGGACAGGATGCCGTGGGCACCGGAGTCCTCCAGGAATCCTTCGGTATTGGCAATGGCGCTCTCTGCGTTGGCCAGGTCCCGCTTGCGCTGTTCCTCGCGCAGGGCGTTCTCCCGGCCGGCGGAGGCATCCAGCTCACCGAGCAGTTCCGCTGCCTCGTCCAGCAGGGGCACGTCAGCTTCGGTCCACGGGGCGTCCGCGCTGCGGCGCAGCAGATCCAGTTCGCGATCGGTCAGCTCGGGAGCAGCCGCCTCCAGCTGACCGGGCTTGCTGAACAGGTCGGAGATGAGTTTTTCCGGCGTCATCGGCATCCAGCACAGGTTCAGCGCCACCCGCACGTCCCGGGCGCTGCGGACGTCCTCGGCCAGATAGGCACGGTCGGTGCTGTTGCCGGCTCCGGCGGATTCCTCGAGCTGTTCGGTCATCTGCTCGGTGAGCTCACGCAGCAGGATTTTCACGAACGTCACGCGGGCCTCGTTGTGCGGCTTGCCGGTGGCGCGCGCCTTGTCACGTGCGCGCTGGACCTGCCTGGGGGTCAGCGTGAGGATGGTGCCTTCGACGTTCAGCTTCCGGGGACCCTGCGGCAGGCGCTGCCGGTTCGCGACGGCGCGGGCCACGACCTCGGCCATGTACAGCCGGCCCTTGACCTCGGCGGTGGCGGGATCTTCCTCGTGGGTCGCGCTAATACCGGGCATCAGCTGTCCGAGGCTGGACATCACCACGCCGGTCTCGCCGAGGGATGGCAGGACGCGTTCGATGTAGCGGATGAAGGCGTTGGACGGGCCAACAAGCAGCACACCGGCGGACTTCAGCCGCTCGCGGTGGGTGTAAAGCAGGTACGCCGCCCGGTGCAGGGCGACGGCGGTCTTGCCGGTACCGGGGCCGCCCTGGACTACCAGGGTGCCGGACAGAGGCGCCCGGATAATGCGGTCCTGTTCAGCCTGGATGGTACCGACAATGTCGGACATCTGACCGGTGCGCTTGGAGTTCAGGGCGGCCAGCAGGGCTCCTTCGCCCTGCAGTTCCGGCTCGTCCTCCAGCATGGAGTAGTCCAGGACGTCGTCCTCGATAGCCTGGACGTCGCGGCCCTTCAGGATCAGGTGCCGCCGCCTGCGCACGCCCTGGCGCTCGAACGCCGTTGCCTGGTAGAAGGTTCCGGCCTCGGGGGCGCGCCAGTCCACCATGAGCCGTTGCAGGTCCTCGGTGGACAGTCCGATCCGGCCGATATAGCGCTGTTCACCGTCGTCGAGGTCCAGCCGTCCGAAAACCAGGCGCTCGTCCACGGCGGTTAACTGCGCCAGACGGTCCTCGTACATGGTGGCGAAGGCATCCCGCTCGGACCGGTTCTGGTGGGAACCCGCGGAGTGGCTGCGCCGGATCGCGGCGAGCTGCTCCATCTTTTCCGCGCGCAGTTCGTCCAGCCGGTGGTACAGACCAGCTACGTACTGACGCTCGTGTTCCAGCTCGTTGGGAGCTGAAGGTGTTTCAGACATTTTGGCGTTCCCTCTCGCAAAGGCAGAGCGTCAATCTTACAGTGCATTTGGACTTTTGCAGGTCACTAATGTATGCGGTTTCTCTCTCAGCTTCTGCCTGTGCGCCAGCGTGTCGCCGCGGGCGCTCCGGGCGGGATTCACGCCCGGCCGAGCGGCTCCTAGTAGCCGACGAGCGCGGTCACGGGAACGTCGCCGAGGCGTTCCCTGCCGCCCAACCCGTCCAGTTCCAGTACGACGCCGAACCCGGCCACTTCCGCGCCTGCCTTGCGGAGCAGACGGGCTGCCGCAGCGAGGGTGCCGCCGGTGGCGAGAACGTCGTCCAGGATCAGCACGCGGGAACCTGCGGGCATGTCGTCGCGGTGCAGCTCAAGGATGCCTTCCCCATACTCAAGGGTGTAGCTTTCCGCGAAGACCTCGCGGGGAAGTTTGCCCGGCTTGCGGACGGTAATAACACCCTTTTCGGAGGCGTAGGCGGCAGCTGCCGCGAGCAGGAAACCGCGTGCTTCCACTCCGACCACAAAATCGAACTGTCCCTCAAAGGGCGCGGTCAGTGCATCCACGACCCCGCGCAGTGCGGGACCGTCGGCGAAGACCGGAGTCAGGTCCCGGAACACGACGCCGGGCTGAGGGTAATCGGGAATTACTGCGCCCAGGCGATCGATGGTTTGTGCAATGGACTCGTTATTTACCGGTTCTGCCGGGGCATCTTTCACGCATCCACCTTACCCGCTCCCCCTCCGCGACAACCGGGGAAGGAGGGGTCCTGTGGCACTTCTCTCGCCGGGCAGCAGCAGATCGGCCTGCGGTGAACGAACGGACGGCGGAGGACGCGGCCACAGCCCGGGCAGGGGAATAAGGGCCCGTGGGCTGCCGTTGCGACGTTCGGAAGGGTCCGCTGGACGGACCCCGGATTTACCGGACAACAGTGAAGGATTTCACCTCATGGCTAACCTGCACGACGTGCTCGCAAACAAGATCGGATTCGGCACAGCCCCGCTGGGAAACATGTACCGGGAGATTCCCGAGGACGAGGCGCTTGCCACGGTGGAAGCCGCTTGGAACGCCGGCATCCGCTACTTCGATACCGCACCCTTCTACGGTGCCGGACTGGCCGAGTCCCGTCTGGGCGAGGTCCTCTCGCAGTACAACCGGGACGAGTATGCGCTCAGCACCAAGGTGGGCCGGCTGATCCTCGACGAGGAAGAAGAAAAAGGCGAAGGCCTCTTCACGCACGGACGTTCCAACCGGATTGCGACGGACTACACAGCCGATGCGACCCTGCGTTCCATCGAGGAAAGCCTGTCGCGGCTGAAGACCGACCGGCTGGACTTCGTCTTCATCCACGACACATCCCGGGACTTCCTGGGTGATGAGTGGATCACCAAGTTCGATGAGGCCAGGACCGGAGCCTTCCGCGTCCTTGCCCGGCTGCAGGATGAGGGCGTGATCAGCGGCTGGGGACTGGGCGTGAACACCACCGAGCCCATCGAGCTGGCCATGGACATGGACGAGGCTGCCCCCACCATGAGCTTGTCTGCCACCCAGTACACCCTGCTGCAGCATGAACGTGCCCTCCAGCGGATGATGCCCCTGGCCCGGGAAAAGGGCGTCGGCATTGTGGTGGGCGGGCCCTTCAATTCCGGCGCACTGCTCGGCGGTGACCACTTTGACTACGGCGAGATTCCGCCGGCAGTCAAGGCGCGGATTGAACAGATGACCGCGATAGCCCGGCGGCACGATGTCAGCCTGAAGGCAGCGGCCCTCCAGTTCTCCACGGCCCACCCTGCCGTGGCGGCAGTCATCCCCGGCTCGAGCCGGCCCGAACGCCTGGCCGAGGACATCGCTGCCATGGAGGCTCGGATTCCCGGTGCGTTCTGGGACGAGCTACTGGAGAACCGGCTCATCTCCGCCCAGGCTCCGCTGCCCCGCTCCTAACCCGCGGCGGCAGGAAACTCCCGCTGTGCGGTGCCCGGGACGGTTCATCCCCGGGTACCGCACCGGTGTTCCTGGCTGGCCGTTTTCCAGTCCGCCGGTCTTCCGGGCCTACGGGCGCTAGGTCCGCAGCGCGGTTGCTCCGGCCGGACGTTTCCGCGGCTGGGCGGGACGGTATTTCGAGACGGTCGGGTCGCCGGTCAGCCAGTACCGCCACGGGTAGTCATCCGTTCCCCCTGGCCCGCTCACCCCCACGCGCGGTCCGGTGGAGATCTGCTCGGCGGGGACGGGTTCCGGCGGAAGGACCAGCTGCAGCGGGGAGGCAAACACATCGGCTCCGTCCAATCCGCGGGCAATGCCCAGTGCCTGCGCCAGACGAGCCGGCCCGCGGGCCAGATCGAGTTTGTTACGCGGGTTTCCGCGGCGGACAGCGGCGATATCGGCGCCTTCCACCACCTCTCCGCCACGCAGCAGGAGCCCGGTAGCGAACCCGTCGGTGCCGCAGACCACGTTGGCGCAGTAATGCATGCCGTAGGTGAAGTACACATACAGGTGTCCGGCCGGCCCGAACATGGTGGCGTTCCGGGCCGTCCGGCCGCGGAAGGCATGCGACCCCGGGTCAACATCACCCATGTAGGCCTCCACCTCGGTGATCCGCACGCTTACGCGCTCCCCCTCGGCTTCATGCGTCAGTACCGCACCCAGCAGGTGCGGCGCTGCCTCGGTGGCGGGGACGGCAAGACGTTCTCTGTCACGTGAAAAACCCATACTCCGACGGTAGCAAGCCGCACGGCATCCCCTGGGCGCACGCCGCCCGGGACGACGGCGGGCCATGGCCAAGGATTCGGGCACAGGACTCAGGGGGCCCGGGGCAGGGTCTCCGGAGGCAGGGTGCCCGGGGTTTCAGCTGCTCAGCCGCCGGCCGGGCCGCGATAGAAGTCCTTCAGCGCCGCGAGCCGCCGCGAACTGGGATTTGCGGGCTGCCCGGCGAGGCCGTCCCCGGCGGCATCCAGGGCCATATGCCAGGCTGCCAGCCGTTCGGCGGCGGCCTCGGACCCGCCGGTCACCGGGTCGCGGATGACGACCCTGACATGCCCGGCCTCCTCCGTGATGTCGATGCGTGCGCCCTGCCCGATGCCGAATCCCGCCGCCGCCCGCTCCATGGCGGGGCCGACGTCGCCGGCCGGGGCGCTGTACCACCGTTCAAAGACGACCTCAGGCGGGCTGGTAAGGGAGTCCAGCCGTCCCATGGTGGGTGAGACGTCAAAGTCTTCCGCATAGGCGTCCCGCAGCCCCAGCCATTGTTCGGGGTCATCGGTCCGGACCGGTTCGATACCGGCCACCACGGCATCGAAGGCCTCCAAAATCCCCTGCCAGCCGGCGGCACCCTCCGTCAGGAAATCGGCGCTGTTCTCGTGGGTGCGGAACTGCAGGACAGCGCCGTCCGGGCTTTGATGCACCTGCCAGTCCAGCACCGACTCATCCCCCAGCGGGTCCTCCCAGGTGAGCTGCAGGCTCGAGCCCGGACTCATCTGCAGGACGGTTCCCGTCACTGCCGATTCGCCCATGTCCAGCCGGTACTCCTTGCCGATCTGCCAGGCCGGAGTGATGATGCCCAGCCACTGGGCTACCTTGTCCCGGTTGGTGAGCACGTCCCAGACATGGTCCACCGGGAAGTCCAGCCGGCGTTCAAACGTCAGCGTGTATCCGTCCGGGTGCTGCTCGATCCGCCCGGCGGGAACCGGGATTCCTGCACTGCTGGAGCTGGCCATGGTGAACCCTCTTCGGTAACCGGATGGGACTGGGGGCGCGGTTCAAGGCTAGCGCCGGAGCGAGTCCCGCCGGGAGGGTCGGCAGGTAGTTTATGCCGAATACCGGGTATTCCGGCCGCGCCGGACGTTTCAGCTTCCCGCCGGGAACGTCATCCGGTGCCGGATGTGATGGCGGTCCGTGCTGGCCTGCCAGAACTCGATTTCCCGCGGTGCCAGTGAATAGAGCTGCCAGGCGGGATTCGCGGTGCCGTCCGACCCCGGCCGGGCATCCCAGTCGGCTGCAGATGCTTCAGCGGGAAGCACTTCCACAGGGCCGGCCACGCGGATCTGCCGTCCTAGTTCAGGCCAGTAAAAATTCATGGCGGCATAGGGGTGTGCTGCCAGTTCCCCGCCTTTGCGGGAGGTCCGCGCCGTCGCGAACTGCCACCCGCCGTCGTCAATGTCCTTCAGGATCAGCATCCGGGAGGAGAGCTGCCCATTCTCCCCTGCGGTGGCCAGGGAGAACGCATGCGGCTGGCGGGTCCCGGCAGCCAGTGCCTCGGCCAGCCACAACCGGAACAGCTCTGCCGGATCCGCCGGCGCGGTGGCGGGATCAAAGGCCGGCAGGGTGTCGGGGAAATCAGGCAGGGCGCGCAGCTGCGCCCGGAAGGAGGTACTCATAGGGCCACGGTAACCGTCCGCGGCCGGCCGCAGAAGCCACAACGGGCCCCGGGGAGCCGTGCTCCCCGGGGCCCGCGACCGGCGTCCGGAACGGTCAGCCGGCGTAGCCGCGGACCGCGTCGAGCTGCCGGTGCAGTTCCGCCAGCTGCTGTTCCACCGCGGACCGGGCGGTACCGCCCTGCGAACTGCGGCTGTCCAGGGATCCTTCAGTGCTGAGCACCGAACGGACGGAGGGAGTCAGGTGCTCGGAGATGCCCGCGTAGTCCTCGTCGGTCAGGTCCCAGAGTTCGACGCCGCGGCCCTCGGCAAGCTGGACTGCGGCTCCGGAGAGTTCGTGCGCTTCCCGGAACGGGACACCCTGGCGGACCAGCCACTCGGCGATGTCCGTGGCCAGGGCAAAGCCCTGCGGGGCCAGTGACTGCATCCGCTCAGTGTTGAACGTCAGCGTGGCGATCATGCCGGACACGGCAGGAAGCAGCAGTTCCAGTGTGTCCGCCGCGTCGAAGACCGGTTCCTTGTCCTCCTGCAGGTCCCGGTTGTATGCCAGGGGCAGGCCCTTCAGGGTGGCCAGCAGGCCGGTGAGGTCACCGATCAGGCGCCCGGCCTTGCCGCGGGCCAGTTCGGCAACGTCCGGGTTCTTTTTCTGCGGCATGATCGAGGACCCGGTGGAGTAGGCATCATCCAGGGTCACGAAGGAGAACTCCTTCGTGGCCCAGAGGATGACTTCCTCACTGATCCGGGAGAGGTCCACACCGATCATCGCGGCCACCCAGGAGAACTCGGCGTACACGTCCCGGGAGGCGGTGCCGTCAATGGAGTTCCACACGGCGGAATCGAAGCCGAGGTCCGCGGCAACGGCATTCGGGTCCAGGCCCAGGGAGGAGCCGGCCAGGGCGCCGGAGCCGTAGGGAGAGACTGCCGCCCGTTTATCCCAGTCGGCCAGGCGCTGCACGTCCCGCAGCAACGCCCAGGCGTGGGCCAGCAGGTGGTGGCTGAGCAGTACCGGCTGGGCGTGCTGCAGGTGCGTGCGCCCGGGCATGGCCACCCCCAGGTGTGCCTGTGCCTGGCCCACCAGGGCGTCGATCACTGACAGCACGCCGCCGGCGATGATCTGTGCATGGTCGCGCAGGTACATCCGTCCCAGCGTGGCGATCTGGTCATTGCGGGACCGGCCGGCCCGCAGTTTGCCGCCCAGCTGCGCGCCGGCACGCTCGATCAGTCCGCGTTCCAGGGAACCGTGGACGTCCTCGTCGGACTCGGCGGGAGCGTAGGCGCCGGACTTCACATCGGCGTCGAGCCGGTCCAATGCCTCGAGCATTCCGTCCAGCTCGGCGTCGTCCAGCAGCCCGGCCTTGTGCAGCACACGGGCGTGGGCGCGGGAGCCGGCAATGTCATAGCCGGCAAGCCGCCAGTCGAAGTGGGTGGACTTGCTCAGCGCGGCGAGGGCATCTGCGGGACCGCCGGCGAACCGGCCGCCCCACAGTGCGCCCTGGACGGTTGATCCGGTGGACCCGGAACCCGTTGCTTCTTCCGACGGCTTGCCGTGGCTCATCTGCTTACTTACCTTCTGCTAGGCGCTGGTCGCGGCCGGAGGCCACCTTGGAGGACATCCCGAACAGCTCGATGAAGCCGCGGGCCATGGACTGGTCGAAGCTGTCGCCGGTGTCGTAGGTGGCCAGGTTGAAGTCGTACAGCGAGGAATCGGAGCGGCGTCCGGTCACGACGGCGCGGCCGCCGTGCATGTTCATCCGGATGTCGCCGGACACGTACTTCTGGGTGTCTTCGATGAAGGCATCCAGGGACTGCTTCAGCGGGGAGAACCACTGGCCGTCGTAGACCAGCTCGGTCCAGCGCTGGCCCACCGTCTTCTTGAAACGGGCCTGCTCGCGTTCAACCGTCACGTTCTCGAGTTCGCGGTGGGCTGCCATCAGCGCCATGGCGCCCGGGGCTTCGTAGATTTCGCGGCTCTTGATACCCACGAGGCGGTCTTCGACAATGTCGATCCGGCCGATGCCCTGGGCACCCGCGCGGCGGTTCATTTCCTCGATGGCCTGCAGCGGGGTGACGGGCTTGCCGTCGATGGCCACCGGAATGCCTTCCTTGAAGGTGATGACCACTTCGTCGGCGGCGGGGGCAGCCGCGGGGTCCGAGGTGTACTCGTAGACGTCCGGGGTGGGTCCGTTCCAGATGTCTTCCAGGAAGCCGGTTTCCACGGCGCGGCCCCAGACGTTGGCGTCGATGGAGAACGGGTTCTTCTTGGTGGTGGCGATGGGCAGGTTCTTGTCTTCGGCGAAGGAAATGGCCTTGTCGCGGGTCAGGGCCAGGTCGCGGACCGGTGCAATGCACTTCAGGTCCGGACCGAGGGTCTGGATGCCGACTTCGAAGCGGACCTGGTCATTGCCCTTGCCGGTGCAGCCGTGGGAGACCGTGGTGGCACCGAACTGGCGGGCGGCGGCGACCAGGTGCTTGACGATCACCGGGCGGGACAGGGCGGAGACCAGCGGGTAGGAATCCATGTAGAGGCCGTTGGCCTTCAGCGCGGGCATGCAGTACTCGGCAGCGAATTCCTCGCGGGCATCCGCCACGTAGGCTTCCACGGCACCGCAGTCCAGGGCGCGCTGGCGGATGGTCTCCAGGGACTCACCGCCCTGTCCTACGTCTACCGCCACGGCGATGACTTCAGCACCGGTTGCCTCGGCGATCCAGCCGATGGCTACTGACGTATCCAGGCCACCGGAGTAGGCCAGAACAATACGTTCACTCACGAAATTTGCTCCTCTTGCATTGGACGCAGCCCGTGGGGCTGCTGGTTGGTTCAGGATGAAGTTGGTTAGGTAGGGTCCGGGAACGGCGTCGACGCCGCTACAGGATCCGGCTTTCGGGGGCCGTGCCGTTGTTGGTGGCGTCGTCGGCAATGCGCAGGAACCGTGCTGCGAGGTCTGCGCCGCCGTCGGGTTCACGGGTCACCATCATCACGGTGTCGTCGCCGGCGATGGTGCCCAGGACGGAGGGCAGGACGGAGTGGTCGATGGCCAGCGCCAGGAAGTTCGCGGCCCCGGGAGGCGTGCGCAGCACCACGATGTTCGCGGAGGCTTCGGCGGTGACCAGCAGTTCCCCGCAGAGCCGGGCCAGACGGGCATCGAGTACTTCCTGCGTGACGCCGGATTTCGGTGAACGTTCCCCGCCCTCGGAGGGGACGGCATATACGAGGGCGCCGTCCTTGCCGCGCATCCGGACCGCGCCCAGTTCCACCAGGTCCCTGGAGAGGGTTGCCTGGGTGACCTGGACGCCGTCGTCGGCCAGCAGCGACGCCAGCTCCGCCTGCGAACGCACGGACAGGCCGGTCAGCAGGGTGCGGATCCGCGCCTGGCGTGCGGTCTTGGTCGCGGGCATGCTCATGACTGTGCCTCCGGTGTTCCGGTCAGGCCCGAGCGCGCCATCAGCCAGACCATCAGGGCCTTCTGCGCGTGCAGGCGGTTCTCTGCCTCGTCCCAGACCACGGACTGGGGTCCGTCGAGGACGTCGGCGGAAATTTCGTAGCCGCGGTAGGCGGGCAGGCAGTGCAGCACGACGGCGTCATCCGCTGCCTGTTCCATGGCCCCGGCATCCACAGCATAGCTGCGGAACAGCTCCTGCCGGGCGGCTTTCTCGGCTTCCTGGCCCATGGAGACCCACGTATCGGTGGCCACGACGTCGGCCCCGGCCAGCGCTTCGGCGGCGTCCGTGGTAATCATGACCGATCCCCCCGTTTCCTCGGCACGGGCGGCGGCGGCCTCGACAATCTTCGGGTCCGGCAGGTACCCCACCGGCCCGGCCACCCGGACGTGCATGCCGGCGGTGACGCCGGCGAGCAGGTAGGAGTTGGCCATGTTGTTGGCGCAGTCCCCCAGATAGGTCAGTGTGAGGCCGGCAAGCGTGCCCTTGTGTTCGCGGATGGTCAGCAGGTCCGCCAGGAGCTGACACGGGTGGTAGTCATCGGAGAGGGCGTTGATGACCGGCACCGATGAGTTCGCTGCCATCTCCTCCAGCCCGGACTGCGCGTAGGTCCGCCACACGATGGTGGACACCATGCGTTCGAGAACCTTGGTGGTGTCCGCGACGCTTTCCTTGTGGCCCAGCTGGGACTCCCCTGCCCCGATGATCAGCGGCACGCCGCCCAGATCGGAGATGCCGGCGGCGAAGGAGACCCGGGTCCGGGTGGAGGTCTTGTCGAAGATCACGGCCACCGTCCGGCGGCCGGTGGACTCACCGGCGTAGGGCTGGTACCTGTAGCGGTCCTTCTTCAGCGCGGCGGCCAGGTCCAGGACTTCTGCCTGCTCCGCCTGTGTCAGGTCGGTGTCTATCAGGAAGTGGCGGGTCATGGTTTTCCTTCGGTTGTGCCGGTGATCGGGGTGGTGGCTGCTGCCGCGGCCGAACGCAGGATGCCGGGCAGGGCGCCCAGGAACGTGCCGGCCTGCTCGGCCGTGAGGATCAGCGGCGGCGCCAGGCGGAGCGTGGACGGGCCGGTGCTGTTGATGATGAAGCCTGCGTCCAGGGCTGCGGACACGGCCGCGGGCGCGAACGGTCCGTCCAGGTCAATGCCGATGAGGAAGCCCTGTCCGCGGACGCCGGCTACGCCTTCAATGCCGGAGAGTTCGCGGCGCAGGTACTCCCCCGTGGCCCGGACGTTGGCCAGCAGGTCGCGGGATTCCAGCACGGACAGTGTGGCCAGTGCTGCGGCAGCCGCGACCGGGTTTCCGCCAAAGGTGGTCCCGTGCATTCCTGCAGCAAGCAGGTTCGCCGGGCCTTCGCCGAAGGTCATCAGGGCTCCCACCGGAATGCCGCCGCCCAGGCCCTTGGCCAACGTCATGGCATCGGGCAGCACGCCTTCGGACGCGAACCAGGTGCCGGTGCGTCCGATGCCGGTCTGCACCTCGTCAAAGATCAGCAGGGCGCCGGCGGCGCTGGTGGCTTCGCGGGCCGCCTGCAGGTAACCCTCCGGCAGCATCCGCACACCGGCCTCGCCCTGGATGGGTTCCAGGAACACCGCTGCCACGCTCTCGTCCACGGCGGCCTTCAGGGCGGCAATGTCCCCGAACGGAATGTGCTCCACCCCTCCGGGCAGCGGCTGGAACGGTTCGCGGTAGGCGGGCTTGGCGGTCAGCGCCAACGCGCCCATGGTCCGGCCGTGGAAGGCGCCTTCCAGGGCCAGGATCCGGGTCCGTCCGGAGGCGGGGTCCGCGTTGCGGCGGGCCAGCTTGAACGCGGCCTCGTTGGCTTCGGTGCCGGAGTTCGCGAAGAACACCTTGGACCCCTCCGGAGCGCCGGCCAGTGCCAGCAGGCGTTCGGCCAGGAGCACCTGTGCGGGGCTGGTAAAGAAATTCGAGACATGGCCCAGGGTGGAGAGCTGTTCCTGCACCGCCGCCACCAGTTCGGGATGGGCATGGCCGAGCGCATTGACGGCAATTCCGCCGAGCAGGTCCAGGTGCTGCTTCCCGTCGGCATCTTCGACATAGCAGCCGCTGCCGCGGACCAGCACCCGCTGCGGGGTGCCGAAGACACCCATCAGGGAGGAATCGTAGCGCTGCAGCCATTCCTCGGACCCCTGGGCTGCGGCATGGCGTGCGTCGGTATTATGCATGGTCCTCCTCCGGAACAACCTGGGTGCCGATGCCTGCGGCAGTGAAGATTTCCAGCAGCATGGAGTGGGCCATCCGTCCATCGACGACGGCGGCGCGCTCCACCCCGCCGTCCACGGCGGCCAGGCAGGCCTGCATCTTGGGGATCATGCCGGCCTCAAGACTGGGCAGCATGCTCCGCAGCTCGCCCGCGGTGAGCGAGGAAATCAGTGACGACTTGTCCGGCCAATCCGCGTACAGGCCCTCGACATCGGTCAGTACCACCAGCCGGGAGGCGCCCAGCGCCACGGCCAGTGCAGCGGCAGCCGTATCCGCGTTGACGTTAAGCACCTGGCCGGTAGGGCCGCCGTCGGCGTCCACTTCCGGGGCCACGGTGCTGATTACCGGGATCCGTCCAGCCGCGACCAGGTCCAGGATGGCGGCGGGATTCACGCCCACCACTTCCCCAACCAGGCCCAGGTCCACTTCCTGCCCGTCCACCACGGTGCCGGTGCGCACGGCCTGGAGCAGTCCGCCGTCCTCACCGGAGAGTCCCACGGCGTACGGTCCGTGTGAATTGACCAGGCCCACCAGTTCACGGCCCACCTGTCCGGTCAGGACCATGCGTACCGCGTCCATGGCCTCGGGGGTGGTGACCCGCAGGCCCCCGCGGAATTCGGACTCGATGCCGAGCCGGTCCAGGAAGGTACTGATCTGCGGGCCGCCGCCGTGCACCACCACGGGATGTACGCCGGCATGGTGGAGGAACACGATGTCCTCGGCGAAGGCGCGGCGCAGTTCGTCATTGACCATGGCGTTGCCGCCGTACTTAATGACCATGGTGGTGCCTGCGAAGCGCTGGATCCAGGGCAGCGCCTCGATCAGCGTTTCCGCCTTGTCCTGTGCCCGCAGCCGTTCCCCGGCCGCTGCTGGTGTGCTCATGCTCATCCCCCGGCTAGCTGCTGTAGGCCGAATTTTCGTGGACGTAGTCCGTGGTCAGGTCATTGGTCCAGATGGTGGCGCGCTCCGTGCCGGAGTGCAGGTCGATCACCACGTCCACGGCGCGCGCGGACAGGTCCACGTTTTCCCGCGGATCCCCGATCCCGCCGTTGCGGCAGACCTGGACACCGTTGATGCTGACGTCGATCCGGTCCGGTTCGAAGGCGGCGTCAGTGGTGCCGACGGCGGAGAGCACGCGGCCCCAGTTCGGATCGTTGCCGAAAATCGCGGTCTTGAAGAGGTTGGAGCGGGCGACGGCGCGGGAGGCCGTTTCGGCGTCGGCCACGGTAGCGGCGTTGACGGTGGTGATGGCGATGTCGTGGCTGGCACCTTCGGCATCCGTGATGAGCTGCTGGGCCAGCGAGTGGCAGACCTCGGTGAGGCCGCACGTGAATTCTTCCTGGTCGGGCACCGTGCCGGACGCGCCGGAGGCCAGCAGGATCACGGTGTCATTGGTGGACATGCAGCCGTCTGAATCCGTGCGGTCAAAGGTCACGGCGGTGGCAGCGCGCAGTGCCTTACCAAGTGCCGGGGCGGCGATGTCGGCGTCGGTGGTCAGGACCACCAGCATGGTGGCCAGGCCCGGGGCGAGCATCCCCGCACCCTTGGCCATGCCGCCAATGCTGAAGCTGCCGTCCGTGCCGGTGAACACCGCCTGCTTGGCCACGGTGTCGGTGGTCATGATGGCCTGTGCCGCGTCCAGGCCGCCGTCCGCGGAAAGACCGGCGGCGGCGGCTTCGACGCCGGGAAGCAGTTTGTCCATCGGCAGCTGCATGCCGATCAGGCCGGTGGAGCAGACCAGGACATCGGACGCGCTGATGCCGAGAAGTTCCGCGGTCTTTTCCGCGGTGGCGTGGGTGTTCTGGAAGCCCTGGGTGCCGGTGCAGGCGTTGGCGCCGCCGGAGTTGAGGATGACGGCGTCGGCGCGCCCGTCGGAGACGGCCTGCCGGGACCACAGCACGGGCGCTGCCGCCACCCGGTTGCGGGTGAAGACGGCAGCTGCCGCCTTGGCGGGTCCGTCGTTGACCACCAGGGCAACGTCGGAGCCGCCCGAATCCTTGAGCCCGGCGGTAACGCCGGCGGCACGGAATCCGGCCGGAACGGTGATGCCGGTGCTGGTTTTGGTTTCTGCGGCACTCATTACGGAGCCACCCCCTGCTGCGTCAGTCCCGCGGTCTCTTCCAGGCCGAGGGCAATGTTCATGGACTGCACGGCGCCGCCGGCAGTTCCCTTGTTCAAGTTATCGATGACGCAGCTGACGATCACCCGGTTGGCGTGGGCGTCGTAGGCCAGCTGCATCACGGCGTAGTTGGAGCCGACCACCATCTTGGTGGCGGGCCACTGTCCTTCCGGGAGCACGCGGACAAACTGCTCGCCGGCGTAGGCGGCGTCCCAGGCGGCACGCAGGGCCGCCGGGTCAACGCCGGGGCGGACCTTCGCGGTGGCGGTGGTGAGGATGCCGCGGGCCATCGGCGCCAGGGTGGGCGTGAAGGACACGGCCACGGATTCTCCTGCCGCGGCGGACAGTCCCTGTTCAATTTCGGGGGTGTGCCGGTGGCTTCCGCCTACACCGTAGGGGCTCATGCCGCCGAGGACTTCCGAGCCGAGCAGGTGCGGCTTGGCGGCCTTGCCCGCACCCGAGGTGCCGGAGGCGGAAACGATGACGACGTCGTCGGGCTCCAGCAGCCCGGCGGCGAAGCCGGGGGTCAGCGCCAGCAGCGAACTGGTGGGATAGCAGCCGGGCACCGCAATCCGGCGGGCGCCTTTGAGCCGGTCGCGGTGGCCGGGCAGCTCGGGCAGACCGTAGGGCCAGGTGCCGGCATGGGCGGAGCCGTAGAACTTCTCCCACGCCTGCGGATCCTCCAGGCGGTGGTCCGCGCCGGCGTCGATCACCAGCGTGTCCGCGTCGAGCTGCGCGGCAATCGCGGCACTGGCGCCGTGCGGCAGCGCCAGGAACACGACGTCGTGGCCGGCCAGGTTCTCCACCGTGGTCTCCGCCAGGACCCGGTCCGCCAGGGCATGCAGGTGCGGCTGGAGCTCCCCGAGGCGGGCGCCTGCATTGCTGTGGGCGGTGATGGCACCGATGCTCACGTCCGGATGGCCGGCGAGCAGGCGCAGCACTTCACCGCCTGCATAGCCACTGGCACCGGATACTGCTACGGAAATCGTCATGCCATTCACCCTACAGCACATTTATGCAAGGGCTCCAATATTTATGCAAACCGTATGATGGGGAGCACATTGTTAAGCGGCACGTTCCAGCCAGCAGAAAAGGCCATGCCATGCATAAAGCCATTGTCGTCCCACAGGCGGGCGGACCCGAAATCCTGCGTTACGAAGACGTTGACCTGCCCGAGCCCGGCCCGCACCAGGTGCTGGTGAAAGTGGCTGCGGCAGGGGTGAACTTCATCGACACCTATAAGCGCGCCGGGGTCTACCCCATGTCATATCCCTTCATACCCGGTGCCGAGGCCGCCGGCACGGTGGTCTCGGCCGGGCTGGAGTCCGGGTTCCGGGAAGGAGACCGGGTGGCCACCGCGGAGGGTGGAGGAACCTACGCCGAGTACACGGTAATGGACGCCGACGTCGCCCTGCCGATACCCGCCGGGATCAGCGATGAAACGGCTGCCGCCCTGCTGCTCCAGGGCATGACCGCGCACTACCTGTGCAACTCGACTTTCCCGGTGCAGGACGGGCAGACGGCCCTGGTCCATGCCGGCGCCGGCGGGGTGGGACTGCTGCTGATCCAGCTGCTGAAGGCCAAGGGCGCCACCGTCATCACCACCGTCTCCAGCGAGGAAAAGGAAGTCCTGGCCCGCGGAGCCGGCGCAGACCATGTGCTGCGCTACGACGGGTTCACGGGCCAGGTCCGGGCGTTGACCGGGGGCACAGGCGTGGATGTGGTGTACGACGGCGTGGGGGCATCCACCTTTGATGGCTCCCTGGCGAGCCTGCACACGCGCGGCATGATGGTGCTCTTCGGCGGAGCCTCCGGGCAGGTGCCGCCGTTCGATATCCAGCGGCTGAACTCCTCGGGTTCGCTCTTCCTCACCCGCCCCACCCTGGCGCACTATCTGCTCACCCCGGAGGAACGGCGGTGGCGGGCACGCGAACTCTTCGATGCCGTGCTGGCCGGAACGCTGGACGTACGGATCGGAGCGACGTACCCGCTCTCGGAGGCCTCCCGGGCGCAGGCGGACCTGGAGGGCCGGCGGACCACCGGCAAGGTAGTGCTGGTCCCCTAGCGGGACCCGGCGCGCGGGGCCTAATATCCAGCGCAGGGGACCATGAGCAACGCAAGGCAAGGAGGCCCGGCATGGTGACGAATCGCCCGGTGGCCCGCGACTATCTGGCGGGGCGGCTGCGGCAGGTCCTGGCTCCGCAGCCCAACGTCCGTGAGGTGCGTATGTTCGGCGGACTGTCCTTTATGGTGGACGAGCGCCTGGCCGTCGCGGCCGGCGCCGGCGGCGACCTGCTGGTGCACATTGATCCCGCCCGCTATGAGGATCTGCTGGAACGCGGGGCTGAGGAGGCCGTGATGGGCAGCAACCGTCCCATGGGACGGAACTGGCTGTCGGTTCCGGAGTCCCGGCTGGCCAGCGACGAGGACCTCGCGTGGTGGGTCACGGTCGGCCTGGACTCCGGGGAAGTGCCCGGCTGACGGTTCCCCGGCGTGCAGCGGAAAAGGGTCCCGCCGGACAATCCGGCGGGACCCTTTTCATTGCCTGTTGGCTGCCTGGCTAGCGCTGGACGGCACCGAAGCGTTCGGCGGCCAGGGCGACGGCGGCGGCCCGCGCCTCCGAGGCCTCGTCGGCCGTCAGCGTCCGGTCCGGTGCACGGAAGCGAAGCGCGAAGGCCAGCGACTTGGAGCCGGGCTCGATTCCCGCTCCTGCGTAGACGTCGAACAGTGCCACGTCTTCGAGCAGCTCGCCGGCACCTTCACGCAGGGCCTCGCGGACCTGCTCAGCCGGCACATCCTCGGCCACCACCAGGGCCACATCCTGCGTGGAGATGGGGAAGCTGGAGATGGGGCGGGCGACGATGACATCGGGCGCGGCATCAAAGAGCGCATCCACGTCCAGTTCCGCGGCCACGGTCCGGGCCGGCATGTCCCGGACGGCGAGCAGCTTCGGGTGCAGCTCGCCGGCGTAGCCCACGGTCTCGCCGCTGCGCAGCGCAATGCGCGCGGTCCGGCCGGGATGGAAGGCCTGGTGGGTTCCCTGTTCCACCACCAGTTCCACGCCCAGAACGTCGCCCATCAGCCGGGCGAAGTCCACGGCGTCGGCCCAGTCCCAGGGGCGCGGCGTGGTGCCGGCGCCGGGAGCGGACTCGTGGCCGGCCAGCAGCACACCCACGTGCAGCGGCTGGTCGGGGATGCCTGCATACAGCTCATCCAGCACCTCGTCCGACGGTTTGGCGCCCAGCGGAGGGATGCTTTCGGTGCCAACGTGCTCGCCGGGCAGGAAGACCGTCCCGGATTCGAACAGGGCCAGGTCGCGGAACCCGCGGGACATGTTCCGCTTGGCCACCTCGAACAGGCCCGGCAGCACCGAGGTCCGCAGGTAGCCGTACTCGGCGCTGAGCGGATTGGCCAGCTTCAGTGCCGGCACGCCGCCTTCCTCCGGTGCGCCGAAGGTGTTGTTGTCCGTTTCGGTGACGAACGGGTAGGACAGCACCTCGGTGAGGCCGGCCGCAGCGAGCGATGACATCAGCCGGCGGCGCTGCTGCTGGATCCGGGTCAGGCCGCGTCCGGGAGGGGCCACGGGCAGGGTGGAGGGAATCTTGTCATACCCCACCAGGCGGATGATCTCCTCGGTGACGTCCTGCGGGGTCTCCAGGTCCGGCCGCCAGCTCGGCGGGGTGACCAGGTAGCCCTCGGAGGTCTTCTCCACGGAGGCACCCAGGTCCTGCAGCGTGCCGGTGATCTGGGACTCGGTGAAGTCCAGGCCGATGAGCCGGGACGGGAACTGCGCCGGCAGTTCGATGCGCCGGGGTTCGGGCGCGGTGCCGACGTCGGTCACGGACGCATCGGCAGTGCCGCCGGCGAGTTCCACCAGCAGGTCCACTGCGCGCTGGGCAGCCACATCGGCCACGTTCCAGTCCACGCCGCGCTCGAAGCGCTTGGAGGCTTCGGAGGGCAGCTTGTGCCGGCGGCGCGAGCGGGCGATGCTCACTTCCTCGAAGTGTGCGGCCTCGATCAGGACGTTCTGCGTACCATCGGACACCTCGGTGGAGGCTCCGCCCATCACGCCGGCGATGCCGATGGCACCGGAGCCGTCGGTGATCAGGAGGTCCTCCGGGGAGAGCCTGCGTTCCTTCTCATCCAGCGTCTTCAGGGTTTCGCCCTCGGCGGCGCGGCGGACCACGATCTCGCCGGTGAGCTTATCCAGATCGTAGAAGTGCAGCGGCTGGCCCAGTTCGAGCATCACATAGTTGGAAATATCCACTACCAGCGAGATGGAGCGTATGCCGGCCAGGCGCAGCCGGGCGGACATCCACGGCGGGGTGGGCCGGGAGGGATCCACGCCGCGCACGGTGCGGGCCACGAACCGGTCGCAGCCGGGCTTGCCGTAGATGGGCGCGGCGTCGTCGAGCCGTACCGGGTATCCGTTGCCGTCAGCCTCGGGGACAACGACGGCGGCAGCCGGGTCGGTGAACTTGGTCCCGGTGGCGTGGGCGTACTCGCGGGCGGCGCCGCGGATGGAGAAGACGTAACCGCGGTCCGGGGTGACGTTGATTTCAGCCGCCTGGTCGTACAGGCCCAGCAGCTCCATGGCGTCGGTGCCGACCTCGGGGTCCAGGCCCAGGGTGGAGAGGACCAGAATCCCGTCATGGTCCTCGCCGATGCCCAGTTCACGCACCGAGGCAATCATGCCGGCGGAGACGTGGCCGTAGGTCTTGCGCGGGCTGATCCGGAAGTCTCCGGGCAGCACGGCGCCGGGCAGGGTGACAACCACCTTGTCCCCCACCGTGAAGTTGTGTGCACCGCAGACAATGCCCTGCACGCCGGAGGGCTCAATGCCCTTGCCGGTGAGGGTCTGCTCGGCTCCCTCGGGGACCACGCGGACCGTGCACCAGTTGATGGTCTTGCCGTTGCTCTGCGGCTCGGGGTCCATGCTGAGCACCTGGCCCACCACAATCGGACCCTGCAGCTCGTCGGAGGGACGGTGAACGTCCTCTTCCTCCAGGCCGACCTTTACCAGGTCCTCCATGACATCTTCGGCGGTTGCGTCCGCCGGAACCTGGGCATACTCGCGCAGCCAGGAAAGTGGGATTCTCACTTAGATCTCCATCCCGAAGTGTTCGCTGAAACGTACGTCGCCTTCAATCATTTCGTGCATGTCCGAAACCTCGTTGCGGAACATGAGGGCACGGTCAATGCCCATGCCGAAGGCAAAACCTGAATAGACCTCGGGGTCGATCCCGGCGGCGCGGAGCACGTTGGGGTTGACCATGCCGCAGCCGCCCCACTCGATCCAGCGCGGGCCGCCCTTGGCACCGGGGTGCCAGATGTCCAGCTCGGCGCTGGGCTCGGTGAACGGGAAGTAGTTCGGCCGCAGCCGGACCTTCGCCTCGTCGCCGAAGAGCACCCGGGTGAAGTGCTCGAGGGTGCCGACAAGATCCGCCATGGTCAGGCCCTTGTCGATGGCCAGGCCCTCGAACTGGTGGAACACCGGAGTGTGCGTGGCATCGAGTTCGTCGGTGCGGAACACCTTGCCCGGGCACAGCACGTAGATCGGCAGCTCGCGCTCGAGCATGGAGCGGACCTGCACCGGGGAGGTGTGCGTGCGCATCACCAGGTGAGCCTCGGGCGGTTCCACGAAGAAGGTGTCCTGCATTTCGCGGGCCGGGTGGTCCGGCTTGAAGTTCAGCGCATCGAAGTTGAACCACTCGGATTCCACCTCGGGACCTTCGGCGATTTCCCAGCCCATGCCCACGAATACGTCTGCGACGCGGTCCTGCAGCGTGGAAATGGGGTGCCGTCCGCCGATGCGGCGGCGCCGCGGGGCGGCAGTGACGTCCACGGCCTCTTCGACGAGGATCCGGGCGTCGCGCTCGGCTTCCAACTCGACCGTGCGGGCTGCGAGCGCGGCATTGATGCGGCCGCGGGCCGGGCCCACCAGTTTGCCGGCGGCGGCCTTCTGGTCCTTGGGCAGCTTGCCAATGGTCCGGTTGGCCAGGGACAGCGGCGACTTCTCGCCCGTGACGGCGATCCGGACGTCCTTGAGGGCATCCAGGTCCGCTGCGGAGCCTATGGCTGCGAGCGCTGAATCAACGGCAGCCGCAATGGCTGTCTCGTCAAGCGGATTGGGTGCCGCGTTGTCTGGGGAGTCCGTCCCCGGTATGGAATTCGACATGTACCGTTCTTACCTGTTTCCGGCCGTGTTGAGGTGAATGGAGGTGGTGCTGACGTGCGAGTGCTGAGCAACAAAGATGCTGCAGGCAAAGGCACGAAGCCTGCGGCTACCAGTCTAACCAACTCACGCTCCCCGGCCGGGCAGTGTGAAGGCATGCCCCTGGCCTAGCATGGGCGCATGACTGCTCCCCTGTCCCGCATGCAGGCTCTGCGCCGGATCCTGAACCTGGTCAACGGCACGACGGCGGCAGGACTTCTCGCTGCCCGCGCGGGCAAGGTGCCGGTCCGGCCGGGCCCCGGCGGACTGCTGCTGGCAGGAGGGTGGAGGCTTCCCCTTCCCCGCGCGGCGGCATTCACCCTGGGCAACGTTGTCCTCTACCGCTCCCGCGTGTCCCGGGCATTCGAGGCCGGCCCCGCCTCCGCCCTCCTGCAGCATGAAGCCCGGCACAGCTCCCAGTACGCGGTGCTGGGACCGGCTTTTCTTCCGCTCTACTTTGCCGCGGCGGGGTATTCCCGGCTGCGCGCCGGAGATCCTGCGTCGTCGAACCTCTTCGAGATCCTGGCCGGACTGTCCGACGGCGGCTACCGCACCCGCCGGGGCTAGATACTTATATTCGAACGTATGTTCTAATGGGTGCATGAGGTGGCAGGAACAGGAACCCAAGGCAGCTCCGTCGGCCGATGCGCTGCTCCCCCTTCAGGGACTCGTCCGCTCCGTGCAGACACCGGAGTTCGCAGGCGTGACTTTCCACGAGGTCCTCGCCAAGTCGGTCCTGAACAAGGTTCCCCGGACGTCCTCCATGCCCTTTGGCTGGACAGTGAATCCCTACCGGGGCTGCAGCCACGCCTGCGTGTACTGTTTCGCCCGCAAGACCCACAGCTACCTGGACCTGGACACCGGCGCGGACTTCGACAGCCAACTGGTTGTCAAGACGAACGCGGCCGAGGTGCTGCGCCGGGAACTGGCGCGGCCGTCCTGGGATTACGAGCATGTCGCCATGGGGACCAATACTGATCCATACCAGCGCGCCGAAGGCCGCTACAAGCTCATGCCGGGGATCATCCGGGCTCTGGCGGACAGCGGAACCCCGTTCTCGATCCTGACCAAGGGGACCCTGCTGGCCCGCGATCTCCCGCTGTTGGCCGAAGCCGCCCAACAGACGAGCATCAGCATGGGGATTTCCCTGGCCCTGCTGGATCCGGAGCTGGCCCACCGGGTTGAGCCGGGCACACCTTCCCCCAAGGCCCGGCTGGACCTGATCCGGCGGATCCGCGACGCCGGGATGGACTGCAACGTCATGGCGATGCCCATCCTGCCGTGGCTGACCGACGGCGACGAGTCGCTGGACGCACTTTTCTCCGCACTGGCCGAGGCCGGCGCCACCTCCGTCGCCGCCGGCGCCCTTCACCTGCGGCCGGGGGCACGCGAGTGGTACCGGGAATGGCTGGCCCGGGATTACCCCCAGCTCTCGGCCCGCTACGACAAGCTCTACAACGGCGGCACCTATGCCTCCAAGGACTACCGCCAGTGGCTCGCGGGACGGATCGCCGTCTTCAAAAAGCGCTACGGCTTCGCCGGGCGGAACCAGTTTCTCGCCACCCGCGGTGCGCCCCGGACCGCCCCGCAGACGGCCGCGGGACTGCAGGTGGCGGCCGGAACGCTTTTTTAGTCACCGCAAAGGTCTTGACCGGTGGACGGGTACGGCCTAAGTTACAACCAAATGGTTGTAGATACGTTGTCAGATGAAGCCGTGAACCGCCTGTTCCACGCCCTGGCGGACAGCACGCGCAGGGATATCCTGCGCCGTGCAGCAGCCGGGGAGCTGTCGGTATCGCGGCTGGCCGAGGCCTACCCCATGAGTTTCGCAGCGGTCCAGAAACACGTTGCGGTCCTTGAAGCGGCAGGTCTGGTCTCCAAGGAACGCCGCGGGAGGGAACAGCTCGTGTGCACCACCCCGGATGCCGTAGCCCAGGCACACAGCGCACTGGATGCGCTGGCAGAGGCCTGGGAAGGGCGGCTAAACCGGATGTCCGACCTGCTGCGGCAGGAACCGGCCGGGAACCACCCCGGAGCAAGGAAAACCAGCCATGAGCGTGAAAAGCATTGACAAGGATTACGACGCCCTGACCATCACCGCCCTCGCGGAGTTTGACGCAGCGCCGGAGAAAGTCTGGGGACTCTGGGCCGACCCGCGGATGCTTGAGGGCTGGTGGGGCCCGCCGACGCACCCGGCCACCGTTGAGCAGCACGACCTCTCCCCCGGAGGCAGCGTCAGCTACTACATGAGAGGCCCGGACGGGGAGACCTACCACGGCTGGTGGGACGTGCTCGTTGTACGCCCGCCGACACGGCTGAGCTTCCGGGACGGGTTTGCCGATAAGGACGGCACCCGGCGCCAGGACATGCCCGTCACGGAGGTGACAGTCACGCTCACCGGCCGGGACGGAGGAACGGATGTGGAGGTGGTGACGGCGTTTGCCGACCGGCCCGCCATGAAGGAACTGATCTCCATGGGCGCTGTTGAAGGCGCCGCCGAGGCGATGTCGCAGATGGACACCGTTCTGGCCTCGGCCTGATGAACCGGACAGCCCCGGCCGCAGGTTCCGGCTAGGCGGATCCGGCGGCGGGCTGCCCCGCAGCCTGCAGGACAGCGGCGACTATCGGGAAGTCGGCGGGGATCCAGGCCAGCTCGGCCAAGGCCCCGGGCTGAAGCGGGACCCAGCGAAGCTCGTCATGGTCCTGAAGCGGACGGGGCTCCCCCGCCTTCACTTCAACCAGCCAGACACGCATGGCGGCCTTGGCGTTCAACGGCCAGCCCTGATCCAGGGGGCCGGCAACCTCGGCACCCAGGACCACTTCAATACCCAGTTCTTCGGCCAGCTCCCGGTGCAGGGCGGCTTCACAGGATTCCCCCGGCTCCACCTTTCCGCCCGGGAACTCCCACATGCCGGCAAAGGCTTCGGGAGCGGTCCGGCGGGCAGCCAGCAGTCTCCGCGGCCGGCCCAGGTCATCAACAATCGCGGCTCCGACTACCTGCTTCAGTTCTGAAATCGACACAGATCGAGTCTACGGTGCCGCCTGTCCTAGACTGGGAAGGAACGGCACCGTGGCCGTTTGGCCCCGGCCAACGGCTGCATCCGTTCTTCCGCTCTGACCACGGGTCGACCCGCCGCGCCCGTGCCTTCCACGGCTCCGCGCACCCGCTGATCCGAAAGCACCCCTGCATTAATGCCTTCCCTGCGCGTATTGACGCCCAAAACCCATCATGTCTCCCTGGCCATCACGGCCCTGGCCGCCGGCGGCTTCGCCATCGGCACCACCGAGTTCGCCATCATGGGCCTGCTCCAGGAAATGGTCGCCGAACTGGGTGTCTCGGTCCCTGAAGGCGGCCACGTCATCTCCGCCTACGCCCTCGGCGTCGTTGTCGGCGCGCCGCTGCTTGCGGCTGCGGGTGCCAAGATGCCGCGCAAATGGCTGGCCCTGGGGCTCATGGCGTTCTTTGCCATCGCGAATCTTTCGTCCTTCATTGCACCGGACTACGGTTGGCTGCTGGTCACCCGCTTCCTCTCGGGCCTGCCCCACGGTGCCTTCTTTGGGGTGGCTGCCGTGATCGCAGCATCCCTGGTGGCGCCCACCCGGCGCGGCTGGGCCATTTCCATGGTCATGCTTGGCCTGAGCATTGCCAATGTGGTCGGAGTGCCGTTCGCTACCTGGCTGGGCCAGCTGGCCGGCTGGCGCTGGATGTTCGTCCTGGTCGGCGCCATAGCGCTGCTGACCGTCGCCCTGGTGGCCTGGTTCGTTCCGTTCCAGGCCGCGCACCCCGATGCCAGCATCCGGCGCGAACTGAGCGCCCTGCGCCGCATGCAGATGTGGCTCGCCCTGCTGGTCGGCACCGTGGGCTTCGGCGGCTTCTTCGCGGTCTACACCTACATCTCCCCCACCATGACCGAGGTGGCCGGGTTCTCCATGGGAGTGCTGCCGCTGATCGTTGGCCTCTACGGCGTGGGACAGGTCGTGGGGAACATCGTCGGCGGACGGATCGCGGACCGCTCGGTGATGGGCAGCATCTACGCCGTCCTCACCGGCACCGTACTGATCCTGGCCGTCTATGCCTGGGGAGTCCAGTACAAGGCCGGAGCGATCATCCTGGTGTTCCTGGTCGGTGCGATCGGTTCAGCCCTCACGCCGGCGCTCCAGACCCGGCTGCTCGATGTCTCCCCCGGCGCGGCCTCGCTGGCATCGTCGCTCAACCACGCTGCCTTGAACATGGCCAACGCCCTGGGCGCCATGGCAGGCGGACTGGTGATTGCGTGGGGCTGGGGCTTCCGCTCACCGGCCATCGTGGGTGCAGTGCTGGCCGTGCTGGGGCTGGGAATCGCCCTGCTCAGCGGAGCCCTGGACCGGCGTCGCACGGCGGACAACCCCGCCGCAGGTGCCGCTGAGGAGGCACTGCGGCGCTAGGGCAGGTGGGCGCCTCAGTTGTGCCGGGGCAGGTGAGCCGCCTCAGTTGTGCTGGGGCAGGTGAGCCGCCTCAGTTGTGCTGGGCGCGTGCCGAGGCATAGAGGCACACGGTGGCGGCGGTACCGACGTTCAGGCTCTCCGCACTGCCGTAGAGCGGCACCGCCACCCGGTGGTCGGCCGCGGCCAGTTCCGCGTCGGAGAGGCCCTGCGCTTCGTTGCCGAACAGCCAGGCGGTCGGGGCCTCAAGCTGCGGCAGCGCGTCGTCGTCCGCGGCAGGCGGTGTTCCACCGCCCAGGCGACGCACGGCACTGAGGTCCTGGAGCCGGTCCAGGTTGACGTTCCCGTAGCCGTCGGCGGCCAGGACCGTTGCGCCCGCGTCCTTGAGGGCGGCGACGGTCTCGGGGAAGTCTGCACCGGTCACTACCGGCAGGTGGAACAGGGAGCCCGCAGTGGAGCGCACTGCTTTGGGGTTATAGATGTCAACACTGGAAGCGGTGAGCACCACGGCGTCAGCGCCGGCGGAATCGGCGGCACGCAGCACGGTGCCGGCGTTGCCGGGGTCCCGGACCTCGCACAGCACGGCTACCAGCTTCGCGCCGGATGCCAGCACCTCGGCGAGGGTGGGGGCGGAGATGGCGCAGACAGCGACAATGCCCTGCGGCGTCACGGTGTCCGCCATGGCGGCCAGGACTTCATCGGTGGCCAAGCGGAGCACGGTCCCGCGGGCGAGATCTGCGAGTTCCGGCAGGCGGTCCAGGCACGCCTGGGTTGCATACACTTCGTGCACGACGGCGGGTCCGCCGGCCGCCGCAGCCGCCCGGTGCGCGGACAGCGCCTCGCGGACGGCCTGCGGCCCTTCGGCCAGGAAGCGGCCGGTTTTTAAGCGCGAAGAGCGCCCGGCAAGCTTCGCCACATCTCGGACCCGATCAGCTCGGGGATTGGACATCAGCGGTGCCTGCGGGCGCCCTTCGTGGTTCATCGTCTTTTAGAGACCGATTCCCTTAGCCCTGGAACTTCTGGCGGGATTCGCCGCCTGCCGGCTCCAGGCCTGCAGCCTTGGCTGCTTCCACGGAGTCGAACCAGTATTCAGCAACGGTCTGCTCGTACCAGGTGGAACCCGGGACGTGGTACTTGCCCGAACCCAGGTTGCCCTTGATAACGAAGCCTTCGGGGGCGTCGCCCTCGGAAGCCTTGAAGCCGCCCTTGGCGGAGGCAACGGCAGCGGCCGGCTTGGCGGCGGGAGCAGCCTTGGCAGCCGGAGCAGCCTGGACGGCCGGAGCCGAGGTGTCGGACGGCAGGGCGTCCTTGGCAATCTGGACCAGCGCAGCGAACGCAGCGGCGTCGTTGACGGCCAGTTCGGCCAGCATGCGGCGGTCAACCTGGATCTCGGCCAGCTTCAGGCCCTGGATCAGGCGGTTGTAGGTCAGGCCGTTGGCGCGGGAAGCAGCGTTGATGCGCTGGATCCACAGGCGGCGGAAGTCGCCCTTGCGCTTGCGGCGGTCACCGTAGCTGTACACAAACGAGTGCAGCAGCTGCTCTTTGGCCTTACGGACCAGGCGCGAACGCTGTCCGCGGTAACCCTTGGCGCGCTCGAGAATAACCCGACGCTTCTTGTGGGCGTTAAGCGCCCGCTTCACACGTGCCACGTGCGTACTCCTTTTGGTAAATCTCCCCGACTTGGTAAGTCACTGCGCCTGGAAGGCCCAGGAGCGGGGAAAGCTTTGATGGGATGAAGCCGGCCCGGAGGGGACGGCTGTCGGGGATTAGTTAGATGCCCAGCATCTTCTTGATGACCTTGGCGTCAGCCGGTGCAACGAGCTTGTCGTTGGCCAGGCGGCGGGTCAGCGTGGAGGGCTTGTGCTCCAGGTAGTGGCGGCGGTTAGCCTGCTGGCGCTTGAGCTTGCCGGTACCGGTCAGCTTGAAGCGCTTCTTGGCGCCACTGTGGGTCTTCATCTTCGGCATGTCTACCGATCTCCTTTAGGTTTCCGCGGGCAGGCCCGCGGGGCTTTCGACACCTGGGCAGGTGTCAGGGCTTCATTACTGGTGCCAGGACAGCGTGCAGGAAAACTACTCTGCAGTTCCGGGCTTGTTCGAGCCGGACGTTCCCCGCGGGGACGACTTGCCGGCAGGCTTGGGGGCCGCAGCAGGCTTGGGCCGGGCAGCCGGCTTGGGCGGTGCTGCAGGCTTTGCCGCACTGGGCTTCGGGACCGCTGCGGGCTTCGGAGCAGCAGCAGGCTTGGCGGCCTCGGCAGGCTTGGCGGGAGCGGCTTCAGCGGCCGGCGCGGGGGCCGGCTTGCTGGCAGCGGCAACGCGGCGGGCCTCGGTGGCGGCCTTTTCGGCAGCTGCAGCCTTGGCGCGCTTGGCGGCCTGCTCCTTCTCTGCCTGCTCCTGCTCTGCGCGGGCCTTATCGGCTTCGGCAGCGGAGGAGCCCAGACGGAGACCGTCGGGCAGGAGGTCGGCAAGGCTCTGAGTCATCGGAGCCTTGTCGGCGGAGGTATCCACCCGTGCAGGTGCTTCACCGTTCCTGGCAGCCTCGTTGGCAGCCTTGGCGTCTGCACGCTGCGTGGCGCGGCGTGCTTCGGCCTTGGCTTCGGCCTTGTTCTTCAGCGGGCCGATGACCATGACCATGTTGCGGCCGTCGATGCGCGGCGTGGACTCAACCACACCGACTTCTGCGACGTCCTCGGCGAACTTGTTCAGCAGCTTCATGCCCATTTCGGGGCGCTGCTGCTCACGGCCGCGGAACTGGATCATGGCCTTGACCTTGTCACCTGCGCCCAGGAACCGCATGGCGTGGCCACGCTTGGTTTCGTAGTCGTGGGTGTCAATCTTCAGGCGGAACCGGATTTCCTTCAGAACGGTGTTCGTCTGGTTCTTCCGGGCTTCGCGTGCCTTGACGGCGGCTTCGTACTTGTACTTGCCGAAGTCCATTAGTTTGCACACCGGGGGCTTTGCCTGCGGTGCTACCTCAACAAGATCCAGGTCGGACTCGGCTGCAAGGCGGAGTGCGTCCTCAATGCGGACCACGCCTACCTGCTCACCTGCCGGACCTACCAGCCGCACCTCGGGGACGCGGATCCGATCATTGATTCTTGGCTCGCTAATGTTGCAGCTCCTGTGTTGTTCAAAACGGCTACCGCCTGCAACTGAAGAAGGCCCCCAATTGCAAGCGCAATCGGAGGCCCGTAGGAGGTTCGGCGGTAACTGTCTCGAAGCCGGTTCGAGGCAGTTAGCTCCCGGAACGGTTCAGCCGCTTCGGGAAGTCCGTGGACTTTCCTGCTGCTGGCCCGTCGGGGCCGACCTGAACCCGGCAACTCTGCGGCCTTTACGGGCAGTCAGGCTGACGCGGGTGGGAGGGGACTCCGCTTGCATACCGGTTACGCCGCCTTCAGGAGAAAGTGTGATTTTCATCCTGCCCGTAGTGGGCATTGAAAGTAACGACAACCAGTCGGTCTGTGACAAGCTTACCAGTATGAGTACCCCACAGAGCAATCCGGCAGGGGAAGCAACCCGCCATTCCTTCCCCGGAACAACCGAAGAGTCCGAAACCGCTGCTGCTGCACAGCAGGAAGTCGCCGACCAGATGCGCGACATCGCCGAGGTTCCGGCCGTCGAGGTCATTACGACGGCGGCGGTCCACCTGATGAGCGCTGCAGCGGTCAAGTGCGGCCTGGCCGAAGGCGACGATGCCGAGGCCCTCAAGGACCTGGACGAGGCACGGAAACTGATCACCGCCCTGGCCGGCTTTGTCACGGCTGCGGCGCCGGAAATCGGCAGCCAGCACGCAGGACCGTTGCGTGACGGCCTGCGGTCCCTGCAGCTTGCCTTCCGCGAAGCGTCGGTTATCCAGGATGCCCCGGGCAAGGGTCCGGGCGAGAAGTTCACCGGCCCCGTCAGCTAACCCCCCTCCGCACCGCATACCGCCCGAGGAGCCTGCCGCAGCAGGCCCCTCGGGCTTTTTTGATGCCCGGGGCCGGGCGGGGACGGCCTAGCGGACCGGGGCGGAACGCAGGAACAGCCGGCGGGCGGACAGGGTTGCCAGGACCAGCACGGCGGCTGCACCGCCGGCCAGCAGGAAACCGGACCAGGGGCCGATGACGTCGATGGCCAGGCCCGCCACGGGTGCCCCCAGTGCGGTGCCGGCCGTCATGGAGGAGCCGTACCAGCCCATGGCTTCACCGCGCCGGTTCTCGGCCACCAGGTCCGCCACCCGTTCCGAGGCGGCCGAGAGCACAGGGGCGCAGAGCAGGCCTGCGGGAATGGATAGCAGGGCCAGGCTCAGGGTGTCCGTGGCGAAGGCCATCGGCATGGTCAGCACCGCCATGGTCAGCAGCAGGGACATCGGCGAGAAGCGGCGCTTCATGGCGCCGTAGACAATCCCGCCAATGGCTGAGGCGGCACACCAGGCCACGAAAACGATGCCGACCTCGGACGGATTGCCGCCGGCTTCCACCGAGGCCACAATCCCGACGTCGGTACTGGAGAGCAAAAGCCCTGCACCTATGGCAACGGCGAACACCACGGCCACTGCCGGGCTGAACCAGGTGAAGTTCCCGGCCACTCCGTGACGCAGCCGCTCGAACATGTTCTGCGGTCCGTCCGGCAGGCCCGCACCGGTAAGCTCCATCGGCGCTTCCTGGATATTTGCCGGCGCCACCGCCACAGCGGTGGCCGCCGCAGCCTCCTGCTCGTCAACTGCGGTCACAGCCTTCTCCGGTTCCGGGGAACGCGTGGGCGGGTTGAACCAGATCAGCAGGAGCCCGGCCACGGCCGCGGAAAGTCCCACCGCGGTCAGGCCGATCACGGAGGATATCTGCGTGGCAATCACGGCCCCCAGCGCGGGGCCCATCATAAAGATGAGCTCGGTGACGATGGAGTCGAGCGCAAAGGCGGTACGCCGCTGTTCGCCTGTGGCCAGCACACCGAGGGACTGGCGGACCACACTGAAGACCGGGAGGGTGAACACTCCGCCCACCAGTGCAAGGACCAGCAGCCACTCAAAGCTCACGTGCGGGGCCGTACTCCAGATCACTGCCTCGGCGATGACCGACGGGATCAGGGCCTTCCGGAGCCCAATGGTGTCCACCCGCCGTCCCCGCCAGGGAGCGCCCACGGCGATGCCGATGGTGACCACGGCTGCCACGGCACCTGCGGCCGCATAGCCCCGGTCCATGGTGTTCACTACATGCAGGGTGAGCAGGACGCCCGCCGCGGAATGCGGAAACCGGGCGATCATTCCGACTATCAGCAGGCGGCGGATCGGTGCGATCCGCAGCATTTCGCGGTAAAGACCAAAATTCACGGCAGTTCTCTTCCGGCGGGTTACGCCTGACGGGTCAGCGGGTGATTTTGATGTCCAGGGAATCCACGCGCTCAACAAACTCGGGGTTGGCAGTCAAACGCTGTTGCAGGGCGGCCACAATGGCCTGGATGTCCTGCGGACCAAGTCCGGGCGCAAGCTGGAGAATCATTCTAAGCTCCGGGCCGGCCCCTCCCCCGCCCACCGGTGTTCCGTCGGCGGTCCTGGAGGCGGTGCCCTGCCCCTGCTGCAGCGTTACCGCCAGGATCTGCGGGTCCGGCCCGGCGGCCGCTTCGGCCATCTCCACCAGGGCGGGGTCGGTGTAACACGGCACCCAGTCGCGCTGCTGGCCGAGCGCCCACATGGCCGGGCGGCGGACCACAAAAGTGAAATCCGCTCCCGGGTCGACCACCAGCAGCTGGGCATCCTCCGAAACAGCGGAGAGCGCTGCCCGCGGCGTATACACGGCCACCGGCCGGGCTTCGGAGTGCCAGCGTTCCAGTGCCTCAACCGACGTGAAGACCGGCAGTGCCTTGCGTCCGTCCGGCGCGGTCAGGGTGACCAGCGCCATGTCCGCCTGTTTATCGGCCGTGAGTCCGTGCTCGGATTCGGTTTCCTCGCCGAGCACGGCCACAATCGGGACAAACACGCGGGCGGTGGCGAGGGAGGCCACCACCTCGGCTTCAGTGCCGGTGCCGGCGATCAGCTTGGCGACGGCGTCCACGTAACGGGGATTGGCCCGTCCGTCATCGCTGTCGAAATTGTGGAGCGGGTTTCCCTCACCGGCCAGGTCCCGGCCTGCCCACGGCTGCCCCGCCGAATCAGTGGGGCCGCCGGCGCCGGCCAGTGCCGCAGCGATATGTCCGGGCAGTTCGCGGGCAGCCATTCTCAGCGGTCCGGGTGCCCGGCGACGTCGAAGGCCTGCGGCAGGGTGAAGGCACCGGCGTACAGGGCCTTGCCCACAATGGTTCCTTCCAGGCCCAGGGGAACCAGCTCGCGCAGGGCTGCCAGGTCATCCAGGCTCGAGATGCCGCCGGAAGCCACCACGGGGCGGTCGGTACGCTTCAGCACCTCGCGCAGCAGCTCGATGTTCGGTCCGCGCAGCGTGCCGTCCTTCGTCACGTCCGTGACCACGTAGCGCGGGCAGCCGGCTTCCTCGAGGCGGGCCAGCACCTCCCAGAGGTCGCCGCCTTCCTTGGTCCAGCCGCGTGCCGCCAGCGTGGTGCCGCGGACATCGAGGCCGACGGCGATGGCCTGGCCGTAGCGGGCAATGGCGCTGGCGGTCCACTCGGGGTTCTCCAGTGCAGCGGTGCCGAGGTTCACACGTGCCGCACCGAGTTCCAGGGCCTTGTCCAGTGACTCGTCGTCGCGGATGCCGCCGGACAGTTCCACCTTGATGTCCAGGGATTTCACCACGCGGCTGAGCAGGTCCAGGTTGGAGCCGCGGCCGAAGGCGGCGTCCAGATCCACCAGATGGACCCAGTCCGCGCCGTCATTCTGCCAGGCAAGGGCGGCATCCAGCGGATCGCCGTAGCTGGTCTCGCTGCCGGCTTCGCCCTGCACAAGGCGCACGGCCTGGCCGTCGGCCACGTCCACGGCGGGCAGGAGTTCAAGGACGGGTGTTTCGCTGAAGGGCATCTCTTGTGCTTTCGGTGGTGGGGTCAGGAGAGGTTGAGGGTCAGCAGGTAGGCGCCCAGCAGGGCCATTCCGGCCAAAACCCAGAAACTGATAACAATAATTTTGGACATGCCCTGGCTGCGGAAGGACACCGCACCGCCGATCAGCAGCCCGGCCAGGCCCATAAGAACAATGCTCCACATAGCCGCTAGCCCAGCGTCTTCAGCCAGTTGTTCAGCAGCGCTGCGCCGGCTTCACCGGACTTTTCCGGGTGGAACTGGGTGGCTGACAGCGCGCCGTTCTCGACGGCGGCGATGAACGGTCCGCCGTGGTCCGCCCAGGTGACCTGGGGCGGGCGCATGGCCGGCTGCGTGACGTCGAAGTCCCACTTCTGCACGCCGTAGCTGTGCACGAAGTAGAACCGTTCCTCCTCGATTCCGTCGAACAATGCCGAGCCTTCCGGCGGGGTCACGGTGTTCCAGCCCATGTGGGGCACGACGTCGGCAGCGAGCCGCTCGACCACCCCGGGCCATTCACCCATGCCCTTGGTCCGGACGCCGTGTTCCACGCCCTCGTCGAAGAGGACCTGAAGCCCAACGCAGATGCCCAGGACCGGGCGCCCGCCGGCAACCCGGCGGCCGATCATGCGGATGGCGTCCACGTCTTTGAGGCCCTGCATCACGGCCGCGAACGCGCCGACGCCGGGAACTACGAGTCCCTCTGCGTTCAGGACGTCGTCGGGCTTGGCACTGAGGGTGACGTTGGCACCGGCGTGCTCAAGGGCGCGCACGGCTGAGCGGATGTTTCCGGAACCGTAGTCCAGGACAGTGACGTTGCGGGCGCTCACAGGGCGCCCTTCGTGGACGGAATGCCCTCTACCCGCGGATCGGATTCCACGGCGGCGCGGAGGGCGCGGGCGAAGGCCTTGAACTGCGCTTCGACAATGTGGTGCGGGTCGCGTCCGCCCAGCACCCGCATGTGCAGGCAGATCTGGGCGTGCAGGGTGATGGCCTCAAACACGTGCCGGGTAAGCGAGCCGGTGAAGTGCCCGCCGATCAGGTGGTATTCCTGTCCGGCAGGTTCACCGGAGTGCATCAGATAGGGCCGGCCGGAAATGTCGACGACGGCGTGTGCCAGCGCCTCGTCCAGCGGAACCGTGGCCTCGCCGAAACGGCGGATGCCTGCCTTGGTGCCCAGGGCGGTCTTGAGCGCCTCGCCGATGCTGATGGCAATGTCCTCGACGGTGTGGTGGACGTCGATGTGCGTGTCGCCGGTGGCCCGTACGGTGAGGTCCATCAGCGAGTGCTTGGCCAACGCGTTCAGCATGTGGTCATAAAACGGCACGGAGGTGCTGATGTCGGCACGGCCGGTGCCGTCCAGGTCCAGTTCAACGAGGACGGACGATTCGCTCGTGGTCCGCTCAAGGCGGGCGGTGCGTCCGGTAGCGGTCTCCACAGTCATGGGGTTCCTTCAGGAAGGTCGGGGCCGGGGCAATGGGCAAAGCGCCGGCAGGTTCTCAGTTTAGTCCCGGTGCGGCCGGGTCCCTGAATCAGGGGTGCCGCGGGCTGTTCAGGCGGGGAGCAGGGTCCGCAGCGCCGTGAGGAAGGTATCCGTTTCAGCTTCCGTGCCGGCGGTGACGCGCAGATGGCCCTCGATGCCGATATCCCTGACCAGGACGCCGGCTTCCAGCAGGCCTTCCCAGACGGCACGGGGATTCTCCATCCCGCCGAACAGCACGAAGTTTGCGTCCGACGGTGCGGGGTCCAGTCCGAGTTCGGTCAGCTCCCGCACAATCCGGTCACGCTGGCCCTTGATGTCCTCCACATTGGAGAGGAGGGCGTCGGAGTGGGTCAGGGCGGCGTTCGCCGTGGCCTGGGTGATGGCGGACAGGTGGTACGGCAGCCGGACCAGGCGCAGGGCATCGGCAATCTGGGGTGCCGCCGCCAGGTAGCCGATGCGTGCGCCGGCCAGGGCGAAGGCCTTGGACATGGTGCGGGAGACAATCAGGCGTTCCCGTCCGGGAAGCAACTGCAGGGCGCTGGGAGTATCCGCGTGGGAGAACTCGGCGTAGGCCTCGTCAACCACCACAATGGCGTTGGATGCTTCGCCCGCCTCATACGCGGCTTCGATGACGTCCAGGCCCAGGGCCGTTCCCGTGGGATTGTTCGGCGTGCACAAAATGATGATGTTCGGGGTCTGGGCCCGGATCTGCGCGGCCGCCGATTCGGGAGTGAGGGAGAAATCCGCTTCCCGGGTGCCGGTGATGTAGGCGGTACCGGTACCGCTGGCGAGCAACGGATACATGGAGTAGGTGGGCGGGAAGCTCATGGCTGTCCGGCCGGGTCCGCCGAAAGCCTGCAGGATCTGCTGGAGGACTTCATTGGAGCCGTTGCCTGCCCAGATGTTCTCCGCCGCCAGGCCGTGGCCGAGGTACTTTGCCAGATTTTCCCGCAGCTGCGTGAATTCCCGGTCCGGGTAGCGGTTCAGGCCGCCGACAGCGGACTCCACTTCGGCAACGATGGCCCGGCGTACGTGCTCGGGCAGTCCATGGGTATTTTCGTTCACGTTCAGCAGGATCGGCACATCCAGCTGCGGGGCCCCGTAGGGCGTCAGGCCCCTGAGGTCATCGCGCAGGGGAAGTCGGTTCAGGTTTTCCAGCTGTTCACTCACCACTACAGCTTAAGGCGCGGCGTGGACAGTTCCGGAATCCGAGGCCATCTCCACAGCGACTAAGTCCCTCCATGAAGACCGGTACCCCCGCGGAGGCTGGTCCCTGCATGTGGAAAGCTGCGTCCGGCGCCGGCAACGGACGGCGTTCTTAGGCAGCGGGCGGCTCTTTTTCGTCAGCGCGCGTGCGGCTGGCCAGCGCGGGTGGATTGGTCAGCGCGGGTGGATTGGTCAGCGCACATGGGCTCGTCACCGTGCGTGGGCACCGGGGTGTCCGGTAGGTTAGCGCGCCACCGGGATGTAGAGCTGGCGCCCGGCCGGCACGGTGGCATCGTCCAGATTGTTCAGCTCCACGATGTCGGCAACCACCGTCCGGGGATCCCGCTCAGGAGCGAACTCCGTGGCCAGCGACCACAGGGAATCCCCGTTCGAAACAGCCACCTGGATGGTACGGGTCTGCTCCGGGGAGTTGCCCGATGCCATGGCCGGAGCGGTAAAGAATCCGACAAAGACCAGCAGGGCGGCCGTGGTCAGCATCAGGGGTGCCCCGACCAGGAGAAGCCGGCCCCGGCGGGTAAGCCGCAGGGGTGCATCGGATGAAACGGGTGCGGCTGCCGAAGGAACCGAGGGAAGTACATGTACTGACATGTCAATACCTTTCCGGTCCGAAGCACCGAACGGCCGCGCCGCGCCCCCGCAAGCACGGGAGGAAGCGCTGTGGCTCGAAAGTGCATTCGAACATCTGGTGGGACCACCGAGGTGTCGGCGGGCCGTACTCGAACGTATGTTCTAAGTTGTACTCGAACATTTCTAGCACTTATCTACGAACAATGTCGAGACTCGCTCGAATATATGTTTGATAAAGGTGCTGCACTCCCCTAGCGTTGAACCCATCGGGAAGCGGCTGGAACCAACTAACCATCCGCCTCTGACAAAACGGTCAGCCGGACAGCAGCACCAACCGGAAGACACCAGACACAACAGATAGACCGCCAGAACCAACCGGTCCGCACCTGCGGGCCGTCCGTGAAGGGAAGCCGACGTGGCACGCAGGACTGTTTCCAATGGCAGCACGCCTCCCCCTGCCGCGCCGGCAGGCCGTTCCAAGGGCCTGACTGCGCGCCAGACGAAGATCCTGGAAACCATCCAGCGGTCGGTGAGCGCCAACGGCTACCCGCCCTCGATGCGCGAAATCGGAGACACTGTCGGTCTGGCCAGCCTCTCCAGCGTCACGCACCAGCTGAGCCAGCTGGAGAAACTCGGCTACATCCGCCGCGATCCCAAGCGTCCCCGGGCCATGGAGATCCTGGTTCCGCTGCTCCTGCGGGACGCCGCCTCCTCACGGAACGGCAACACGTCGGACGCGAAGGCGACCGGCAGCACCGGTTCCAGCCCGGTAACCGCCCAGGACGGAACGGTCAACGGTCCTGCCGGGTCCGCGTCCGCAGGTGCTGCGGCAGACCTCACCACGGCGATCGATACGGCCATGGTGCCGCTGGTGGGACGGATCGCAGCAGGCGGCCCCATCCTTGCTGATCAGCAGGTTGAGGAAGTGGTTCCGCTCCCCCGCCAGCTGGTGGGCCACGGGGACCTGTTTATGCTCAGGGTCGCCGGTGACTCGATGGTCGATGCGGCCATTTGCGATGGCGACTGGGTAGTGGTCCGGCGCCAGCCCACCGCCGAAAACGGTGACATCGTGGCCGCCCTCCTGGAGGACGAAGCCACCGTCAAGACGTTCCGGCAGCGCAACGGCCACACCTGGCTGCTGCCGCAGAACACCCGCTACGAACCGATCCTGGGTGACGAAGCGACCATCATGGGCAAAGTTGTCTCGGTGATGCGTTCCCTCTAAGCGTCATTCCGGGACCAACACCGGAACAAACAGCAGTGCCCCGGCTTCCGGCCGGGGCACTGCTGTTTTATGAGTGCTGTCGTTTTATGAGCGGCTGCTTTACGGGTGGCTGCCTATGGCTCAGTCCGGCGTCCCCGGTGGCAGCGCCCGCAGGCTGGCCTAGCTGCGTCCCGTCCCGGCATCTGCCGGCTGACCCGCGAGCCGCTGAAGGGCCTGAAGCACCACGGTGCGGTCGGTGGTTGCCCAGAACGGAGGCAGCGCCGCCCGCAGGAAGCTGCCGTACCGTGCAGTGGCCAGGCGTGAGTCGAGCACCGCCACCACACCCTTGTCTCCGGAAGCCCGGATCAGCCGTCCGGCACCCTGCGCCAGCCGCACGGCGGCGTGCGTGGCGGACACGCTCATAAAGCCGTTGCCGCCCGCCTTGGCGACGGCGCGGGTACGCGCCGTCATCAGCGGATCGTCGGGCCGCGGGAACGGAATCCGGTCCATCATCACCAGCCGGCACGAGGCACCGGGAACGTCAACGCCCTGCCAGAGGGACATGGTGCCGAACAGGCAGGTTTCGTCGTCGTCCGCGAACTGCTTCACCAGGGCGGACATGGTGGATTCCCCCTGGCACAGAATGGGGAAATCCACGCGGGAACGCAGCGCCTCGGCCGCCTCCTCAGCTGCTCTGCGCGAGGAGAACAGGCCCAGCGCACCTCCGCCGGAGGCTTTGATCAGTGCCTCGATCTCGTCGAGCTGCTCAGGGGAGGTTCCACGCCCCGGTTTGGGCAGGTCCTTCGCGACGTACAGGACACCCTGCCGCGGATAGTCGAAGGGACTGCCGACGTCGGTACCGGTCCATTTGGGCGCACCTGGGCCTACCAGTCCCAGGGCACCGGCCACGGGGCCGAACTCGGCACCAATGGCGAGGGTGGCCGAGGTCAGGACCACGGTATGCCCGTCAAAGAGTCCCTCACGCAGCCGTCCGGCCACGGACAGCGGGGCCACGTTGATGACAGGCGGCGAATCCTCTTCGGGCGCGGTGTAACCGGCCCCCGGGGAGAAGGTGCTGGTCCGTGATGCCCAGACAACCTCGCCGGAATTGCCGGCATCGAGGATGCGTTCGCACATTTCCTGCACGGCCAGCAGGCGCGAGCGGGCCATCTGCCGGCCGCCGTCCACCGCGTCCGGTCCTTCGGGTTTGGAATCCGAGAGGGCCGTCCGGGTGGATTCGCGGACATGGCCGAGCACCATCTCCTGGTCCTCTGACAAACCTCCGGCCAGCAGGCCCGAGGGCACCGGCGCGAAGACCTGGTCGAACGCACGGCCGGCGGCAGCAAGCGGTTCCAGGGTCGCGGAGGTGTGTTTGCGGGCGGCGGCCACGGCTGCGGCGATGAGGGTGCCGGAGAGCTGTCCGGTGACGGCTCCGGTGACGCGGTCCTGGAGTTCGTGTGCTTCGTCGATGACCACTACGTCGTAGTCGGGCAGTACGGCCAGGCCTTCAAAGGCTGCAATGGCCAGCATGGCGTGATTGGTGATCACCAGGTCGGCCACTGCCGCCTTGGCCCGCGCCCGTTCGCTGAAGCATTCTTCGGCCACCGGGCATTTCTGCGCTCCCAGGCACTCCATGGAGGTCACGGAGACCTGCCGCCAGGCGCGGTCACTGACACCGGGAAGGAGTTCGTCCCGGTCACCGGTTTCGGTTTCCTGGGCCCATTCCCGCAGCCGGACAACGTCGCGTCCCAGGGCGGACGTCGGCCCGCCGGCGGGTGCAGGGTGCGTCACCGCCTGGTCCTCACCGAGCATAAAGAGCGTGCCGGCGTCGTCGTCCTCATCCGGGAAACCGCCGCCGGTCTTGTGGACGCAGACATAGTTGCTGCGGCCTTTGAGCAGCGCCACGTCCACCTCGCGCGGCAGCTTAGGCTCAAGGGTCTTCAGCAGCCGGGGCAGGTCCCGCCCCACAATCTGGGACTGCAGGGCAAGCGTCGCGGTGGAAACCAGCGCCGGCTTGTCGCTTTCGAGCGCGTGGGCAATCAGGGGAATGAGGTAAGCGAGGGATTTACCGGTGCCGGTGCCGGCCTGGACCAGCAGGTGATCGCCCGTCTCGATCGCCTCAGCAACCTGACGGGCCATCTCATGCTGGCCCGGGCGGTTTTGGCCGCCCATGGCCGAAACCGCCGTGTCCAGCAGCTCCAGGACCTCCTCCGGCCCCTGGGAATCCCCCTTTTTACGCATGGGCGACAAAGGGCTCCAGTTCTGCGGCCAGGCCCTCGCGAACCATGACGTGCAGCCGGGTTCCCGTTTCGCCGTGCTCCATGGAAAGGATTTCCGCGTCCTGCTGGTGCAGGCGGGAGACGACGTCGCCGCGCTCGTACGGGACCATCAGCTCCAGGTCCACTCCGGGACGGGGTATTCCTTCAGAGATAGCCTGCAGCAGCTCCGGGATTCCTTCCCCGGTGCGGGCGGAAACCACCACGTGCCGGCTCTCGCGCTGGCGCAGCCGTTCCAGCACGTACGGATCGGCGGCGTCGGCCTTGTTCAGGACGATGATCTCGGGCACCTTGCGGGCGTCCACCTCAGCCAGCACCGTGCGGACCGCGGCAATCTGCCCTTCGGGGTCCGGATGCGATGCGTCGACCACGTGCAGGATCAGATCGGCGTCGGCGACTTCCTCCAGGGTGGAGCGGAAGGCCTCCACCAGCTGGGTCGGAAGGGAGCGGACGAAACCGACGGTGTCCGCCAGCGTGTAGCCGATGCCGTCTTCGGTCTGCGCCTTGCGGATAGTCGGATCCAGGGTGGCGAACAGGGCGTTCTCCACCAGGACCCCGGCGTCGGTCAGCCGGTTGAGCAGGGAAGACTTGCCCGCATTGGTGTAGCCGGCAATGGCCACCGAAGGGACGGCGTTGCGCTGCCGGTTGGCCCGCTTGGTTTCCCGGGCCGGTTTCATCGCTGCGATTTCGCGGCGCAGCTTGGCCATGCGGGTGCGGATCTTCCGCCGGTCCAGTTCAATCTTGGTTTCACCCGGTCCGCGGGAACCCATGCCGGCGCTTGCGCTGCCGACCTGCCCGCCGGCCTGGCGGGACATGGACTCGCCCCAGCCGCGCAGGCGGGGAAGCAGGTATTCCAGCTGTGCCAGTTCCACCTGCGCCTTGCCTTCACGGGACTTGGCATGCTGGGCGAAGATGTCCAGGATCAGGGCGGTCCGGTCAATGACCTTGACCTTGACGATGTCTTCCAGGCCGCGGCGCTGTGACGGGGCAAGCTCGCTGTCCACGATCACGGTGTCGGCACCGGTGGCCATCACGATGTCCTTGAGTTCCTGGGCCTTGCCGGATCCCAGGAAGGTGCCGGGGTCCGGCTTCAGCCGCCGCTGGATGATTCCGTCCAGGACCTCGGAGCCGGCGGTCTCAGCCAGCGCAGCGAGTTCCTTCAGGGAGTTTTCCGCGTCGGCTGCGGTGCCTTCGCTCCACAGCCCGGCCAGCACAACCCGTTCCAGCCGAAGCTGCCGGTATTCGACCTCGGTGACGTCTTCGAGTTCAGTGGACAGGCCGGCGACGCGGCGCAGGGCACGGCGTTCCTCGAGGTCCTGCTGCTCACCGTCGTGGATCGAGTGTTCTTCGCCGGATTCCGAGAGCGCCAGTGCGCGTCCACGGCGCTCATTGCTGCCGGACGCGGCCTTGGTTTCCACCGCGCTTTCCTTCGAGAGGATCCTGTCGATGACGCCCTGGATGTCCGCTTGGCTCAGTTCCGGCGTGGAACCTGCTGCGGAGCCGTTCCCGGAATTCAGGGCACGGGAGTTGTTGATGGTCATAATCTCCTTAGAAGGATGTACTTAACATGGTAGGCCAGGCACCGGACATTTCCCGGGCCACCATTCTGGGCAGATACCCGCCGGCACCGCAATGGATTTCCGAGCCGCTGCACTGTTCCTTACAACCGCTGCACCGCCGGGGAAATTCCGCAGCGGGTACGTACAGCGACTAATCTGGACTGTTATGGGTTCAGACCACTATTTCTCTTCCACTCCGTCCGGACCCGAGGTCCGCAAGCCCCTCCGGGTCACCCTTGCCGGGGCCGAGCGGGTGCTGCAGACCGCCGGCGGAATTTTCAGCCCCGACGGCATCGACAAGGGCACCGCGGTTCTGCTGGAGGAAGTCCCCGCACCCCCGGCCACCGGCAACCTGCTGGATATTGGCTGCGGCTGGGGGCCCATTGCGCTGACCCTTGCACTGAAGTCCCCTCAGGCGCGGATCTATGCCGTGGATGTCAACGAACGCAGCCTTGGCCTGACGCGGGACAACGCGGCGGCGCTGGGCTGCGACAACGTCCTTACTGCCCTGCCCCAGGAGGTGGACCCGGACGTCCGCTTCGACACCATCTGGTCCAACCCGCCCATCCGGATCGGCAAGGAGGAGCTGCATGCCCTGCTCCTGCTCTGGCTGCCGCGCCTGTCCCCCGGCGGCACCGCCTGGCTGGTAGTGCAGAAGAACCTTGGGTCGGACTCGCTGCAGCGCTGGCTGGCCGAAGCGCTGCCGGCCGGGTTTACGGTCACCCGGCACAGCACCGCAAAAACCTTCCGGATCCTCAAGGTGCAGCGCACCGACGCTGCCTAGAGCAGCATTCCCCGGGCCACCAGCACGGCCGGGCCGCTGAGTTCCACGTGCTCGCGGCCTTCCGGGCCGGACAGGAATCGGACGCCGACGACGCCGCCGGGCACCGTCACTGCCCAGCTGTCCGGCGCCTGGGCGCCGGCCCAGAACCGGACGGCCACCGCTGCCGCGCAGGCGCCGGTGCCGCAGGACAGGGTTTCCCCCACCCCGCGTTCGTGCACCCGCATGGTCACCAGGCCCACGCCGTCTTCGACCAGCGGTTCAGCGGGGACGACAAACTCGACATTGGTGCCGTGTTCGGGTTCCGGCTGCACCGACGGCGGCGCGGTCAGGTTGGTTCCGGCGAGTTCGCTGAGCTCGGCCAGGGCGACCACGGTGTGCGGGTTGCCCATGCTCACCGACAGCGCCGGGCGGGGCACTTCAAGTCCTTCGGCGTTGACCACGGCGTCCATGGCCTTTGCTGCGGCATGGTCCGGGTAGATGAATTCCCACGGCCCCATGTCCACCGCGTAGCCGCCGGCGATGCGGCTCACCGTTTTCAGCCCGGCGCGGGTGCCGATGGACAGGCTTTCCCCCTCGCCGAGTTCCAGCAGGTGTTCTTCGAGCAGGAAGTGGACGAACACGCGCACCCCGTTGCCGCACATTTCCGAGACGCTGCCGTCGGAATTGCGGTAGTCCATAAACCATTCCGCGTCCGGTGCTCCCTCCAGCAGCGCCCGGCCCTCGGCGACGAATTCGGAGCGGACCGCGCGGATGAATCCGTCGGCGCCGATCCCGCGGTGCCGGTCACAGACCGCAGCGACCTCGTCTGCCGTCAGGTTTCGGGACCCGTCGACGTCGGCGATGAGGACAAAGTCGTTTCCGGTGCCGTGTCCCTTCGCGAAGGGAAGTCCGGCGAGGGACGCCGGGAGGCCGGAGGCGGACAGGGAAGCGGCGGGGCTCGAAGCAGCAGAAGTATTGGTCACTTACCAAGGATACTGGGCCGGCCGAACCCGCGGACGGCTTCCGCTGCCCGGTTCAGCAACTGCGGATCGTCGTGGTCCAGCCAGGTGATGCGCGGATCGGCCCGGAACCAGGTGAGCTGGCGGCGGGCAAACTGCCGGGTGGCCACCACCGTGGCGGCAGCCGCGTCCGGCGCGGACGCCTTCCCGTCCAGAACGGCCAGGAACTGGGCATACCCCAGTGCCCTGGAGGCAGTCCGCCCGGAGCGCAGGCCCTGCGGTTCCAGCTGCCGGACCTCCTCCAGCAGTCCCTGATCCACCATGGCGTCCACCCGTCGGGCCAGGCGCTCATGCAGGACCGGCCGCTCCACCTGCAGTCCAATCTGCACCGTCGGCCGCACATACTCGCGCACCGGCATAAAGGAGCTGAACGGGCGGCCGGTGAGTTCGATGACTTCCAGCGCCCGCACCACCCGCCGCGCGTCGCCGATCCGTTCTGCCGAAACCGGATCCGCCTTCTGCAGCCGGGCCTGGAGCGCGGGCAGTCCCTGTGTTTCCAAATCCGCTTCAATCCGGGCACGGACGGACGGGTCGGTGCCCGGGAATTCGAGTACGTCCAGGGCAGCACGGACGTACAGCCCTGAACCGCCCACCAGGATGGGGTACCTCCCCCGGGCGCTGATGTCTTGGATGAGCTTGCGTGCCTGGGCCTGGAAGGCCGACACGCTGGCTTCCTCGGTGACGTCCATGATGTCCAGCAAGTGGTGCGGAACGCCGCGGCGCTCGGCTTCGGAGATCTTGGCGGTGCCAATGTCCATGCCTCGGTAGAACTGCATGGAATCGGCGTTGATCACCTCGCCGCCCAGTTCCAAAGCAAGAGACACCCCCAGATCGGACTTTCCCGATCCGGTGGGGCCGACGACGGCGATCACCGGCCGCTCGGCCGGCAGCGCAGAGTTCACGGGTGCCTCAGGAACGCGGCGGCAGGACAGGCATGCCCAGCGACACACCCTTGCGGGCGCCGGGCGGACCGGCGGGAACACCGCAGGAATCCGCCTGCGCACGGTCCCACGCGTCGCCGGCCCGGGAGCGCCGCAGCGAGTAATCCGCCGCCGTGGCCGGATCCGCAATGAGGTGGAAGGCGGCGGCTGCGGTGACCGGAACCGTCACGAGGTCACCCGGTCGGGGAACCGGGGCGCCGTCGGGCACGGAGAAGTGCACCAGGCGCTGGTCCCGTGATCTGCCGGAGAGCCGGCCGGTCTCTTCGGACTTGCGCCCGGACCCGGCTGTCACCATGACTTCCACCGTGGTGCCAACCTGCTTGGCGTTTTCCTCCGCGGCAATGCGGTCCTGCAGCGCGGTGAGGCGCTCAAAACGTTCCTGCACCACCGCTTTGGGCAGCTGGTCCGGCAGGTCCGCTGCCGGTGTGCCCGGACGCTTGGAGTACTGGAACGTAAAGGCCGTGGCGAAACGTGACTGCTCCACCACGTCCAGGGTGGCCTGGAAGTCCTCTTCGGTTTCACCGGGGAAGCCCACAATGATGTCGGTGGAGATGGCGGCGTGCGGCATGCGTTCACGAACCCGGTCGAGGATCCCGAGGAACTTCTTGGACCGGTAGGACCGGCGCATGTCCTTGAGGACCTTGTCCGAGCCGGACTGCAGGGGCATGTGCAGCTGGGGCATAACGTTCGGCGTCTCGGCCATAGCCTCGATGACGTCGTCGGTGAAGGCCGCCGGGTGCGGGCTGGTGAACCGGACCCGCTCCAGGCCCTCGATCTCACCGCAGGCGCGCAGCAGCTTGGCGAAGGCGCCGCGGTCACCGAATTCCACGCCGTAGGAGTTCACGTTCTGGCCCAGCAGGGTTACCTCGATGGCGCCGTCGTCGACCAGTGCTTGGATTTCGGCGAGGATCTCCCCCGGCCGGCGGTCGCGTTCCTTACCCCGCAGGGAGGGGACAATGCAGAACGTGCAGGTGTTGTTGCAGCCCACGGAGATGGACACCCAGCCCGAATAGACCGAGTCCCTCTTGGTGGGCAGTGTGGAAGGAAAGACGTCCAGGGATTCGAGGATTTCCAGTTCCGCTTTGGCGTTGTGCCGTGCGCGTTCCAGCAGGGCCGGCAGCGAACCGATGTTGTGGGTGCCGAAGACGGCGTCGACCCAGGGCGCCTTGCGCAGGATGGTCTCCCGGTCCTTCTGGGCCAGGCACCCGCCCACGGCAATCTGCATCCCCGGGTTGCGTTCCTTGACCGGTGCCAGCAGCCCCAGGTTCCCGTAGAGCTTGTTGTCTGCGTTCTCACGGACGGCGCAGGTGTTAAAGACGACAATGTCCGCCTGGTCGCCGTCGGCGGCAACGTATCCGGCGTCTTCGAGCAGACCGGAGATACGTTCGGAATCGTGCACGTTCATCTGGCAGCCGAAGGTGCGGACCTGGTAGGTGCGCGGGCTCGGCTGCAGTGCATCGGGGGCAGGGGAAGAAACAGTCAGACTCACCCTCCTAGGGTACGTCCACCCATGCTCCGGCCCCGAATACCGCCGCGGATTATTCTCAGTACCAGTTGTTGGCGTAGTGGAAATTCAGGGCACCGCAGGGTGAGCCGTAGCGCGAGGAGATGTAGTCCAGGCCCCAGTTGATCTGCGTCCGGTAACTGGTCTGCCAGTCGCCGCCGTGGGACGCCATCTTCTCCGCCGGCAGGGACTGGGCAATACCGTACGCGCCGCTGCTGGCGTTGGTGGCACTGGTCAGCCATTCCGATTCCTTCGTCCAGAGCGTGTCCAGGCACGTCAGCTGGGACGCCTGCCAGCCGCGCGGCGCCAGGGCCGAGGCGGCGTAGGCCTTGGCGGCGGCGGGATCATCCACGGGAACGGCGGCCCGGGCAGCGGCTTCCGCGGCTGCGGATGCCTCTGCCTCGGCAACCGCGGCGGCTGCGGCTTCCTCCGCCGCTTCAGCCACGGCAGAGTCCGTTGCGGCCGGCGCCGCTTCGTTCTCGGAAGCGGCGGCGGCGCCGTCGTTCCCCGGGGCATCCGCGTCGTTCCCGGCGGCGCCCGCGTGGCTCTGCCCGGAAGCCGATGCCGGACCGGCGCCGGCGGGCATACCGCTTTCCTCGTCACCCAGCAGCGGCACAGCCAGGTTCACCAGCTGCATGCCCGCGGAAGAGCGGAGACTGGCGCCGGCCCCCGTCCCGAGGGCCGCACCGGACACCCCTAGTACGGCTACCGTTCCGAGGGTCGCGGCGGCACCCGCCTGAAGACGGCGGCGCCGGCGCAGGGCGCGGCGGATACGGGTCTGTTCGCGTCGTGAGGAGTCAAGTGAAGTCACAAGCGCAGGACGCTACCGGAGTTTTCTGGGAAAAGTCTCAAAAAGGTAACGGCCAGTCTTGACAATATCCACCCAGGAGTGGGTGGGGCGGACATGGCGCCGACAGGCCGGAGCCGACGCGCTTAATACCAGTTGACGTCTTCGGAATGCGCCCAGGCTGCGCACGGCGATCCGTACCTGTACATGATGTAGTCCAGGCCCCAGTTGATCTGCGTCCGGTAGTTGGTCTGCCAGTCGGCTCCGTGGGTTGCCATCTTGCTGCCGGGCAGGGACTGCGGAATGCCGTAGGCGCCGCTGTACGGGTTGGCGGCGTTGGTGCGCCAGTTCGATTCACGGTTCCAGAGATTCACCAGGCAACGGAACTCATTGCCGTCCCATCCGAAGCTCCCCATCCTCCCGGCGGCATAATTCTGTGCTCCCGCCGGGTCATTCACCGGGGCCACGGGTGCAGGAGGCGTGGGGGCCGGCGCCACGGGAACTGGCGCGACCGGCGCAGGTGCCACGGGGGCAGGGGCTATGGGGGCAGGGGCTACCGGCGCGGGGGCCGGCGGGGCCGGTACTACGGGGGTGGGCCGCGTGGGGGATGTCACAGGCGGCGGCACGTTTCCGTCGGATGGCTCCCCGCCCGCCGGACGCCCGGTCCCGGGCACAGGTGCTGCCTGTGCGGAACGTTCCGCTGCCGCTTCCTGATCCTTAAAAGCTTTCTCCGCTGCTATCCCCCGTATCCGGGCTTCCTCTGCCTCTACGGTGCTGTCCCGCAGCTCGGCGAGCTGGGCCAGCAGGACGGCTTTCCGGGCTTCCTCTTCGCGGATGGCATCCGCGGCGGCAGCGGCGGACGAATCGGCTTCCTGAACGTAGCGTTCGGCCTCGGCAACCAGTTCTGCCCGGGCGTCGCGTGCCTGCTGCTCCTGTTCGCTGAGCCCGGCGGCGACCTTCTCGGACGCCAGCGCGTCGGCATACAGGTTGCCGGCCCGTGAGGACACCCGGTCCATCAGATCGGCTCCGTGCAGGGCGTCGACTGATCCGTCGGCGTCCAGGAGCATCAGCGCCGCACTGTCAGCCGCTGCCCCGCCGGTTTTGTAGGTTTGGGCGGCCAGGGCGGCCACTTGGCGCATCAGGTCCGAGGCATGCCCGGCGGCTGCTTCCCGCTGCGAGGCGAGGGAGACCAGCAGCTGCTCGTTGGCGGCAAGCTCTTCCACGGCAGCGTTGTATCGGTTGGTCGCTGCGACTGCGGCGTCACCGAGGCTGCCGGCCTCCTCCCGCAGCTCGGTGAGGAATCCCTCCACCCTGTCCCTTTCAGCGGCCTTGGCCGATTCCGAGGACTGGGCCGCCCGGATGTCGTCCCAGGAGGGATACGACTCGGCGGCCGGTGCCGGAGCTGCGCTGAGCACGGCTGAAGCCAGTACGGCGGTCAGCATCACGGCGGAGAGCGACGTCGCCCGGCGGGGACGCACCTGCCCCGAACGCACCATGGGCCCCGCAAACCTCATCTTTAACATAGTTCGCACAGCATACGGTACGGCGCGCCGAATGGACACCGGCTTGATTGCCGCCGCTTCAGCCGATACCGGCGGACCGTGGGGCGAGCCCTAAACGGAGTCCCCGCGTTCCTCCCGAACCGCGGCGATCACTTCATTGGCCACGCGGAAACCCAGGGACGGCGAATAGCCCTTGCGTGCGAGCATCCCGACCAGCCGGCGTGTTTGCTTGTCACGGACCGTGCGGTCCGCCAGATCTGCGGAACGTTGGAGCTTCCACCGTGCCAGCTCCCTGGCAGCTTCCAGTTCATCCTCGTCGCTGAGCTGCTCCAGCGCTTCGGCTGCAAGGTCCGGGGCTATCCCCTTCTCTGCCAGTTCCCGCCGGAGAGCTCCGCGGGCAAGCGACTTGCTTTGCGACCGGCTGCGGACCCAGAGCTGGGCGAACTCGGCGTCATCGACCAGCTGTACTTCCTCGAAGCGGTCCAGCACAGCGGCCGCCGATTCCGCGGGAATGTCCCGTTCAGCCAGTTTCGTTTCCAGCTGCTTCCGGCTCTTGGGCGAAGCCGTGAGCTGGCGCAGGACAATCGCTTTGGCTTCGCTGTACGCCTCTTCGGGGGTAAGCGGTTCTGCATCCGCCTCCGCCGATCCCCCGGCCCCGCCCTGCCGGCGTCGCTTACGCGCCCCGGAGCTTTTCCCGGCGGTATCCGCCTCGGCCCAGGGCTCGTCAGCTGTCGCCTCTTCCCCGAACCCGTCCTCTTTGAAGACGGCACTTTCACCCGTGGGGTCTTTACTTCCGGCGGCCTTCCGCCGTCGAGCCTTCGCGGGCTTGGCCCGGCCAGCGGGTGCGCCGGATGACACGTCTGCGGGTGCCTGCGCGGTTCCGGCCTGGATGTCAGCGAGGCGCTGGCGTAGCTGCGCCAGCGTCTCATCCTGCCCGGCCCCGGAGCGGGACGGGTGCTGATGCGGACTTTTCTGCTGCGGGTTCTGCTGAGCAGTGTTCTGCTGCGGGGTATCCATAACCGTGTGTCTACCGGGGAAGCCGGGGGCACCAAAGCCGGAAGTCCTCCGGGGGCCGTGTCCTTACAGCGGACCGGCCCCGGAGGACGTCAGGACTTTAGGAGTCCTTCCCCACTGCCTTCAGCTTGGGGCTGGCGGGTGCCGGCGCTTCTGCTGCCGGAACACCGATGCCGAGCTTCTCGCGGATCCGCCGCTCGAGCTCGTCCGCGAGGTCGGGGTTGTCCTTCAGGAAGTTGCGCGAGTTTTCCTTGCCCTGACCCAGCTGGTCACCGTCATAGGTGAACCAGGCGCCGGACTTCTTGACCAGGCCGTGCTCCACACCCATGTCAATGAGGCCGCCTTCGCGGGAAATGCCGACGCCGTACATGATGTCGAACTCTGCCTGCTTGAAGGGCGGAGCCATCTTGTTCTTGACGATCTTTGCCCGGGTCCGGTTACCAACGGGGTTGGTACCTTCCTTGAGCGTCTCGATACGCCGGACGTCAATGCGGACCGAAGCGTAGAACTTCAGTGCCTTGCCGCCGGTAGTGGTTTCCGGGCTGCCGAAGAAGACACCGATCTTTTCACGCAGCTGGTTAATGAAGATGGCCGTTGTGTTGGTATGGCTCAGGCGGCCTGCGATCTTACGCAGTGCCTGGCTCATCAGGCGGGCCTGAAGCCCGACATGGCTGTCGCCCATGTCGCCTTCGATTTCGGCGCGCGGCACCAGGGCGGCAACGGAGTCAATAACAACAACGTCGACCGAACCGGAGCCGATCAGCATGTCCATGATTTCGAGGGCCTGTTCGCCGGTGTCCGGCTGGGAGACCAGCAGCGAATCCGTGTCCACCCCGAGCTTGGCGGCGTAGATGGGATCCAGGGCGTGCTCGGCGTCGATGAACGCCGCGATGCCGCCGCTCTTCTGCGCATTGGCCACCACATGGAGCGCCAGGGTGGTCTTACCGGAGGATTCCGGTCCGTAGATCTCCACGACGCGGCCGCGCGGCAGGCCGCCAATACCCAGGGCCACGTCCAACGCGACCGAGCTGGTGGAGATGGTCTCGGCGGGGGCGCGCACTTCGTCACCGAGCCGCATGATCGACCCCTTGCCGTACTGCTTGTCAATCTGGGCCAGCGCTGCTTCTAGAGCTTTTGCGCGGTCGGCTGGAGCAGCCATTCTTCACCTCGTGTTGTGGTAGTAAGCGGCCCGTAGGCCGGTCGTCCTTTTCTAATAACGACCCTATCCGGCGGCACTGACAAAACGTCTGACCGGACCTTATTGCTCATCGTCTTGTGGATATCTCCGGGCCGCATCGGCTCGGACCGACCCCTGTGTAGGAGCATATCTTTATCCGAACAAAGATTCGAATAGCGTGCCCGGCGTGTCCGCTCCGGTGCGCGGGGCGCCGCCCTCAGGTGGCCTTTGGTTTGATATCCCGGCCCAAGCGGCGCTCCTGCGGAACATCCTGGATATCGCATACCGCCAGCCACACCGCCTTGGGTTCAATTCCTTTATCCAGTGCCTGCGCAGCGGTGACGCCGCCCAGCGGGGCAAGGACCAGATCCGCGGCAAGGACCCGTGAATAGGCTGAACCGAACTCGTCATCCATAAGCCGCCAGAAGTCACTGATACGCATCGATTAATCGTCTCACGCACGGAGCCCGGGGGCGTACATCCGCCAGCTGCGGCCGTCTCCGGTCCCGGCCTGCCCTCCCCCGCAGCGCCGTGCAAAAAACAGCGCACCACGGGTCCGGTGAACGGATGGAAAACTACAATGGGATGATGACCGAGACTTCCGGCACAGCCGGCTCTCCGGAGCCCCTGCCTCTCAGTCCGAGCGGGACCCTGCCTGTGCCCGGCCCGGGCGCCGGCCCCCAGGGAGATGCCGCCATCGAGGACCTGGAGCAGGAACTCAGTGTCCTCTGGCGCAGGGCACGGGCGAGTTCCCACCGGATGGCCCGGGAAATCCACCCGGACATGGAACCGTCCGCCTATGGCCTGATGGTGCTGCTTCATCAGCAGGGCCCGATGCGCCTCACGGAGCTGTCCTCCGCCGTCGGGGTGGGAAAGCCGTCACTGAGCCGCCAGATATCGATGCTGCAGACACTCGGGCTGGTTGAAAAACATACCGATCCGGTTGACGGCAGGGCCCAGCCCATCAGCCTCACGGAATCAGGCTCTGCCCGCCTCGAAGGTACGGCGGCGGCCCGCAAGGCACATTTCCGGAGCACATGGACGGGCTGGGACGCCCAGGATTTGCTCACCCTGGCAAGGCTGCTGCACAAACTGAACACCTCTGTGCTTGCACCGGACGGAAGATCCGCCATGCCCCTGCCGGCGGACGGAACGCCGGGCCCGGCAAACAGCACTGATGACAGAACAAACCCCCGCAGGCACCGCACCTGCGGGGGTTTCTCACGTTATTCCGGTCCCGATTCCGCTTGAGGGAATCCGACCGGGCAGTTCATGGGTGGGTCCTAGGGTGTGCGGGCCAGGTCCCGGGCCAGGTCTTCGGGGAACTCACGAGCGAATTCCCGGGAAAACTCAGATGGCACGGTATCTGGAATGGCCACGCCTTCAGCGTTGGCCACCCGGTCACTGACCTCACGGAGCATCAGGGACAGGGGCACATCAAGGGCACTGCAGATGGAAGACAGCAGTTCTGACGATGCTTCCTTCTGTCCGCGTTCAACCTCGCTGAGGTAGCCGAGGGAGACGCGGGCGCTATGTGACACCTCACGCAGGGTACGGCCCTGGCGCTGGCGCACGTCGCGGAGAACATCACCAATCTCGTGACGAAGAACTACCATCTTGCGCTCCTTTGGCTCCCGGTGTGCGTCTTCCGCCAACCCTACATCCCGCCAGCGGATCACGCCGTTCACGGACACGGGTTGCTTAACCATGTGTATCGTCCTGCTCCCTATGAGTGCGTCTGCAGGGATACCGCAGACTGTCCAAAGATCGTAATAAAAGAACCTTGGCGGTTCCTGATACTAACAACTGACACCCTGCCGGTTTTGTTCCCGCTCTTATCCGAAGGCTTCCCGCTCCGTCCGCTACGCTAGTCCGCTTCCAGCTCAGTGGCCAGCATCAGAAGTGCCTCCCGGCAGGTTGCAGCCCGGATGGCTGCCCGGTCTCCGGAGAAATGGAACTCCCGGACGCTGGTGCCTCCGGCCGTGGCAATGCCCACGAACACGGTACCCACCGGTTTTCCATCGTGGGCCTCGGGCCCTGCGGCGCCGGTGGTGGAGACCCCAATGTCGGCGCCCAGGACGCGCCGCGCCCCGGAGGCCATATGGCCGGCCACCCGTCCGTCCACGGAACCGGCTTCGGCCAGGAGCCCGGCCGGAACCCCGAGAACGGATTGCTTGATGCTATTTTGGTACGCCACCACCCCGCCCTGCAAAACCGTCGAAGCACCCGGTACCGCTCCGAGTTCGGCACACAGCATGCCGGCGGTCAGGGACTCGGCGGTGGCCACTGTTCGGCCGGCGGCACGTGCCGCTTCAAGGACAGCCGCTGCCGATCCCGGTGTCATGCCGGTCAGGCCCGCTTGGCGTCGCGGCGCAGCCGGACAGCCTGGAGCACGTAGTCGATACCGGTGACAACGGTGATCACGAGCGCAGCAGCCATCACCACGGCACCGATCCACCACGCCCAGGCTCCCAGCCAGGTGGAAAGCGGCAGCAGGAACAGGAAGATCGCGAAGGTCTGCACCACGGTCTTCAGCTTGCCACCGCGGGAAGCAGCCATCACGCCGTAGCGGATGACGACGAAACGCATCAGGGTGATGCCGAGCTCCCGGACCAGGATGACAATGGTGACCCACCACCAGAGTTCGCCCAGCAGGGAGAGCATCACCAGCGCGGAGCCGATCAGCAGCTTGTCGGCGATCGGGTCGGCAATCTTTCCGAAGTCGGTGATCAGCCCGCGGCTGCGGGCAATGTCGCCGTCGAGCTTATCCGTGTAGATGGCGACGGCGAACGTTGCCACGGCCAGCCAGCGGAACAGTCCCCCCTGGCCGTCGTCGACTGCCAGGAACCAGACAAAGAGCGGAACCATCAGGATCCGCACCACCGTCAGTGCGTTGGCGATATTGAGGGTGGGGACTCTGTCCGTAGGAGAATTGCTCACGCCTCCAGCGTAGCGAACATTCACCGGCCGGTGAGGCTCCACGCGTCTTCGGAACCATCGGCGTCGTCGTCGCCGTCATGGTATTCCGTAGCCTGCGGACGGCTCTCCAGATCGGCGGCCACCAGATCCACCGGTCCCTCGGGCTCGAACCCGTGATTGACGTTGGCGTTGTCGGCAAGCGCCGCAGGGCCCGCTCCCCCGGCCGGGGCCGGGGCTTCCCCTCCGCTGATCGCTGCCAGGGTGGCTGCCAGATCGTCGGGCTTGACCAGCACGTCGCGGGCCTTGGAACCTTCGGAGGGGCCGACGACGCCGCGGGACTCCAGCAGGTCCATCAGGCGTCCGGCCTTGGCGAAGCCCACACGGAGCTTGCGCTGCAGCATGGAGGTGGAGCCGAACTGGGTGGTAACCACCAGCTCGGTGGCCTGCAGCAGGACGTCGAGATCGTCTCCGATGTCGTCGTCGATCTGCTTCTTGGGCGCGGTGACGGTGACGTCTTCGCGGTACACCGCCTGGAGCTGGTTCTTGACGTGCTCCACCACGCGGTGGATTTCGGACTCGGTGACCCAGGCGCCCTGCACACGGATCGGCTTGTTCGAGCCCATGGGGAGGAACAGTGCGTCACCCTGGCCCAGCAGTTTTTCGGCGCCGGGCTGATCCAGGACCACGCGGGAGTCGGTGACCGACGACGTCGCGAAGGCCATCCGGGAGGGCACGTTGGCCTTGATCAGGCCGGTTACCACGTCCACGGAGGGACGCTGGGTGGCCAGCACCAGATGGATGCCTGCGGCACGGGCGAGCTGGGTGATGCGGACAATGGAATCTTCCACGTCACGGGGAGCCACCATCATCAGGTCGGCGAGCTCATCCACGATCACCAGCAGGTACGGGTAGGCGCGGATGACCCGCTTGGAGCCGGCCGGCGGTACCACCTTGCCGTTGCGGACAGCCTTGTTGAAGTCATCGATGTGCTTGAACCCGAAGTTCGCCAGGTCGTCATAGCGGGTATCCATTTCCCGGACCACCCACTGCAGGGCTTCGGCGGCCTTCTTCGGGTTGGTGATGATGGGCGTGATCAGGTGCGGCACGCCCTCGTAGGCGGTCAGTTCCACGCGCTTGGGGTCCACCATCACCATGCGCACCTCGTCCGGGGTGGAACGCATCAGGATGGAGGTGATCATGGAGTTCACAAACGAGGACTTACCGGCGCCCGTGGCACCGGCCACCAGCAGGTGGGGCATCTTGGCCAGGTTCGCGACCACGAACCCGCCCTCCACGTCCTTGCCCACGCCCATGACCATGGGGTGCTCGGTCTTGCGGGCCGAGTTGGAGCGCAGCACATCGCCGAGGGCCACGACTTCCTTGTCCGCGTTCGGGATTTCAATGCCGATGGCGGATTTGCCGGGAATGGGCGAAAGGATGCGTACGTCGGAGCTGGCCACGGCGTAGGCAATGTTCTTGGACAGGGCGGTAACCCGTTCCACCTTGGTGCCTTCGCCGAGTTCAATCTCGTACCGGGTGACCGTGGGGCCGCGGGAGAAGCCGGTGACCTTGGCGTCCACGTTGAACTGCTCCAGCGTGTGCGTCAGGGCGGCGACGACGGCGTCGTTGGCTTCGGAGCGTTCCTTGGCGGGCGGGCCCGGCGGCAGGAAGTCCGACGGCGGCAGCGTGTAGGTGATGTCGCCGGACAGCTGCAGCTGTTCGGTGCGCTGCGGGATGGGTGCGGCCGGGGGCGTGTGCGCCACCGGCTTGGACGGGACCGGCGGAACCGGTGCACCGGCGGAGGCCAGGTTCAGCACTTCGGTGGCGCCCGGGACCATGCTGATCGCCTCGGTGGGCGGCTCGGCGGAGTCCGGGCCGCCGTCCACGGGCAGTCCCTGGTTGCGGCGGATCTTTTGGGTGGCGAGTTCGGCCTGCGTGGGCCGCCGCACTCCCGGCGGGATGGCGGGGGCCGCAGCAGCGGCTGCGGCCGCTTCGTCTTCCTCGTCCTGCAGCAGGGCACGTTCGAAGGCCTCGTCGCCGGCGAAACCTTCCTGCGCAGCAGCGGCGGCGGCAGCCTCTGCCTGCTTTTCCCGCCGGCTCTTGCGCGGCTTTTTGACCTTTTCCGGGCCGGAATTCCCGTACAGGTAGCTTTGGTCGTGCGCCTCGGGATCGTCCGGCGCCAGGTCCTGGCCCATGAGGTGCTCGTAGAGGGCCCGCAGTCGCAGCGGGATGTGCCGGAAGGGAGTCGCAGTGACGATCAGGATGCTCACGAACACCAGGAAGGACAGCAGGATCACCACCGGCCAGGTGGTGAGGGCCGCCGACAGCGGCCCGGCCACAAGGAATCCGACAATGCCGCCCGAGGCCCACAGCCGGTCGAAGCCGTCCGAGAGGGCGGGCGAGCCCCCGACAATGTGGGTGATGCCGGCGCCGGCGAGCAGCATAATGACCAGGCCGATGCTGATCCTGCTGTTGGCGCGGTGGCGTTCAGGGTATCGGAACAGGCGGACCGCTCCGGTCAGGAGCATAAACGGAAGGACAAGGGCCATCCAGCCGAAGGTGCCGGCTGCCCCGGCGTGGATGACGTCGGCAACGGGTCCGCGCAGTGCCCACCATTCAACGGTGGCCACGGCCAGCGCCAGCAGGATCAGGAAGAACCCGGTGCCGTCGCGGCGGATGTCGCGCTCCGGGGAAACGTCGGTGCCGAGTTTCCGGATGCCGGCACCGGCGATCCGTGCCACTCCCATCCAGGCGCTTTCGATGGCGCGGAGCGGCAGGGGCAGCTGCTCCGGCGGCGGAGACTGGCGCGACGTCCCCCGGCCCCCGCTTCCGCCCCGCGGAGTGCCTTTGCCTGATGTCTTGCTGGTGCTGCCGCCGGTGCTGCGGGCCTTTGTGGGGCCGGAAGCACCGCTGCGTGCGGCAGGGGAAGTACGAGTCGCCATAAGAGCCACGCTACCTGATGGGCCGCTCGATCCCTTGAATTTACGCGGTCGGGCGGCACTTTTGCGGGCATTCTCCGCCGTATCCGCCCAGGTCGGCAGGTACCGGATCAGGCTTCGACGACTACCGGCACAATCATCGGCCGGCGCCGCAGCCGGCGGTTGACCCAGGTGCCGACCACGCGCCGGACCACCTGCTGGAGCTGATAGGTGGTGTGGTCGGTGTTGGACCGAACCGCCTCCTCCAGGGCCACGCTGATCTTGGGGATGATCTCGTCGAAGACCGCGTCTCCTTCCGCGAAACCGCGGGCATGGATCTCGGGCCCGGAGACGATGGTCCCGGTGCTGCGGTTCACCACGGAGATGATGGAGATGAAGCCTTCCTCGCTGAGGATCCGCCGGTCCTTCAAATCCGTATCGGTGATGGCTCCCACGCTGGAGCCGTCCACGTAGACGAATCCGCATTCGACCTCGCCGACCACGCGGGCCTTGCCCTCGCGCAGGTCCACGACAGTGCCGTCGTCGGCCAGGATGATGTTCTGTTCCGGGACGCCGGTGGCAGCGGCCAGCCGTCCGTTGGCAATCAGGTGCCGGGTTTCCCCGTGCACCGGCATGGCGTTCTTCGGCCGCAGGATGTTGTAGCAGTAGAGCAGTTCCCCCGCAGCAGCGTGGCCGGAAACGTGGATCTTCGCGTTGCCCTTGTGCACGACATCGGCGCCCAGGCGCATCAGTCCGTTGATCACGCGGAAAACAGCGTTCTCGTTACCCGGAATCAGGGATGAGGCGAGGATGACGGTATCCCCCTTCCCGATGCTGATCCGGTGGTCGCCGTTGGCCATCCTGGACAGGGCGGCCATGGGCTCGCCCTGCGATCCGGTGGACATCAGCACCACCTTGTCGTCGGGCAGCTCGTCCACGTTTTTCAGGTCCACCAGAATGCCCTCGGGCACGTTCAGGTACCCCAGCTTCTCGGCGATGGCCATGTTCCGCACCATGGAACGGCCCACGAAGCACACGTAGCGTCCGTGGGCGGCAGCGGCGTCGAGGACCTGCTGCACTCGGTGGATGTGGGAGGAGAAGGAGGCAACGATGATCCGCTTGCTGACTTTGCCGAAGAGTTCGTTCAGCACAGGGCCGATTTCGCGTTCGGCGGTGGTGAAGCCGGGGACGTCGGCATTGGTGGAGTCCGCCATGAACAGGTCCACGCCTTCCTCACCCAGCCGGGCGAAGGCGCGCAGGTCGGTGATCCGGCCGTCCAGCGGCAGCTGGTCCATCTTGAAGTCGCCGGTGTGCAGCACGGTGCCGGCTTCGGTGCGGATGAACACGGCCAGGGCGTCGGGGATGGAGTGGTTGACGGCCACGAATTCGCATTCGAACGGGCCGAGGTGTTCCACCTGCCCTTCCTTCACGGTCAGGGTGAAGGGCTTGATGCGGTGTTCCTGGAGCTTGGCTTCCACCAGGGCCAGGGTCAGCTGCGACCCGATCAGCGGAATGTCGTTCTTCAGCCGCAGCAGGTACGGCACGGCCCCGATGTGGTCCTCGTGGCCGTGGGTGAGCACAACACCGACCACGTCCTCCAGCCGGTCCTCGATGTAGGAGAAATCCGGAAGGATGAGGTCAACGCCGGGCTGGGTTTCCTCCGGGAAGAGCACCCCGCAGTCAACGATCAGCAGTTTGCCGTCAATCTCGAACACGGCCATGTTCCGGCCGATCTCCCCCAGTCCGCCCAGGGCGACAATCCGCAGGGTTCCCGGTTCCAGAGCCGGCGGGGTGAGCAGCGCGCTGCCCGGCGTGACGCTCATGTCCGCTACGCTCCGATCCGGGAGAAATCCATGCCGGCTTCGGCGAGGTCGGTGTAGACGGCCTCCATTTCGACGGCGTCCGGTGCCACCAGCGGCAGGCGGACGGCCGCGTTGGGGATGACCTTCTGCAGGGCGAGGATCTGCTTGGCGGAGACGGCGCCGGGGATATGCGTCATCACGGCGCGGATCAGCGGATCAAGTTCGAAATGGATCCGGCGGGCGGTGGCGAAGTCGCCCGCTGCCGCCGCGTCCACCAGCGCACGGAACTGTGCCGTGGCGATGTGTGCCGAGACGCTCACCACGCCCACGGCACCTGCCGCCATCCACGGCAGGGTCAGCCCGTCATCCCCGGCGTAAACATCCAGTGTGGTGTTGGCCAGCACACGGGTGATTCCCGCAAAGTCAGCCTTGGCGTCCTTCAGGGCGAGGATTTTGGGGTTATCCGCGAGCCGGATGAGGGTGGCGGTGCTCAGCGCGATGCCGGCGCGGCCGGGAATGTCGTAGATCATGACCGGCAGGTCCGTGGCTGCGGTCACGGCGTCGAAGTGGGCCAGGACTCCGGCCTGGGTGGGCTTGTTGTAATACGGAGTCACAACGAGCTGTCCGTCGGCGCCTGCGCGCTCGGCGCGGCGTGCCATCTCCACCGAGTGCGAGGTGTGGTTGGTTCCGGTGCCGGCAATGACCTTAGCCCGTCCACCCACGGTTTCGGCTACCACCCGGAACAGATCTTCCTTTTCGCTGTCCTCCAGGGTGGAGGTTTCACCGGTGGTGCCGGACACCACCAGGCCGTCGCAGCCGTCTTCGACGAGTTTGTTCGCCAGGTAGGCGGTGGCGTCAAAGTCCACCGCGCCGTCCTCGGTAAACGGGGTCACCATAGCGGTGACAAGGGTGCCGAAGGGAAGCATGCGGTTTAGTGAATCCATGGGTAAAACGTTACCCGCAACGCAGTGCAAAGGGACAACGCCCCCGTGGTCCGGATGTTGGCGCAGTCAGGTGACCCGGTGAGGTGCTCTCACGGACGTCGGGGTGCCTGCAGCGCCCTCAGTGCGGCACTCGACGGCGATCCCGGTTCAGCCCGGTACACCACCAGTTCCTGTCCCGGCGCGGACCGGACGTCAAAAGCCTGCAGGTGCAGGTCCAGGTCCCCGGCCAGCGGATGGCGGAAGCGCTTGCTGGTCAGGCGGCTCCCACGCATCTCGGCGCCGGTCCAAAGCGCCGCGAACCGGGGGTCGGCGGCCAGCAGATTTGAGCGGACCTCGGCAATCCGGGACTCCCGGGGCTGGGCGGCGTCCAACAGCCGGAAGCTGGCCACCATGCTGGCCGCCACTGTGTCCCAGTCCCGGTACAGCACGGCCGCGGCGGGGTCCAGGAACACGGATTCCAGCAGGTTGCGGGTGGGGCCGAAGCCCAGGAACAGGGCTTCGGCCAGCGGGTTGGCCGCGAGGACATCAAAAGCCTGGCCCAGCACCATGGCGGGGTGCTCCGGCCCTTCGTTCAGGAACGCCGCCAGCTGGGGGTCCACGGCGGCGGCGGTTGGGATGGTGCGCGGCGGAGTCAGCCCGGCCAGGCGGTACAGGTGGGGCAGCGCGTGTTCATCCAGTTGCAGGGCGGTCCCGATGGCTGCGGCAACCTGGGGCGACGGCGAGGTTTCGCGGCCCTGTTCCAGGCGCATGTAGTAGTCAACGCTTACATCCGCCAACTGGGCGACCTCCTCCCGGCGCAGGCCGGGCACGCGGCGCCGGCCGTTGCCGGTCAACCCCACATCGGCGGGCTGGAGGCGGGAACGGCGGAGGATAAGGAATTCTCCCAGCGGCGAGGGCACAGCAGCAGTGTAGCGAGGGTGGGTGCCGCGCACCCGGGAAAGGTAGGGCGTTCCCAGGCCGCCGACGGCGCGCCAGCATAAAACCATGGGCAACGAGCTGCACAAAACGCTAATGATCATCGGTGCCGGGCCCGGAATCGGGCTGTCGACTGCACGGCGGTTCACTGCTCCGGGAGCCGCGGTTGCCCTGGTGGCCCGCTCTGCGGAGCACCTGCGCAGTCTGGCGCAGACGCTGCAGGTGGAGGGCACAACGGTTCATTGGGAGGCGGCGGATGCTTCCGATCCCGCAGCACTGCAGCTGGCCCTGAAGCTGCTGATTGCGCGGGCCGGTCCCGTTGAGGTCATGTGCTTCTCCCCGCTGCCGGACCTGGACCTGATCCGCCCGGTATTGGAGACCGGGGCAGAGGAGTTCCTGACATCCCTTGCGCTCAACGTGGGCGGCGCCGCCACCGCGGTACGCGAAGTGGTGCCCGGCATGCTGGAACGGGGCAGGGGCAGCCTGCTCTTCACCACCGGCAGCGGTGCGGTGCACCCCTCACCGGAGCGTGCGGCCAGCGCCGTCACCACGGCAGCAGAGACGGCGTTCGTGGACCTGCTCCACCGCCGGCTCACACCGGCCGGGATCCGCGTGGCCCAGGTGGTGATATCCGGACCCGTAGGTCCCGGGCTCAGGCACGGGCCCGACGACGTGGCACAGGCCCTCTGGGCGGCGCACCGCGCGCCCGGCCCGGCTGTGACAGTCCTGGCGTAGCGCCGGGAATCAACCCAAGCCGGCACCGGACCGGCAGAGGCCGCACCGCGGGAGCGGTGCGATGCGTGAGACGATTCTGTCCATGACCCAACGCCGCCTCACCGGCATCGATGCTGCCCGCGGGATAGCCCTGCTGGGAATGATCGCCACCCACACCCTGCCGCTGTACAACCAGGAAACCGGCTACGGCACGTTCACGGGCCTGGTCTTCTCAGGCCGGTCCTCGGCCCTGTTCGCGGTGGTGGCCGGGGTCGGGCTGGCGCTGCTGACGGGCGGCAGTCAACCGCACGAAGGGAAGGCGGTGAACCGGGACCGCCGCGGAATCGCGGTCCGGGCACTGATCATTGCCCTCATCGGCCTGGCCCTGGGCGGGTTGGAGACCAACATCGCCGTCATCCTCTTCCACTACGCGGTGCTGTTCCTGCTGGCGCTGCCCTTCGTCGGGATGCCGCTGCGGCGCCTGGCCGTGTGGGCGGGGGCATGGTTGCTCGCCTCCCCCGTGCTCGCCTACGTGCTGCGCGGCTGGCTGCTGGAGAATCTCTCGCCCGCGGAGATCGATGGAAACATCACCTGGGATGCGTTCCTCTCCCCGGCAACCTTGGCCGCGGATGTGTTTGTGACCGGTTTCTACCCCGTCCTTCAATGGCTGAGCTACATCCTGCTGGGCCTGGTCATCGGCCGTTTGGCGCTGACCAACCTGCCGGTACAGGTGGGGCTGCTCGCAGGCGGCATTTTCGCCGCGGTCACCTCGAAATTCCTCTCCTATTACCTGCTGGGCTCACTCGGCGGGTTCGACGCCCTGGAGGCAACCGGGTCCGGTCAGCGGTGGCCGCTGGCCCGCATGCTGGAAGTGAATCTCAGCCCGGTGGAACAGACCGGCTCCTGGTGGTGGCTGGCGCTGGCCGGACCGCACTCCAATACGAGCCTGGACATGCTGCACGCCGGCGGCACCGCGGCCGCGGTACTGGGGGCCTGCCTGCTGCTCACCCGGGCACGTCCGAACCTGCTGCTGCCGCTCTCCGCGGCCGGCGCCATGACGCTGACGCTCTACAGCCTGCATGTGTGGGTCATGAGCGTGGTGGACCAGCAGGTTCCGCCGCTCGAACCGATGCCGGTGTTCTGGATCCAGGCCACGTTCTACGTGGTGCTGGCCATCCTGTTCCAGCGCATCGAGGCGCGCGGACCGCTGGAATTCCTAACCTCCGGCGCGTCCCGGCTGGCCCGTGGCAAAGCAGGGGCGGGCACCGCGGCACGCAAACGCTGAACCCTCCCCACCGGCTGTACAGCAGCCGCGAGCCGAGCCTGCGAGCTGCAGGCCGGCGAACTGCGGAAAGGATCCGGAGCGGGTCAGTTGCCCTTGGCGCCGAACAATTTCCCGGCCTGCCGCATGGCACGCCGCGCCCGGGTCCGGTCCCCCGCGGCGTCATACGCGCAGGAAAGCCGGAACCAGCTGCGCCAGTCCGCCGGGGCTGCTTCCGTTTCGGCCTTGTACTGCGGGAACTGCGCGTCGGCAGCGGCGCGCACAATCCTTCCGCCCGGAGTCCGGGGCAGGTCATCCACCGGGAGCCTGCCCTCCTCGGCCAGGATGGAGGCCATCTTCTCCGTCCGGGCGCCGAAGGTCAGTTCACGGATGAGGGCCCACGCGCCTACCACCGGCAATACGAGGTAGGCGGCACCCATGAGTTTGGCCGGGATTTCCGGGGAGGTCAGCAGCAGCCAGCCGCGCTGCGCCGAGACCACCAGGTAGAAAAGCAGCAGCAGGGTCACCAGGGCCACGCCAAGTTTGGCGCGGTTGGAAAAAAGGCCGGAGAAGAAAGACAACGTGTTCCTTAGTCGTTCAGGTTGAGGTAGCCGTCAAGTCCGACGGTCAGTCCGGGATGATCTGCCACCTGCCGCAGTCCCAGCAGCACGCCGGGCATAAAGGAGGCCCGGTCAAAGGAATCATGCCGGATGGTGAGCTGCTCGCCGGGACCGCCCAGGAGTACTTCCTGGTGGGCCACGAGCCCGCGCAGGCGGACCGAGTGCACATGGACACCGTCCACCTCGGCGCCGCGGGCACCGGGAAGGGCCTTGGTGGTGGCGTCCGGGGACGGTGCCAGCCCTGCCTCTTCGCGTGCCTGCGCGATCAGTGAGGCGGTGCGTACCGCGGTGCCCGACGGCGCGTCCACCTTGTCCGGGTGGTGCAGCTCGATCAGTTCCACTGATTCGAAGTAGCGTGCGGCCTTCGCTGCGAAAGCGGAGGCCAGCACCGACCCGAGGGCGAAGTTCGGGGCGATGAGCACACCGGTTCCCGGGGAGGCCTGCAGCAGGGTTTCCAGCCGGGACAGCCTGTCGGCGTCCCACCCGGTAGTGCCCACCACGGCGTGGATTCCATGTTCGACGGCGAACTGCACGTTGGCTTCGGTGCTGTCCGGCACGGTCAGGTCCACAATGTAGCGCGCGCCCGCGGAGACCAGCGTTTCCAGCGGATCAGTCCGGCCCAGGGCTGCCACGAGCTCCATGTCTTCTGCTGCCTCGACGGCGGCCACGGCTTCGGAGCCCATCCGGCCCGAGGCGCCGAGCACGGCTACGGCAAGTTTTTCCTTCATAGGCTCAAGATTACCGGTGCTCACGGCCGGTCGCTGACGCCCACCCACTCGGTGCTGCCGTCGGTGAAGCCCTGCTCCTTCCAGATGGGCACATTCGCCTTGACCGCGTCCACGAGGGCCGAACAGGCGGCGAACGCGGTGCCGCGGTGTGCGGAGGCGACGGCGGCGACGAGGGCGGCGTCACCGATGTCGAGGGCGCCGGTGCGGTGCCCCACCCAGATGCGCACGCCGTCGTACGCCGCAGCGATCTCCTCCGCCACCTGTGCGAGCACAGCGGCGGCCGTGGGGTGCGCGCTGTAGCCGAGGGAGGTGACCGTTTTGCCGTCGTCGTGGTTACGGACAATGCCGCTGAAGAGCACTACGGCACCGCATTCGGGTGACCAGGCCTGGCGTTCTGCGTCGGCGGTGCTCAGGGGTTCGTCGGAGACTGTGGCCCGCAGGACTTCGCTAGTGTTCACGTTTGCCTTCCAGCTGGCCGCAGATGTGGCCGATGATCGGTTCCAGCACGGCAAGCCCGTCCGCGACGGCGGAAGGGGACCCGGGCAGGTTCACAATGAAGGTGCTTCCGGCGGTTCCGGCGTATCCGCGGCTGATCGCTGCCATGGGCGTGGAAGCCAGTCCCTTGGCTCGGATGGCTTCCATGACCCCGGGCAGCTGCCGGTCCAGCAGCGGCTCGGTCAGATCCGGCGTGACGTCGTCGGGGCTCAGGCCGGTGCCTCCGCTGGTCAACAGGACCGACGGGGCCAGTGCCAGGATCCGCCGCAGGGACGCGGCGATCTCCTCGCCGTCGGGCACCACTTCGGCCAGCACCAGGTCATAGTCCAGGGCGTACAGCCAGTCGGCGATCAGCGGGCCGCATTCGTCTTCGTAGACGCCGGCCGCAGCCCGGGTGGAGGCAATCAGGACGGCGGCGGTACGGCGCGGAGCCGGGGTTGCGGGGGTGTTCACAGCGTCCAGTCTCCGCTCTTGCCGCCGGACTTGGCCAGCACCATGGTGTCGGTGATCCGGGCGTGCTTGTCCACCGCCTTGATCATGTCGTACAGGGTCAGGGCGGCCACCGAGGCAGCGGTAAGGGCCTCCATTTCGACGCCGGTAAGCCCCTTGGTCTTGACCGTGGCCTGCACCAGCACGTCCTGCTCCCGCGGAGTGAAATCCACCGTCACCTTGGTCAGCGGCAGCGGGTGGCAGAGCGGAATGATGCTTGAGGTCTGCTTCGCTGCCATGATCCCGGCCACCCTGGCGACGGCGAGGGCATCACCCTTGGGCAGGCCGCCCTCGGCAATCAGCCGGAGGACTTCGGCAGTGGTCACCAGCACGGCCTGTGCCGTGGCCTCCCGCGTGGTCTCGGCCTTGCCGGAGACATCCACCATGTGCGCGGAGCCGTCATCGCGGACATGGGTCAATCCGGCGGGCTGGAGGTTCTTCGAGTCGGCGCTCACGGGGGGCGTCCTTTCAGTGCACGGCACCCGGATGGGGGCGCCCTGGGGCGGTTCGGCTGCTAGTCCGGAAGCGATCTAGTCCAAAAGCAATACTGTCACTTCCGCGTCTTCGGGGAGGTTTTCGGTGCCAACGGGAACCGAGATGAGGGCATTGGATGAGGCCAGGGCGTGGATCAGGTGCGATCCCGGGCCGCCTACCGGCACCACCGAACCGTCCGTGTACCTGCCGCGGCGGATCTGCTGCTTCCCGGCCGGGCTCTGCAGCGGTTCTGCCAGCCGTGCGGTTACCTGGGCCCGCGGCCGGGGCGCACCCGTGACGGCTCCGAGGGCCGGGCGCAGAAACATTTCAAAGGACACCAGGGAGCTGACCGGGTTGCCGGGGAAAGCGAGGAAGGGCACCCCGTCCACGGTGCCGATCCCCTGCGGCCCGCCCGGTTGCATCGCCACGGACAGGAACTGAACGTCGGCAGCTGCCAGCGCCTGGCGCACCACCTCGTAGGCTCCCTTGCTGATCCCGCCCGAGCTCAGCACGAGGTCGGGTGCCTCCGCGGTGATGTCCGCCCGCAGCCGTTCAATGAACTCCGCCGGCGAGTCGGCCAGGATCCGCGAGCGAAGCACGCGGGCACCGGCGGCTTCCAGCGAGGAGCGGAGCAGGGTGGTGTTCGCGTCATGGATCTGCCCCGGGCCCAGCGGTTGGCCCGGTTCGCGGACTTCGTCACCGGTGGTCAGCAGCAGCACCCTGACCCGGGGGCGGACGCCAACGCGGTCCAGCCCCAGACCGGCGAGCAGGCCCAGCTGCAGCGGACCGAGAAGGGTCCCGCCGGCCAGGGCCAGGGCTCCCGCGGCAATGTCGCTGCCGGCCCGGCGGACAAACCGTCCCGCCGGGACGCCTGCGGGAAGCTGCACGCTGCCCCCGGTTCCCGACGGCAGGAAATAATCGGGATCGCAGGCTTCAATGGGGACGACGGCGTCCGCTCCCTCGGGCAGCATGGCCCCGGTCATCACGGGTGCGGCCGTCCCGGGCTGCAGCGGGGCCGGGGCGCTGCCGGCCGGAATATGCGCGGCTGTAGCCAGGCGGATCCGGGGTGCAGGGCCCGCCGGCCCGTCTGCCGCGGCGGGCTGGTGCCCGCCGGGCCCGGCCAGGTCTGCGGAGCGCACCGCGTATCCGTCCATCTGGGAGTTGGTGAACGGCGGCAGGTTCCCCGGCGCGTGCACATCGGCAGACAGGACCCGGCCTGCGGCCTCCGTCAGGGGCACCGTTTCAGCCGCCGGCGGGTGCTCCTCGAACCAGTGCCGCAGCAGCTCCGCTACGGCCTTTTGGTGGCCCGCAACGGTCTGCGGGCCGGGTTGTGCGGACATGGTGCTCCTTGCTGATGCGGTGCGCGGCCGGACGGTTTTATGTTTCACCGTACAGTCACCCGAAGTGTATGCAGTCCGGTGGCGCCGTCGGGCAGCACAGGGCGTTTTTCCTCCGCCTGCCTGTTGCCGTTGGCGTCCACGGCCCGGACAGTCAGATCATGTCCTCCCGGGGTCAGCTCCACCGGCAGTGAGTACTGCCGCCAGGTATCCGCTGAGATGCCCGGTGCCAGCTGCGCATCCTGCCACTCGCCGTCATCCACGCGGACCTGCACGGCGCTGATACCGGTGTGTTGCGCCCAGGCCACCCCGGCGACGGTGACGGTGCCGGCGGACACCGGGCTCCGTCCGGGGACGTCGATGCGCGAGGAGAGCTTGACCGGACCGCGCTCGCCCCAGCCGCGCTCCGTCCAGTACGCCGTTTCCTCGGCAAAGCGGGTCACACGCAGCTCGGTGACCCATTTGGTGGCGGAGACGTAGCCGTAGAGTCCCGGGACCACCAGACGGACCGGGAAACCGTGCTCCAGCGGGAGCGGGTTCCCGTTCATTCCCACGGCAAGCAGGGCGTCCCGGTTATCGGTCAGTGCTTCCAACGGCGTGGAGGCGCTCCACCCGTCCCTGCTGGTGGACAGGACCATGTCCGCGCCCGGCCGGATGCCCGCCTGCGCCAGGAGCTCGCGGACGGGCCAGCCCAGCCACCGGGCGTTGCCAATCAGGTTGCCGCCCACTTCATTGGAGACACAGGCCAGGGTGACGTAGCTTTCCTGCAGCGGCTTGGCCAGCAGGTCCGCGAACGTCAGCTCCACCTCGCGGTCCACCATTCCCGTGACCCGCAGCCGCCACTGCCCCGGATCGATGACCGGGACGCTGAGGGCAGTGTCAATGCGGTAGAAGTCCGCGGCCGGCGTCACCAGCGGCGGAAGCCCCTGCACGGCGAGTTCGGCACCGGCCGGGACAGGCGCTGCGGCGCGGGCCGGCACCGGCAGCCGCACGGCGTCGCGCAGGGCGAGCACCCCGGCCTGGCCGCCCCGTGCCACGGCTGAAAGCGCCGTGCCGAGCAGGGCCACTGCCGCTCCCCCGCCCACTGCGGCAAGAACGGCACGGCGTGCGGTACCGACGGCGTCGGGGGTCCGTGCGTCCGCCAGGCGACGGACGCGCGCGGTGAGGGCCCGCAGGATGAGGACGGCGAGGACGCCGGCCGCGACCGGGGGAAGCACCGCCAGGATCCCGCCCTGCGGCCGGGTGAGTACGGCGGCCAGCCCGGCAGCGCCGAAGGCCCCGAGGATCAGCGACCCGGCCGGCGGGCGGCGAAGCTCCAGCCATCCCGCGGCGACGGCTGCCACGGCAATAATCAGGGCCATGCCCGTCAGCAGCGCCGCTTTGTCGGCCGTGCCGAACAGGGCGATCGCAGCATCCTTCACGGGGCCGGGAACGGCGTCGATCACTGTAGAGCCGACGGCGGAGACCGGTGAGAGGGACGGGCTCAGGATCGCTGCCAGCTCTCCGCCGGCCACGCCCACCGCTGCGGCCACCAGCCCGGATGCCATGGCCCATCCCCGTATATGCCGCGGCGTCCGGGTCATGGCTGTTCCATTCCTTTGTGTACCGGCGTGCCCGGAGTGTTTCCGGAGCGGCACGGCTTCTGCGGCGTTGTTAGTGTCATCGCGGCTAGTGTCATCGCGGTTAATGTCATCGCGGCAGCAGCCGTCCGGTGCCCAGCCGTGCGAGCAGAAGCACCAGCAGGTACAGGGCAATCAGCATCAGGCAGATGCCCAGTGCCGCCTGCGGCTGGTTGGAGTTCAGGCTCAGTTCTATCTGCAGGGGCAGCGTCCGGGTGCGTCCCTCGATGCTGCCGGCAAAGGTGATGGTGGCGCCGTATTCACCCAAGGACCGGGCGAAGGCCAGCAGTGCCCCGGCTACGATGCCGGGCAGTGCCAGCGGCAGGGTGATGTGCCGGAGGATGGTGGTGGGTCCGGCTCCGGAGGTGGCCGCGGCCATCTCAATATCCTTGTCCACGGCCGAGAGGCTGTTCAGGGACGCCACGACAAAGAACGGCAGCGAGACGAACACCTGGACAATAACGACGGCGGCCGGCGAATAGCCGACATCCACGCCGGCTGAGCCCAGCAGTTTCCCGGCGATCCCCTGACGCCCCCAGAAGTAGAGCAGTGCGATGCCCGAGACCACCGGGGAGAGGACCAGCGGGATGAGCAGCCCTCCCCGCATTAGCTGGATCCAGGGCCCCTGCAGCTTGCTGAACAGGACGGCCAGCGGCAGCCCCAGCAGCACACAGATCAGCGTGGAGCACAGCGACGTGGCAAGCGAAAGTCCCAGTGCGGTACGTGCCGCCCCGGATTCCAGCAGCTCGGGCAGCGAGGTCCACGGCACGTTGAGCAGAAGCGCCGCGACGGGACCGGCGCACAGCAACAGTGCGATTCCGGCGGGAATCCATAGCCAGCCCGGGGTGGTGGCGCGTGCCTCCCGGGTGAGCGGGGCACCCTTCCCGGTGACCGTACGTGCGGGCATGCTTTTGCGGACCGCTTCGTCCCGCAACGGCTTCAGGGACATCAGGCACCGTCCCCGGCGGGCATAAACCCGGCCTCGTCGAGGATGGCCGCCGCTTCAGGACCCCTCAGCCATTCATAGAAGCCCGCCGCGGCATCATTGCCGGCGCCAGCGGATGTCAGGGCGGCCGGATACAGATTCGGTGCGGCATCGGGAAGAGGGAGATAGGTGACACCGGAGTCCGCCGCGGCCAGCGCATCGGTGCGGTAAACAAACCCGGCATCCGCCTGCCCGGTGGACACCTTGGTGAGCACCGAACGCACGCTGTCCTCAAGGCTCGGTCCGGCGAGCTGCAGATTCGCGGTTTCGAGCACGTGGTCCGCGGCCCGGCCGCAGGGAACCGCCGGGGCGCACAGCGCCGTCCGGACTCCGTCCGCCGACACATCCCGTAACACTGCTATGCCGGCGGGGTTGCCCGGCGCGAGGGCCAGGACGAGCTGATTGGCGGCTAAAACCGATTCCCTGGACAGCTCCGGGCGCACCGGGTCCAGAGCTTCGGTGTCCGCGGTAATAATGACGTCGGCACGCGCACCGGACTGGATCTGTGCCACGAGTTGGCTGCTGGAGCCCACGTTGATGCGGAGCCGGCCGCCGCCGTCGTAAGCGGCATCAAAGGCCTCCACCACATCGGTGAGCGAGGACGCGGCAAAGACCGTGATCCCGCCAGTCCCCTCTTCGGAGTGGCCCCCCGCACAGGCGGCGACCGTGGAAGCGAGCATCAGCGCGGCGCACGCGGCCATGGTCCGGCGGGGCCGGATGACAAAGCGCATTTATAGAGCCTAACTGTGAAAGGGCGTAACCTCGAGGGATGGGAATACAGCTGGGAATGCCTGCCGTCGGACCTTCCCGCCTGCCTGCGGGATCCCATCCCGCAGAAACCAGTACACCAGACAGCGCGCCTGCCTCCGCGCAGGGAGCATCCCCTGTGCTCTCCGCCGCGGACGGGCTGCTGGACCGTTACGGGCGGCGCGCCACCGATATGCGCCTGTCCCTGACGGATAAATGCAACCTGCGCTGCACGTACTGCATGCCGGCCGAAGGCCTGGACTGGCTCGCCCGGGACAAGGTCCTCTCCCGCGATGAGATTATTCGCCTGGTGCGTATCGGTGTGGACCGGCTGGGGGTGCGCGAGCTGCGCCTGACCGGCGGCGAACCCCTGGTGCGTGCCGATCTGGTGGAGATTGTGGCCGGGATCCGCGCCAACCATCCGGACCTGCCGGTTTCCCTGACCACCAACGGACTGGGGCTGGACAAAAAGGCGCAGGCACTCAAGGACGCGGGCCTGACCCGCATCAATGTTTCCCTCGACTCGCTGCATCCGGATACCTTTGCCCAGCTCACCCGCCGCCCGTTCCTGGACCGGGTGCTTCGCGGTGTGGAGGAAGCGGCCCGGGTGGGGCTGGGGCTGGTAAAAATCAACGCCGTCCTGATGCGCGGAATCAACGACGCCGAGGCGCCGGACCTGCTGGAATGGGCCGTCAGCCACGGCTTCGAACTGCGTTTTATCGAGCAGATGCCGCTCGACGCGGACCATGGCTGGACACGGGACGGAATGATCACCGCCGCCGAGATGCGGTCCCTGCTGGAACGCGACTTTGTCCTGACCCCGGATCCCCGGGAACGCAACGGTGCACCGGCCCGGCGCTGGGAGGTCCGCCGGCACGCGGACCCGGCCACCGTAGTCGGGACCGTGGGTATTATTGCCTCCGTCACCGAACCGTTCTGCGCCGAGTGTGTGCGCACCCGGATTACCGCCGAAGGCAAGGTCCGCAGCTGCCTCTTCTCCCACGAGGAAACTGACCTGCTGGCGCTGCTGCGCAGCGGCGTGGATGATGACGCCGTGGTGCGCCGCTGGCAGGAGGCAATGTGGGGCAAGCCCAAGGCCCACGGCATGGGCCACGCCGGGCTCGGGGACGCGGATTATGTACAACCGGAACGAACCATGAGCGCGATAGGCGGCTAGGTGCTGATCAGATACTTCGGCGCTGCGAAGGCAGCAGCCGGCATAGAAGAAGAAACCTTCAATGAAGGACCGCTGCAGCTCGGCGAACTGCTGGAGAAACTGGCGGCGGCACACCCGGATGCACCGGAGGGGACGCCTGTCCTGGCAACCGTCATAGGGCGCAGCACCTTTTTGGTCAATGAGGTGGCGGCACGGGACCGCTCACGCCTGCTCGGCCCGGAGGACGTAGTGGACGTCCTCCCGCCCTTCGCCGGCGGCTAGGACGCCCGGCTAGTAACCGAGTTCCGCCGCGGATTCGAACGGGCCCACCACGGTGATGGTCCGGGGCGCGGCAGCCAGCTCAGCGGCCAGCGCCTGAACCTGTTCAGCCGTCACGGACTGGATCCGGCGCAGCGACTCATCAATGTCGATGAACTCCCCGCTCACCAGTTCGGCGCGGCCGAGACGGGACATCCGTGAGCCGGAGTCCTCCAGACCCAGCACCATGCCGCCGGAGATCTGGCCCAGAGCCTTCGCAAGCTCGGCAGGTTCCACGCCGTCGGCGGCCAGACGCTCGAGTTCACTCCCGAGCAGGTCGATGACCTGGCGGGTCTTGGCCGGCGAGCAGCCGGCGTACATGCCGAAATAGCCGGCGTCGGCGTAGGAAGCCGAGAAGGAATAGGTGGAGTACACCAGGCCGCGCTTCTCCCGGATTTCCTGGAACAGGCGCGAGGACATGCCTCCGCCCAGGATGGTGTTGAGCACGCTCATGGCGAAGCGGCGGTCATCGGTGGCCGTCAGGGACGGGCAGCCCATCACAATGTTGGCCTGCTCCACCGGCCGGTTGAACACGTGCACGCCCGCGGTACCGGAGATCTGCGCCGGTTCGGTGTTGCGGCGCGGCGACGGAGTGGCGGCGGGGTCCAGTTCCCACCCGGCGGTGCGCAGGGCAGCCAGGACGAGGTCGCAGACCTGGTCATGGTCCAAGCCCCCGGCGGCGGTGATGACCAGCTCGTCGGGACGGTAGTAGCGCCGGTAGTGGTCCAGGACGGCCTCGCGGGACACGCTGCGGATCGCTTCCGGGGTGCCGCCGATGGGACGGCCCAGGGGGTGGTCCCCCAGCACGGCTTCGGAGAATTTTTCGTGGCAGAGATCAGCCGGGTCGTCATTGTCCATGGCGATCTCTTCAAGAATGACGTCGCGTTCCTGTTCCAGTTCTTCCGGATCCAGGACGGCGGAGGTGACCATGTCGGTAATAACGTCGATGGCCATGGGCAGATCGGTGTCCAGCACGCGTGCGTAGTAGCAGGTGCTTTCCTTGGCAGTGGCGGCATTGGACTCGCCGCCCACCTCGTCAAATGCCGAGGCGATATCCATCGCCGAACGGCGGGTGGTGCCCTTGAACAGCAGGTGTTCAAGGAAGTGTGTGGAGCCGTGCCGGCCCGCGGCTTCATCCCGCGAGCCGACACCAACCCAGAATCCGATGGCCGTGCTGCGCTGGCCCGGCATTTCCTCCGTCAGGACCCGGACGCCGCCGGGCAGCACGGATCGGCGCACAACGGCGCCTCCCGGCGTGCCGACTACCAGAGTCGGGTCGGAGGGCAGGGTGGTCAGCGGAAGCTGGACAACCGTCCCGTGCTCCTTCGAAGAAGGGGTCACGGGACGGTTTCCATCGGAAAAGTCCGGCATTTACTCTGCAGACTCGGTTTCTGCTGCCTCGGCGCCTTCGGCGTCCTCGGCAACGACCGGGGAGAGCGAAAGCTTTCCGCGGTCATCGATCTTGGTGATTTCCACCTGTACCTTCTGGCCCACGGAGACGACGTCGTCGACGTTGTCCACGCGCTTGCCGCCGGCGAGCTTACGCAGCTCGGAGATGTGCAGCAGGCCGTCCTTGCCCGGGGTCAGGGAGACGAAGGCACCGAACGTGGTGGTCTTGACTACCGTGCCGAGGTAACGCTCGCCGATCTCGGGGACCTGCGGGTTGGCGATCGCGTTGATCGCCGAGCGGGCAGCCTCGGCGGATCCGCCGTCGGTTGCGCCGATGAGGACGGTGCCGTCATCTTCGATGGAGATGTCAGCGCCGGTGTCCTCCTGGATCTGGTTGATCATCTTGCCCTTCGGGCCGATGACTTCGCCGATCTTGTCCACGGGGATCTTCACCGAGATGATGCGCGGAGCGAACTCGGAGAGTTCGTCCGGAGCGTCGATGGCAGCCTGCATAACATCCAGGATGTGCAGGCGTGCTTCGCGGGCCTGCTTCAGTGCTGCTGCCAGCACGGAAGCGGGGATGCCGTCGAGCTTGGTGTCCAGCTGGATGGCCGTGACGAACTCGGAGGTACCGGCAACCTTGAAGTCCATGTCGCCGAAGGCATCTTCGGCGCCGAGGATATCGGTCAGCGCGGCGTAACGGGTTTCGCCGTCAACCTGGTCGGAGACCAGGCCCATGGCGATACCGGCAACCGGAGCGCGCAGCGGCACACCTGCGTTGAGCATGGACAGCGTCGAGGCGCAGACCGAACCCATGGAGGTGGAGCCGTTGGAGCTCAGGGCTTCGGAGACCTGGCGGATGGCGTACGGGAATTCTTCACGCGAGGGCAGCACCGGAACCAGGGCGCGCTCGGCGAGGGCACCGTGGCCGATTTCGCGGCGCTTGGGCGAACCCACGCGGCCGGTCTCACCGGTGGAGTACGGCGGGAAGTTGTAGTTGTGCATGTAGCGCTTGCGCGTTACCGGGGACAGCGAATCGATCTGCTGTTCCATCTTCAGCATGTTCAGCGTGGTGACGCCCAGGATCTGGGTTTCGCCGCGCTCGAAGATGGCCGAGCCGTGCACGCGGGGCAGAACCTCAACCTCGGCGGTCAGCTGGCGGATGTCCGTCAGGCCGCGGCCGTCGATGCGTACCTGCTCCTTGAGGATGCGCTGGCGCACAACCTGCTTGGTGACGGAACGGAAGGCAGCGGAGATTTCGCCTTCGCGGCCTTCGAACTTCTCGGACAGCTCAGCCTTGACTTCGTCCTTGAGGACATCGGCGGCGGCGTCGCGCTCCTGCTTGTCGGCGATGGAGAAGACCTGGGCCAGCTTGTCAGCGGCTGCGGCTTCAACGGCCTCGTACACGTCATCCTGGTAATCCAGGAAGATCGGGAACTCGACGGTGGGCTTGGCGGCGCGTGCTGCCAGGTCCGACTGGGCGTCGCACAGGACCTTGATGAACGGCTTTGCCGCTTCCAGGCCCTCGGCAACGATCTCTTCGGTCGGGGCGGTGGCGCCCTCGTCCTTGATGAGGTTCCAGGCGTTGTCGGTGGCTTCGGCCTCGACCATCATGATGGCGACGTCGTCACCGGCAATGCGGCCGGCAACCACCATGGAGAAGACTGCGCGCTCCAGTTCGGAGTGCTTCGGGAAGGCAACCCACTGGCCGTCGACCAGGGCAACGCGGACGCCGCCGATCGGGCCGGAGAACGGCAGGCCGCTCAGCTGGGTGGACATGGAGGAAGCGTTGATCGCGACGACGTCGTAGAGCACGTCGGGGTTGATCGCCAGCACGGTCACGACAACCTGGACCTCGTTGCGCAGGCCCTTGACGAAGGCGGGGCGCAGCGGGCGGTCCATCAGGCGGCAGGCCAGGATGGCTTCGGTGGACGGACGGCCTTCGCGGCGGAAGAACGAGCCCGGGATGCGGCCGGCAGCGTACATACGCTCCTCGACGTCCACGGTCAGCGGGAAGAAGTCGAAACCTTCACGCGGGGACTTGCCGGCGGACGTGGCCGAGAGCAGGGCGGTGTCTTCGTCAATGTAGACCATGGCCGCGCCGGCTGCCTGCTGGGCAAGGCGGCCGGTTTCGAACCGGATGACGCGCTTGCCGTATTTGCCGTTGTCAATGACGGCTTCTGAGAACTGAATTTCGGGACCCTCCATATGAGAGCCACCTCCGTTTCTTCTGTGGGCGGAGGCACCCAGCACCGTTTCAAAACTTCCTTCCGCACGGCATGGGCCGTACGTTCAACACCCGGTCTTCGATCGAGGTCCACGGGCTGATATCTCCCGGAGACCACTACCGAGGACCGCGAATGCTGCGATGCTGGCTGACTCCTGTGGTGTTTTGCTGTACTTCGCTTTATTTCTTTGCGGGTCCCCGCAGCTTTACTGCAGGGACCGTTCGCGATTCAGACAGGTGCGCTTCCGGTTTTCCCGGTGTCCATGCCTGCCTGCGCAAAAGGCGGCTCCCCGTGCGGATGCACAGGTGCCGCCTTCCACAAAGACTATCGACGCAGGCCGAGGCGCTCGATGAGCGCACGGTAGCGGGCGATGTCGGTCTCGCGCAGGTAGGTCAGCATACGACGACGGCGACCAACCATGGCCATCAGGCCGCGGCGGGTGTGGTGGTCATGCTTGTGGGTCTTCAGGTGCTCGGTCAGGTCGAGGATGCGCCGTGACAGCACAGCAACCTGAACCTCGGGGGAACCGGTGTCCCCTTCAGCCCGAGCGAACTCCCGAATGATTTCCTGCTTGACGGCGGGATCGAGTGCCAATGTAACTCCTAGAGTTGTGCCGTGAGGCCCGAGTCAGCACTTCGCTGCCGGGAATCTTCGCGTTCCAAGGACGTACGTCCTCAAGACACAAAGAAATTCAGCCGCCACGGACCGCAGCCGAATTTGAATCCAGTTTACCCGGCCATGCCGCTTTCTGTCGAAAGGACTTCCCGGGTGCGTTCCACGTCCAGGCGCATCTGCTCCACCAGGGCCTCCGGTCCGGTGTAGGCCACCATGCCGCGCAGCCGGTCCACGAATTCCACCACCACATGCTGGCCGTAGAGGTCAAAGTCCTCGACCTGCTCTGCCGGGCGGTCAATGACGTGCGCCTCCACCTGCCGGCTCACGCCTTCAAACGTCGGATTGGAACCGACGGACACGGCAGCGGGCCAGCGTGCTCCGGACTCGTCCACCAGCCAGCCGGCGTAAATACCGTCAGCCGGGATCAGCCCGGAGGCATCGGTCGCGAGGTTGGCTGTGGGGAAGCCCAGTTCCCGGCCGCGTGCCGCGCCGTGGACCACTTCGCCGCGCATCCGGTGGGTGCGGCCCAGCAGGCGGGCGGCGGTCCTGACATCCCCTTCGCGGAGGGCTTCGCGGATCCAGGTGGAAGAGCAGCGCCGTCCGGACGCCGGCCCGTCCGGCAGGGCGCCGAAGTCATCCACGGCCTCCACGCCGAAGCCCAGTTCCCGGCCGAGTTCGCGCATGGTCTCCAGGTCTCCGGCGTTGCCCCGGCCGAACCGGACATCGTGGCCGATAACCACCGTTTTGACGTGCAGGACGTTCACGAGCACCTTCCGCACGAATTCCTCCGCGGTGAGGGCTGCCAGGTCCAGGGTGTAATGCATCATCAGCAGCCCGTCCAGGCCGGTGTCCGCCAGCGCCTGGACACGGTCCACGGTGCCCATGATCAGTTCCGGGGCACTCTCGGGGCGGTGGACCTGGGCGGGATGCGGGTCAAAGGAAATGGCTACCGCCGCGGCGTCCTGCTCGCGGGCGGCCTTCACGAGCCGGGCCAGGACATGCTGGTGGCCCAGGTGCACGCCGTCGAAGTTTCCGATGGTGATTACTGTCGGACCAATGCCGGCCGGTACCTCCGCCAGGTCATTCCAGTAGTACACGCAGGCTCCTTCAGAATTTTCCAGTGCCGGTCGAACGGCCGGTTCAGCCTCCGGGGCGTTGGCCGCGCCGGGACCTATCCATTATGTCCGATCAATCCCGGTCAGCGGGCACCGCTTCCGGTTCCGGGCTCGGCTCCCCCGGCATCCGCATTTCCCTGCCCGCTGTATTCACGGCGCAGTTCGCTCGTCTTGGCAATGAAACGGTGCCAGACCAGCAGGGCCGGCGGGAAGGCGAGTTCGACGATCATCAGCACAATGAAGGTGAAGTGGGGCGTGCCGGAGAAGGCCCAGGAGAGCACCCGGCCGATGCCGCCCAGGAAGACCATCAGACAGACCAGCCAGAGCATGTTGGCCCACTGGAACTTCACGGCAATGGCGACAAAGGCCGCGCCTACACCCACCATCATGGCGGAGAAGAACCGGAATTGGCTCTCCAGGGTCGGGTTGACCTCTCCCCCGCTGCCGTCCGGCAGTCCCGCTGTTCCGGTGATCAGGTTGTAGAGGCCGAAACCGGCCACCAGCACCCCGACGCCGATGACCACGGCGCGGAACACACCCCAGTCATCACTGGTTTTGTAGGGCTTGGGTGCTTTGGTGCGGCCGGGTGTCTTGCCGCCCGTGGTCCGGCCGGCGGACGCGGACCCCTGCCCGGCGGTTCCTCCGGCGTCCGCTTCCGGCGGGCGGGTGCCTGCGGATGCCGCGTCCCGGGACGGCGGCCGTTCTGCTCCCCTGCCGCCGGCCTGCGGGGTCTGGCGGCCCGGTGTTTCTCCGGGCGTTGGCGCTGCGTTGCTCATGGCTTCCCCTGACGAAATCGGCACTGCTGCTTGTTCCTGCCATCGTCTCACGCCGCCGCGCCAATCAGGTAAGCATGCTTATTTCTACTGCCGGGCGTCGCCCCGGTGCCGGTAGAGCCACCAGAGACCAATCGCCGGAAGCACCAGCGGCACATAGCCGTACCCGCTGCCGAACCCGGACCATACCGTGTCATCGGGCAGGGCGCCGGGATCGAGCAGACCCAGGAAGCCGACGGCGAGCACACCGGCCATCTCCACCCCCACGGCTGCTACTGACACCTTGTAGGCGGTGGGGCCGGAGCGGGCCAGGCCCACGGTGGCGACAATGTAGACCACCGCCGCGAAGGCGGAAAGCAGGTAGGCCAAGGGGGCATGGTCGAATTTGGTGGCGATCTGGAAGGCTGCCCGAGCGGTGGCCGCCAGGGCGAAAATCGCGTACACGGCTACCAGCAGGCGTCCCGGCCCGGCGTTGCGTGCTGCGGGGGCCGCTGAATCGCCGTTGCCGGCTTTTCCGGCGGCGCTGCCGCGGTTGGCGCCGGTGATACGGTTTGCCCCGGTTTTACGGTTCATAGCTGGTTTACTCCATCCCAGATCTGCTCCATGCGGAACAGCATGACAAAAACGGTGAGGCCCACGGCCGAGAGCACAATGTTGCTCCAGCGGCTGCGGTCCATCAGTGACCACCAGACCGCACCGACCGGAATGACCATGGCGGTCAAAAGGTAGCCCCAGAACTCCCAGGGTTCCCCGGCAATGCCCTGCCCGCCCGCAAGCCGGACCAGCGACACGACGCCGTAGACCAGCAGTAACAGTTCCACCGCGGCTGCCGAGAGGATCGTCAGGTCATTCGGTCCCTGCTTCAGGATGGCCGCCCCGAGGCACAGCACCACCGACACCAGGCAGACCAGCGAACCAATAATAAAAAGCGGATCCACGGCTACGCCTTCTCGTTCCCGGGAGCGAACACCAGCAGTGCCTTGGCTTGTTCACCCTTATCTTCGAGCAGGCCCACCACGTGGCCCTGCGGGTCCATTGCGGCAACCGGGGCGCTCACGTCGCTTCCGGTGGCGCTGATCCGGCGGCCGTGGGAGAGGTCATCCGCCTCGGCGGCGGTAAGGTGACGGACCGGGAAGAGGTCCGCCGCGGCGTCGTCGAGGTCCGTGACGCGAAGCTCTTCGGCCAGCTGGTCCAGCGTGGAGGCGGCATCGATGCCGAACGGACCCACCTGGGTGCGCCGCAGCGCCGTCAGGTGCCCGCCAACGCCCAGGTGGGCGCCCAGGTCCCGCGCCAGGGCACGGATATAAGTGCCGGAGGAACATTCCACCGTCACGTCGACGTCGCGCAGCTTGCCGCCGTTCTCCCGGCGGATGTCATGGATCTCGAACCGGGAGATGGTCACCGGCCTGGCCGGCAGGTTCACCTCGCCGCCGGCACGCACCTTGGCGTAGGAGCGTTCCCCGTTGACCTTGATGGCACTGACGCTGCTGGGCACCTGCTGGATCTCGCCGGTCAGGGTCAGTACAGCAGCCCGGATATCCTCATCGGTCACTGCTGCGGCGATGGTTTCGGCGGTCACATCGCCCTCGGCGTCATCGGTCACCGTGGACTGGCCCAGCCGGATGGTGGCTTCATAGGTCTTGGAGGTGCCCACAATATAGGTGAGCAGGCGGGTGGCCTTGTTGATCCCGACCACCAGCACTCCGGTGGCCATCGGGTCCAGGGTGCCGGCGTGCCCGACCTTCCGCGTACCGGCGAGCCTCCGCAGGCGTCCGACCACATCGTGGCTCGTCCATCCCTGCGGCTTGTCCACAATAATCAGTCCTGAACGGACCTGCCCTGAATTCACGCCTTTCAGTATATGTTGCGGCGCGCTGCCTCCGGGGCACGCCCGCCCGGGCCGCAGCGATAGCATTCGACTATGGCACAGCTTGCACCCCATGTCCGAAGCGTCCCGGCGAACCAGATCCGGGAGATCACCCAGGCGGCGTGGGCCCGGCCGGACTCCATTGTCCTGAGTATCGGCGAACCCGGCTTCCCTACCCCGGTCCACATCCTGGATGCGGCGCGGGCCACGCTGGACCGTGACGAAACGGGCTACACCCCCAATGCCGGCATTGCGCCGCTTCGGCAGGCCTTCGCCCGGCGTACAGGTGACGGCATCGGCCAGGACATTGACCCCGGCCGGGTCTTTGTCACCGCAGGGGCCCAGCAGGGACTGCACCTGGCCATGAGCGTGCTGCTGGATGCCGGTGACGAGATCCTGGTCCCCAACCCGGGATACCCCACCTTCGCCATGACTGCCGGTCTGCTGCACGCGGTCCCGGTGGAATACCCGCTTTATCCGGAACTCGGGTTCCAGCCGCGCATCGAGGACATTGAAGCGCTGCTCACGCCGCGCACGCGGGTGCTTCTGCTCAATTCCCCGTCCAATACCCTGGGGGCAGTGTTCAGTGCCGAGCTGACGCGGGATCTGGTGGCCCTCGCCCGGCGGCATGATCTGTGGATCATTTCCGACGAATGCTATGAAGCGTTCACCTTTGACGTGCCGCATGTGAGTCCGTTGGCGTTCGACGGCGCGGACGGGGAACGCGTGATCGCCTCGCTGACGCTGTCCAAGACATACGGACTGACCGGCCTGCGCATCGGCGCCCTGGTGCTTCCCGCGGGACTGGAGCCGGTGATGAACACCGTGATGGAATCCATCGTCTCCTGTGTCGCCTCGCCCTCGCAGTACGCGGCGCTGGCGGCCCTGACCGGTCCGCAGGATTACGTGGAGGAAGCGTCCGCCCATTACCGGGCCAACCGTGATGCCGCGGCCGCCGTGCTGGCGGCAAAAGGCATCCGGTTCCTGGAGGCTGAAGGTGCCTTCTACCTGTGGGCGGATGTCTCGCATGCCAGCGGCGGAAACGTGCGGGAGTGGACCTTCCGTTTCCTGGCGGAACAGGGCGTGGCGGTGGCGCCGGGAACGGCGTTCGGGTCCATTGGCGAGGGGTGGATCCGCATTGCCCTGTGCGGAGACCGCGGCGAGCTGATCCGCGGGCTCGGCCGCCTGCCGGAACCGGCCAGGATCGCCGAGGCGGCCGGTTAAACAATGGAGGGAACGGTTCCTTCCGGAACCGCTCCCTCTGGTACGCCTCTTGCAGTTATTTGGCGTCGGAATCTACCGAAGCGTCTGAGTCTTCATCGTCGTCCTCGAAGTCCTCGTCCTTGCGGTAGGGATCGGCGTCGCCGGCGTAGGCGGCACCCTGCTTCAGCGCTGCGAGTTCCTCGTCGCGCTTCTTGGCCTCCCGGATCAGTTCCTCGAGGTGGCTGGCGTTCACCGGGATCTCGTCAGCGACGAATTCCAGGGTCGGGGTGAGCCGGACGGTGATGTTCTTGCCAACCTCGGCGCGCAGGATTCCGCGGGCGGATTCCAGTGCGGCCTTAGTGTCGGCCTGCTGTGCCTCGTCCCCGAATACCGTGTAGTACAGGGTGGCGTGCTGCAGGTCATTGGTAACCCGGGCATCGGTGATGGTCACGAATCCCAGCCGGGGATCCTTGATCCGCCGCTCGAGCGCCTGGGCAACTACCACCTTGATGCGGTCAGCGAGTTTCGCAGCGCGTGCTGGATCTGCCATTACCTCTCCTTAGATAAAGATGTGGGTTCGCAACGAAGGCGGCCGGTGAGGGCCGCCGTCGTGCGCTGGTATGCCCCGAAGGCCAGCGGAATACTGCAATCTCTGACCGGGACGGAGCGGGCGGAAACGCCCGCAGGCAGGGGCCGCCGGTGACGGCGGCCCCTGGCCGGGGAGTTAGACCCGCGGCTTTTCGCGCATCTCGAAGGTCTCGATGATGTCGCCTTCCTTGACGTCATTGAACGAGCCCAGGCCGATACCACATTCGAAGTCGGTACGGACTTCGGTGGCGTCATCCTTGAAGCGCTTGAGCGAGTCCACGGTGAGGTTCTCACCGATGAGCTTGCCGTCGCGGGTAACCCGTGCCTTGGCGTTGCGTCGGATGACACCGGAGCGGACGATCGAGCCGGCGATGTTTCCGAACTTGGAGGAACGGAAGACTTCGCGGACCTCGGCGGTGCCGAGCTGGACTTCCTCGTACTCAGGCTTGAGCATGCCCTTGAGGGCGAGCTCAATGTCATCGATGGCTGCGTAGATGACCGAGTAGAAGCGCATGTCCACGCCTTCACGCTCGGCCAGGTCGGCAACGCGCTCAGCCGGCTTGACGTTGAAGCCGATGATGATCGCGTTGTCCACGGTCGCCAGGTTGACGTCGTTCTGCGTGATGGCACCAACGCCGCGGTGGATGACGCGCAGCTGCACGCCTTCGCCGACGTCGATCTTGAGCAGCGAGTCTTCCAGGGCTTCAACGGCACCGGACACGTCGCCCTTGAGGATGAGGTTGAGGGTGTCAACCTTGCCCTCGGCAACGGCCTTGTCGAAGTCTTCCAGGCTGATGCGCTTGCGGCGCTTGGCCAGGGCGGCGTTGCGGTCCGCAGCCTCACGCTTTTCAGCGATCTGGCGGGCGGTACGCTCGTCGTCGGTCACGAAGAAGGTGTCGCCGGCGCGGGGAACGTTGGACAGGCCGAGCACCTGGACCGGGCGTGAAGGCCCGGCTTCGGTGACGTTGTCGCCGTTCTCGTCGAACATGGCGCGGACGCGGCCGTGGGCCGTGCCTGCCACAATCGTGTCGCCGACCTTCAGCGTGCCGGACTGGACCAGCACGGTTGCCACCGCGCCGCGGCCCTTGTCCAGGTTGGCTTCGATGGCGATGCCGCGGGCATCCTTATCCGGGTTGGCGCGCATGTCCAGGGCAGCGTCTGCGGTGAGCAGCACGGCCTCGAGCAGGGCGTCGATGTTGAGGTTCTGGCGGGCCGAGACCTCAACGAACATGGTGTCGCCACCGTATTCTTCGGGAACCAGGCCGTATTCGGTCAGCTGGCCGCGGACCTTCTCCGGGTTGGCGCCTTCCTTATCGATCTTGTTCACTGCCACGACGATCGGCACGTTGGCCGCCTGTGCGTGGTTGAGTGCTTCAACCGTCTGCGGCATCACGCCGTCGTCGGCTGCGACAACCAGGACCGCAATATCGGTGACCTTCGCACCACGGGCACGCATGGCGGTGAACGCCTCGTGGCCCGGGGTATCGATGAAGGTGATGGCCCGCTCGGTACCCTCGTGATCGAAGTCGATCTGGTAGGCACCGATGTGCTGGGTAATGCCGCCGTGTTCGCCTTCAACAACGTTCGAGTTGCGGATGGCGTCGAGCAGGCGGGTCTTACCGTGGTCAACGTGACCCATCACGGTGACTACCGGAGGACGGGCTTCGAGTTCATCGTCGCCTTCGGCTTCCAGTTCGGCCTCGAAGTCGATGTCGAAGCTGCTCAGCAGTTCGCGCTCTTCGTCTTCGGGGGACACAACCTGGATCTTGTAGCCCAGCTCCTCGCCGAGAACACCGAAGGTCTCCTCGTCCAGGGACTGGGTGGCCGTTGCCATTTCACCGAGGTGGAAGAGCACGGTCACCAGTGCTGCCGGGTTTGCCTCAATCTTGTCGGCAAAGTCCGTGATGGACGCGCCGCGGCGCAGACGGACAACAGTGTTGCCGTCGCCGCGGGGTACCGAAACGCCGCCCAGCGACGGAGCTGACATCTGCTCCAGTTCCTGCCGCTTTGCCCGCTTCGACTTGCGCTGCTTGCCGCGGCCTGCGCCGCCCTTGCCGAAGGCACCGGCAGTGCCGCCGCGTCCGCGGCCACCCTTGCCGAAGCCGCCGCCAACGGGTGCACCGCCACCGGTACCCGGGGCTCCGCCCGGTCCGCGGCGGGGTCCGCCACCGGCACCCGGACGACCCGGGGCTGCCGGACGCTCGGTGCGGTTAGGCATCATGCCCGGCGTAGGCCGGGTTCCGCCGGCACCGGCCGGACGGGGTGCGCCACCCGGACGCGGTGCGCCCGGACGGGGTGCGCCGGGGCGGGGTGCTCCCGGACGGGGTGCGCCGGGACGGGGTCCACCTGCACCGGCAGCGGGACGGGGGCCTGCGGCACCGGGCATACCCGGGCGTTCGGTCTCGTCACGGCGTCCACCCGGACGCGGCATGCCCTGGGAGGTGGCAAACGGATTGTTGCCCGGACGCGGTGCGCCGGTTCCACGTTCGCCTTCGCCACGGCCGCGCGGCCGGGGCATGCCCTGGGAGGTGGCAAACGGGTTGTTGCCCGGACGGGGACCGCCGGCGCCGGGACGCGGAGCGTTTCCGGGACGGGGAGCCTGTGCGGCGGGCTTGTCGGCCTCTGCTGCGGGGGCTGCGGTTTCCGCGGCCGGAGCAGGTGCTGCCGGCGCGGCGGTTTCCGCGGCCGGAGCTGCGGGAGCCGGAGCTGCAGGTGCAGGGGCTGCCGGAGCGGGTGCTGCCGGGGTGCTTGCCTGCTCGGCTTCCGGTGCTGCGGGAGCGGGTGCTGCCGGAGCCGGCTTGCCGGGCTTGGGGGATGAAGATGCTGCGGGACGCGGCGTGGAATCGCCGGCTGCAGGCTTGGATTCGGTCGCCGTGGATGCGGCGGCCTTGTTCTCAGACGCCGGGAAGGCGCCTCGAAGCTTCTTTACTACCGGGGCCTCAATGGTGGAGGAAGCGGAACGGACGAATTCGCCCAGTTCCTGCAGTTTTGCAACTGCATCCTTTGAGGTAATGCCGAGCTCTTTAGCAAGCTCGTGTACGCGGACCTTGGCCACATTTCTCCTGTCTCGGTCCGCACCGAGCCAGGTACGAACCGTCTATTTGCTGCGGGCTTCCACTGCAGTTACAGCGGGGCCCATCACAGAGCACAACAAAGTACTCATCGCTGGGTACTCATCGGGTTTCCATCAGATTTCTGACCCGCTTTCAGGTTGGACGGTTTCGAGTCCGTTCCCGGTCGGAACGTTCTCAAGGGCCTTGAACCACCGTTCAACGTCCGTTATTCCCACCTGACCCTTGAAGGCCCGGGGAAATGCCGATCGTTTCACTGCCAGTCGCAGGCATGCTGGGTCGGGATGCAACCAGGCACCCCTGCCAGACACGCGGCGACGTTCATCGACACGGACGGCGGAAACGCCTTCCATGCTGACACGCGCCAGCCGCAGCAGAACAGCCTGATCACTCTTTTTCCTGCACCCGATGCATGTTCGCTGCGGAACGTGCGGGCGCCGGCGCTGTTCGGTTTCCGAGGCAGCGGCCGAAGCGGCTGCCGGTGCCTGAACGGCGGAAAGTGATCCGGCCTTATACATTCTAGCGCCTTTCCTGCCCGGCGCCGCATCGGCTTCCGGCACTGCCGGCCTAGGAGGCCTTGGCGTCGGAAACGATGTCGATCCGCCACCCGGTCAGCTTGGCGGCCAAACGGGCGTTCTGGCCTTCCTTACCGATGGCGAGGGAAAGCTGGTAGTCAGGGACCACCACACGGGCCGAACGCATGTCCTCGTCCGTGATGGTGACCGAGTTGACGCGCGACGGCGAAAGCGAGTTGGCGATGAACGTCGCCGGGTCCTCGCTGAAGTCGACAATGTCGATCTTCTCGTCGTGCAGTTCGTTCATGACCGCGCGGACACGCGACCCCATCTCGCCGATGCACGCGCCCTTGGCATTGATGCCGGGCACGTTGGCCTTGACCGCGATCTTCGTGCGGTGTCCGGCCTCGCGGGCCAGCGCCACAATTTCGACACTGCCGTCGGCAATCTCCGGAACTTCCAGTTCGAACAGCTTGCGCACCAGTCCCGGGTGGGAGCGGGAGAGTGTGATGGACGGGCCCTTGAAGCCGCGGCGCACGTCCACGACAAAGGCACGCAGGCGGGAGCCGTGGGTGTACTTCTCCCCCGGCACCTGCTCGGGCGGGGGCAGCAGCGCCTCCACGGATCCGAGGTTGACCTGGATCATGTGCGGGTTGTTGCCCTGCTGGATCTGGCCGGAGACCAGCTCCCCCTCACGGCCCTTGAACTCGCCGAGGATGGCGTCATCCTCAACATCGCGCAGGCGCTGCAGGATGATCTGGCGGGCGGTGCTGGCGGCAATGCGGCCGAAGCCGGCCGGGGTGTCGTCGAACTCCCCGACGGCGGTTCCGTCGTCGTCGACCTCCGTGGCCCAGATGGTCACGTGGCCGGTCTTGCGGTCCAGCTCAGCGCGTGCGGTGTCCTGCGCGCCGGTGGTCTTGTGGTAGGCAACCAGCAGAGCCTGCTCAATGGTCGGAATGAGCAGATCCAGGGGGATCTCCCGTTCACGTTCCAGCAGCCTCAGTGCACTCATATCTATATCCATCTAGGCCTCCTCAGCTGTGGTTTCATCATCCGGGGCGTCCTCGCCTGCCGGGTCGTCTTCAAGGTGGGCGAATTCAACCTCTACGCGCCCCTTGCGGATGTTGGCGAAGGGCAGGTGGACAGGGTCCCCCTGCTTGGCCTTCATCCCTTTCTTGACCGGAATTTCCGGTATCAACGTCACGCCGTCGTCATCGACGGAAACTATGCGGCCCATAACGTCGTCTCCGCGGCTTGCGGAGACGGAGACCATGCGTCCAACGTTCCGGCGCCAGTGGCGCGGTTCGGTCAGGGGCCGGGACACACCGGGGGACGAAACCTCCAGGCTGTACGGCCGGCCGTCGTCGTGGGGATCGTTGTCCATTGCGTCCGATACTGCCTGGGCTGCCACGGAAATCGCATCCAGGCTCACGCCGCCGGCCTGGTCCTCAGGAAGATCCACCACCACGTGGACCGTGCGGTGGGCACCGGCCATCTTGATTTCGATGTCTTCAAGGAAAAGGCCCTGCATCTGTACCGTGGGAGCCAGGTAAGTCTTGAGCCGCTGCGTCTCTGCGGCTACTTCCGCACGCATCGCGTTCTTACGGTAATCCGATGCCGTGTCTTTTTTGGGGTTGGGCCGAACCGCCATAGCTGCCTCCCACTAGATGTTGTTGTAGTACCTAGACTACCGACTTTCCGGGACCGGTTAGGCATCGATGCAGACCGGAGCGGCTTCGTGACATCATCAGGTGTTGTGAAAAAGCCTTTGGAAGACCCCGTGAACGAGCCGGGACACACCCGTACCCGGTCACGGGTGGGTGCCGTTCTGGGGCGCGCTGTGTTGTTTATCGCATTGGCTGCGGTGGTTCTCAGCTTCGGCATGGTGGCCGGAACACCGGGCTCCCGGGATATTCCCCGGACTTTCTCCGAGATTGCGCTTACGGAGGCCCGCGCCACCGCCCGCAGCCTCGCTGCCGAAGCCAGGGTGCTGGCCGAGGGTACGTCCGGCCGGACCGCGGCGGAACTGGAGGGGCAGGTGGATGTACTGCGCGAGCAGGCGGCACTGCTCACCGGGCCGGGCCGGACTGCGGGCGGCACCGGGTATCGCTCCAGTACCGAGGAACTGCTGTTTCCCTCCGAGGGCGCCTCCGACCCGGCCACGGAAAAGCCCGCGGCGGACGCACCGGACGCCGGCACGGAAGCCGCCGAACGGTATGTCCGCCAGCTCGCCGAATCAGCCCGGACCAGCCTGCATTCCGCCTGGCGGGCAGATGCCGAAACCGCGCGCCTCCTTGCCTCCACGGGGGCATCCCAGCAGGTCCTGGCCGAGCGGACAGCGGAACTTTATGACCTCCCGCCATCCGTCGCTGACGCCGGCGCCGGCACTTCCACGGTGCCGGACGGTACAGCGACCGCGTCTCCGGACGGGAAGAGCCGGACCGGCAGCCCGGCCGGAGAAGACTGCCCCGCCCCCTCCGGCACCGTTCAGGCGGCACCGGAGACGGTCGACGCCGCCGCTGCGCTGAACGCCGTGATCGATGCGGAACTGGGCACCGCCTACGCCTATGAGGTTGCTTTGGCCCAGGATCCGCGGGCCGCAGACTACGGCGCACAATGGCGCCGGCTTGCCGACGCCCACGAGGCAGGCGGCACGGCGGCGGTGCCCTTCCTGGCCGAGGTCTGCCTGCCCGTTGTCCCTCCGGTGGCGGCCTACCGGCTGGACGGGGATTTCCTGCTGGACCCCGCCGGCTCCCTGACTGCGCTGGAAGAGCGCCTGCCCTCCGTCTACGCTGACTTGGTGGCGTTGTCCGAGGGCACGCTGCGCGGCTGGGCCATCGAGCGGCTGGGCGCCGTCTCCGCTGACCTGTACCGTGATGCGGAAGCCGTTCCGGCCGCCCCCGGCCTGGCCGCCGTCCCCGATGATCTCCCGTGGAACTGATTTCCCGTCCCCAACTGCCAGGAGGCGCTTATGGCACCGGCCGTCGTCGTACCTGATGCCCTGCGGCAGCGCTATCTCGGAACCAGGGCCGGGCGCACCTGGCTTCAGGAGCTCCCGGACCGCGTCGAGGCGGGCCTGGCCGCATTCGGGCTTGTCCCGGATCCTGCCGCCGCCGGGCAGCCCTGGCACGGGCACGGCGCCCTCGTGCTTCCCGTGCGCTCCGCAGCCGGCAGCCCGGCGGTCCTCAAACTCCCGTTTCCCCATCCCGAGGCGGCGACCGAGGCAGCTGCCCTGCAGCTGTGGAACGGCCGCGGCGCCGTCCGGCTGCTGGACCAGGATGCCGCCGGGACCTGCCTGGTGCTCGAACGCCTTGATCCGGAGCGGACACTGCTGGATGTGGATCTGCCTGAAGCGGTGCGCGTATGGGGATCACTGATGCGGGTGCTGAGCGTGCCCGAAAGCGATTCACCGCACTGGGCTGCCATTCCCTCGCTGGCCGAACAGGCCGAACAGCTGTCCGACGAGCTTCCGGCGGAGTGGGAAGCCCTGGACCGGCCGTTTGAACGCTGGCTCCTGGAGGCCGCCCTGCAGGTGTGCCAGACCCGCGGCGCGGTGGGCAGGCGCTCCGCCCGGGATGTACTGGTGCATGCGGACCTGCACTACGCCAACGTACTGGCCAGACCCGGTACCGGCACCGACTACGCAGCCATTGACCCGCAGGCGGTGTACGGCGAGCCGGAATACGCCGTGGCACCGATGTTGTGGAACCGACTCCAGGATCTGGACCCCGAGGCACCCGAAGAGTCCCTGCTGGCGCGGCTGGAAGGGCTCTGCGCAGCCGCAGGCCTGGACCGGAGCGCGGCGGTGGACTGGAGCATCCTGCGTGAGGTCGCCAACGCCCTGGACTACGTCCGGCTCGGACTGGAGGGAGATGCCGCCCGCTCCGTGTGGGTGGCATCGGCGCTCACCGGCCGCCGGCATCCCGGCCTCCCCGCGGTTGGGGACCTGCCGGCGGCCTAGGGGCTTCCGGGGCGGGGGCCGCGAGGCATTACCCGCCCAGGTTCTCCACCCACACATCGTGGCCAAGCTTGATGATGAGTGCGCCCACCACCGCCAGGAAGACCACGCGGATGAACTTGCTGCCCTGCTTCACGGCCATCCGCGCGCCGATGTAGCCGCCGACCATATTGGCCAGGCCAAGCACCAGTCCCAGGCCCCACAGCACGGAGCCGTGCGGAAGGAAAAACGCCAGCGCACCGATATTGGTGGCCATGTTGACGATCTTGGCTTTGGCGCTGGCGGCGAGGAAGTTGTAGCCCAGGAGGGCAACCATGGCAATGATCAGGAAGGAACCGGTGCCGGGCCCGATCATGCCGTCGTAAAAGCCGATCACCAGCCCTATCGCCACCGCCGTCGCATAGTGGCGGCGCCCGGAGTGCCGGAGCTTCGTCAGCTCACCCACGGTGGGCTTGGTCGCGGTAAAGATGGCGACGGCGACCAGTGCCGCCACAATGATCGGTTTGAAGACCGAGGAGGGCAGCGACGCCGCCACCACGGCGCCTCCCATGCTTCCGGCCAGGGCAACGCCGGCCATGGGCAGGGCTGTCCGCAGATCCGGATGGGCGCGCCGGTAGTAGGTCACGGCACTGGTGGTGGTGCCGAACACCGACCCCATCTTGTTTGTTGCCAGCGCCTGGACCGGGCTGATGCCGGGCACCAGCAGGAGCGCCGGAAGCTGGATCAGCCCTCCCCCGCCCACCACGGCATCCACCCAGCCGGCCGCCAGGCCTGCCACCACCACGAGGGCGATGGTGGCAAGCGTGACGTCCTCGAGACCTGAAAGCACCGGGGTTACTGCGCGGCGGCGCGGCGCACGTACTCCACCGCTTCGGCCACCGGCACGTTTTCGGCAACGCCGGTGGCGCGGTCCTTGATCTCCACGACGCCGTCGGCCAGTCCGCGGCCGACCACCAGGATGGTCGGAACGCCGATCAGCTCGGCATCACCGAACTTCACGCCCGGAGAGACCTTGGGGCGGTCGTCGTAGATGACCTCCAGCCCGGCAGCCTCCAGCGCTTCGGAGAGTTCGGCAGCGGCGGTGAAGATTTCCTCGCCGCGGCCGGTGGCCACCACGTGGACGTCGGCCGGAGCCACGGAGCGGGGCCAGACAATGCCCTTCTCGTCGTGGTTGGACTCGGCCAGCGCGGCCACGGCGCGGGTGACGCCCACGCCGTAGGAACCCATGGTGACGGTCACCAGCTTGCCGTTCTTGTCCAGGACCTTCAGGCCCAGGGCCTCGGCGTACTTGCGTCCCAGCTGGAAGATGTGGCCCATCTCGATACCGCGGGCCGCTTCGAGGGCTCCGGATCCGTCGGGGGCTTCGTCGCCTTCGCGCACCTCAACGGCTTCGATGACGCCGTCCCAGGCGAAATCACGGCCGGCGACCAGGCCAATGACGTGCTTGCCGGGCTGGTTGGCGCCGGTGATCCAGCGGGTGCCTGAGACGACACGGGGATCCACCAGGTACAGCAGGCCGGTGGCCGATTCGGTGCCCAGCACCGGTTCGTCCACCGAGAGGCCCGGGCCGATGTACCCCTTGACCAGCCCGGGGTGCTTCTTGATGTCTTCGTCGGTGGCAGCTTCGACCTCCAGCTCCCCGCCGATCTCCACGTGCGCGGCAATGTTGGCTTCGATGCGCTTGAGGTCCACCGCACGGTCCCCGGGCACGCCGACGACGACGACGCGGCGTTCGCCGGTCGGCAAGGTCACGGCCAGGACCACGTTCTTGAGGGTGTCGGCGGCGGTCCATTCGCCGTCCTCCCGCGGGAAGCGGGCATTGACGTCGGCCACAAGGGTTTCGATGGTGGGGGTGTCCGGGGTGTCCACCACCTTTGCCTCGGGCGCGTTGGCGTAATCGATGGCGGCCGGAACAACGGTGGTGACCGCTTCAACGTTGGCAGCGTAGCCGCCGGCGGAACGGACATACGTATCCTCACCGACCGGAGTCGGGTGCAGGAATTCCTCGCTCTTGGAACCGCCCATGGCTCCCGAGACAGCGGAGACAACCACAATCTCCAGGCCGAGGCGCTCGAAAATGCGCAGGTAGGCGCCGCGGTGCGCCTGGTAGCTGGCTTCCAGACCCTCGTCGTCAATGTCGAAGGAGTAGGAATCCTTCATGATGAATTCGCGGCCGCGGAGCAGTCCGGCGCGGGGACGGGCCTCGTCGCGGTACTTGTTCTGGATCTGGAACAGGGAGACGGGCAGGTCCTTGTAGGAGCTGTACAGGTCCTTGACCAGCAGCGTGAACATTTCCTCGTGGGTGGGGGCCAGCAGGTAGTCGGCGCCCTTGCGGTCCTGCAGCCGGAACAGGTTGTCGCCGTATTCCGTCCAGCGGTTGGATGCTTCATAGGGTTCGCGCGGCAGTAGGGCCGGGAAGTGGACTTCCTGGGCGCCGATCGCAGCCATTTCCTCGCGGATGATGGTCTCGACCTTGCCCAGTACGCGCAGGCCCAGCGGCAGCCAGGAGTAGATGCCCGGAGCTGCCCGGCGGATGTAGCCGGCCCGGACCAGGAGCCGGTGGCTGGCGACGTCGGCGTCAGCCGGGTCTTCGCGCAGGGTGCGCAGGAAAAGGGTGGAAAGTCGAAGGACCACGCGAGGAATCCGTTTCTGCAGCGGTACGGCTGCATCTTCAGGGGATGTATTCCCTACTAATCTAGCGCGTGCCGCTGCCGGCTCCGGACAGATGAGGATAACGACACAGCCCTGTCCGGCTGCGGGCCGCGTTCAGAAGAGGATGGTGGCGAACGTCCCGACCTGGTCAAACCCCACGGCCTCGTAGGTGGCACGGGCGGGCGCGTTGTAGGAGTTCACGTAGAGGCTGGTGACGGGGGCGACGTCGAGGGCCGCGGACACCACTGCCGACATATAGGACCGGCTCAGTCCCTGGCCGCGGTATTCCGGGTTCATCCAGACACCCTGCACCTGCACTGCCTGGCGGGACACCGTCCCCAGCTCGGCTTTGAAGACCACCTGGCCGGCGGCGTCGAGGTCCAGCAGGGACTGGCTGCGCTCGATGAGGCCCTTGACCCGCTGGCGGTAGTGCCTGTCTCCGTTCGAGACCGGCGAGTAGCCGACTTCCTCCTCGAACATGGCCGTGCATGCAGGAAGCAGGACGTCCAGTTCTGCGGGGCGTGCGGGGCGGAGCCCCGGGGCCGGAGCAATCTGGGATGGCCCGGTCATCTGCAGCAGCGGTTGGTCCGGGCGGACGTCAAAGGGTTCGGCCGAGGAATGCCGCAGCTCGGACCAGATCGACAGGACCGCTTCGGACGGACCGAAGAGGGACGAAAAGCGGTTCCGCGACCGGGCAAGGTAGCGCCCCACTTCGGGGCCGGTCTCGGCATCAAGGCCCACGGGCACCACGTTGACCCCGAACCAGCAGGCACCGATCAGGGTACCGGCGTCGAACACGCCGACAACCCGTCCGCCGGCTGACGTGGGCGCGGCAGTTCGGGTCGTCTCCAAATGGGAGAGCATAAAAATATTGGCCACCGGGTCAGCGGCAGCCAGGTCCCACAGCGCGACAGTGTCTTCGTCGCGCAGGATCCGCAGCGCCGCACTGGAGGCGGCGCTGCGGATATCGCCCGCAGGCTTAGCTGACGGTAACCATGGGGCCACCCGTCCCAGCATCCTCACCTTCGGTTTCCCCCATCTCTTCCGCGATCCTCATCGCTTCTTCGATAAGGGTTTCCACAATCTGGTCCTCGGGGACGGTCTTGATGACCTCGCCCTTGACGAAAATCTGTCCCTTGCCGTTACCGGAGGCTACACCCAGATCGGCTTCGCGTGCTTCACCCGGTCCGTTTACTACGCAGCCCATCACGGCCACTCGCAGCGGGATGGTCATCCCCTCGAGGCCGGCCGTGACTTCTTCGGCGAGGGTGTACACGTCCACCTGGGCACGGCCGCAGGAGGGGCAGGACACGATTTCGAGCTTGCGGGGGCGCAGGTTCAGCGACTGCAGGATCTGGTTGCCCACCTTGATTTCCTCCACCGGCGGGGCGGAGAGGGACACGCGGATGGTGTCGCCGATGCCCTTGGAGAGCAGTGCGCCGAAAGCGGTGGCGGACTTGATGGTCCCCTGGAAGGCGGGCCCGGCCTCCGTGACGCCCAGGTGCAGGGGCCAGTCGCCGCGCTCAGCGAGCAGCTCGTAGGCACGGACCATGACCACCGGGTCATTGTGCTTGACGGAAATCTTGAAGTCGTGGAAGTCGTGTTCCTCGAACAGGGACGCTTCCCAGACGGCCGATTCCACCAGCGCCTCGGGCGTGGCCTTGCCGTACTTGGCCAGCAGGCGCGGATCCAGCGAACCGGCGTTGACGCCGATGCGGATGGACACACCTGCGTCCTTGGCCTCCCTGGCGATCTGCTTGACCTGGTCATCGAACTTGCGGATGTTGCCCGGGTTTACGCGGACACCGGCACAGCCGGCTTCGATCGCTGCATAAACGTACTTCGGCTGGAAGTGGATATCAGCGATGACCGGGATCTGCGACTTCTTGGCGATGATCGGCAGCGCGGCCGCGTCATCGGCGCTGGGGCAGGCAACCCGGACAATGTCGCAGCCCGACGCCGTTAGTTCGGCGATCTGCTGCAGCGTGGCGTTGATGTCCGTAGTGGGCGTGGTGGTCATGGACTGGACGCTGACGGGCGAGTCCGAGCCAACTCCTACCGATCCCACTTTGATCTGACGGGTTTTGCGTCGCGGCGCGAGAGTGGGCGGCGGTGCAGCTGGCATTCCAAGGTTGACCGAGGTCAAAACGTCCTCCATGTGCCGGTACGGCAGGTATTTGGCTGTGAAACGCGCGTAGAAAAACGCGCCCTTCCTATTATCACCCCGGCCCGGACCGGGACGGCGGTGCAGGGGTGAATATCACTCAGGGCTTAGCAGCCCGGTTAGGCGTGATCGGCAAAAGCACCGATCGCAGGCTTCCACGCAGTGGTCTTCATGCCGGAAATGGCACCCACGGTGGCAAACGGATCTTCCTTCAACAGGTCATGCAGGCCCGCTTCATCGGCGGCAACAACCAGCAGCAGCGCACCGGCACCGTCTTCGAAAGCACCGGCGGAGAGTACGCGGCCTTCGTCCGCCAGCCGCTTCAGCCACTCGCGGTGGGCGGGACGGTGCTCGTTCCGCAGCTCGGAGGAATCGGCGTCGTAGACATACTCAACTGCAAAAATACTCATGCTCACAAGCCTACGGGATGCCCGGACTGCAGCAGGCCAGGCTGTCTACAGCAGGTAGAGACGAACGGGCACTGCCACGGCGGCAGCCCAGAGCATGGAGGTGAGCGTGCCGATGATAAAACGCTCGGCCGCTGCGGGGGTTTCCTTCAGCTCCGCATAGCGCCCCAGACCCTTGACCGCTACAACATAGGCAATGGCCACCGGCTCGTTGGCCAGGACGGCGGCCGCCACGGCCAGGCGTTCAAGCATTCCGATGGCGAGACCGCCGCGAAGGACAGCGGGTGGCGGGGGCGGCGGGTTGCCGACGTCGCGGGCCAGCCGGAGCACGCCGGCAGTCACCGGCCAGCCAAGTACCGCTGCCGCCAGCAGTGCAAGTACCACCCACAGGAAAGTCACTGCCTGTCCGCCTTCGCATCCGTTCCGTCTCCTACCGGCCCCGTTGCCGAACCCGCTTCCGGGGCCGCGGCAAGCTCCTCCGCCCGCTGCAGGAGGACGGCGGCCGCCGGCCGGGCAGCCCATTCCTCCTGCCAGCCCGAGCGCGCTACTGCTTTGCTCACTGCCTGGGAGCTGATGCCGAGCATACGGGCGGCCGTGGTCTGAGCTCCCCATTTGCCGGGTTCGACGTGTTGCAGGATCCGCCATTCAGCCTCGGTACGCTCGGCCACAAGCCTGCCCAGCAGAACCAGCACCGCTTCCGCCTCCGGAGCGCCGGGAGAACCCTCCACCGCGACAGGCGGCCGGTCCCCTGTTTTCTTGGCCCGGTCGACGGCGCGCCGGGCGGCGACGAAGGCCGGGCCGCCCGCCTCACGGGGGCTGTGCGGCAGGGGTTCGTGCACCCTCCCAACGCCGATTCCGGCATACCAGTTCCCGTACCGCAGGACCCGGAGTACGGCGTCAACGGCGGTTTCGGCGCTGCTGCAGATACCTTGGATTTCATCACCGACCGACCGCTCGAAACCACGGACCATGGGCAGGTCCGCCAGGGCAGCCAAAAGCTCAGGGACACGGTCCCCGCTTCGCTGGCTGTTGCGCTGGTCAATCGTAAGGACAAACATTTTGCAACCGTAAGCGTATGCAATTCAAATTGCAACCTCTAAGGGGTTCATTTGTAGGTACAACCTACTGCTGCATATAGGCGAACAACCCTTGTGGACGCCCACTATTTATGTTTCATTACTACTATGTCCAGAATTCAGGCGCAGCAGGACGCCCAGCTCATCCGGGCGGCCCTCCCCCTGCTCACGCTCACCCTGATCAGCCAGGACGAGTCGTATGGCTACCAGCTCGTGGAACGGCTGGCCGATCACGGCCTGCAGGTCACCACAGGACTGGTTTATCCGCTGCTGAGCCGTCTTGAGCGGGACGGCCTGGTCAGCTCACGAATGGTTGCTTCCACCTCAGGACCGCCCCGGAAGTACTTTTCCCTCACGGCAAACGGAGAAGCTGCCAAGGCATCTGCCGAAGCCCAATGGCAGCTTGTGTCCGCCGTTGTCGGGGAAACCATTGCAAAGGAGCATCCCCGAAATGACTGACATCCTGCGGTCCGCCGCACCCTCCAAGCGTTCACTTTCCGGGCGCTGGCAAACGGAAATGTATCTCACCCGCCTGGAATGGCATTTGGAGGGAGTCCTGCCGGGAAAGGAACGCAGGGGGATCATTCGGGAACTGCGTCAGGCGCTCGCCGCTGATCCCCGGGATACCGCCGCAGCCCTGAGCGATCTGGGATCGCCCCGCTCCCTGGCACGGCAGTATGCCGAGGACGGTGCCCGCCGGCCCTTTTGGTCAGTTGGCGCCATCACCGCCGGCGCGGCCCTGCTGGTCTATTGGACGGTTTTCCTGGCATTTACGTTCGGAATGCTCGCCGCCGTCGAGTCGACCGGACAAGCCGAGGCACACGGCCGCTTCCTCTTTGTCGATGTGCTGGCGTTCTCCGGGGCGGACGGGACGGGCATCGGGTGGACCAGTGAATGGGCGTGGCTCGTTGTACCGGCCGCCATTGCCCTGGCAGCCTTCCTGCTGGGCGCCCGGGCCTGGCGCGGTGCAGGCGGACAGCGCACACGCACCTAGTTGAACAGGCTGACCGGCTTCACAATGTCGGCATAGATCAGCAGGGCACCCATACCCATCAGCAGCACCGCCACCGCGTAGGTCACGGGCAGCATCTTGGCCATGTCGAAGGGTCCCGGATCCGGCCGGCGGAACAGCTTGGCAACACGCCGGCGCAGGCCTTCCCAGAGCGCCCCCGCTACGTGCCCGCCGTCCAGGGGCAGCAGCGGAATCAGGTTGAACACAAACAGGGCAAGGTTCACGCTGCCGACCAGGCCGATCAGTGTCGCCACCCGGGATTCCACCGGAATAACGTCCTGCGAGGAGATTTCGCCGGCGATGCGTCCCACGCCCACCACGCTCATGGGCCCGTTCGGGTCCCGCTCCTCGGAGGAGAAGGCAGCCTGGGCCACGTCCACCAGCCGCTGCGGAAGGTTGATCACCACGCCGCCGATGTTGGCCAGGTTCTCCCCCACCGCCGGCAGCACGGCGCTGGCCGGCTGGTTCACCAGGGCCTGTTCCGCACCGACGCCGATGAACCCGACCTCCTGCGTGAGGTACTTGCCGTCCTCATCGGTCTGCACGGTGCCGTCCTCGCCCACCACCGGCCGCTCGGTAAGCAGCGGGGTGATGCTGGTCTGTTTTTCCTCACCGTCGCGAACGTACGTCAGCGGGACGCTGCGCCCGGCGGCGTCCCGGATCCAGGCGGAGAGCTCGTCCCAGGAGGTGACCTCCCTGCCGTCAAACACCGTGATGGTGTCCCCCGGGAGCAGGCCTGCCTCGTAGGCCGGGGCGGCGGGGTCTTCGGCGGTGCACTCGGTCTGCCCGGTGGCGGCCTGCTGCTCGGCGGAGATCACGCACTGGTTCACGGTGGCCAGGGTGGTGGTGGTCTGCGCGGTGCCGAAGCCCATCAGCAGCACCGCAAAGAGCACGACGCCGATCAGCAGGTTCATCAGCGGCCCGCCGAGCATAATGATGATGCGTTTGTAGATCGGCAGTTTGTAGAAGACCCGGTTTTCATCGCCTTCCACCAGCCGGTCCGTTTCAGCCTGGCGCGCTTCGGTGGCCAGCTGCTGGAACATGCCGGTGCTGGATTTGCGCACGGTCCCGTCGTTGGCCGTTTCCTTGTTGGGCGGGAACATCCCGACCATGGACACATAGCCGCCCAGCGGCAGCGCCTTGACGCCGTACTCAGTTTCCCCGCGGGTGCGGGAAAACACGGTCGGCCCGAAGCCGATCATGTACTGCGTGACCCGCACCTTGAAGGCCTTGGCCGGCAGCAGGTGTCCTACCTCGTGCAGGGCGATGGACACGGCGATGCCCGCCGCCACGAACAGTACGCCGAGGATGAAAAGCAGAATGGTCAACGGGCTTCCTTCATTTGAACTGCACCTGGTTCCAACGCATGCCGGGCGGTCAGGGACCCGCTATCTTCCACAACGAGCCCGTGCAGCACCGCGTGCCCACTTCTCCGCCGCCAGCAGCGATTCAAGGGTGAGCGGCCCGGAGTCCGGGGACTCTTCCAGCACGGCGGCGATCGTATCAACTATGTCTGTGAACCCGATGAGTCCGTCGTGGAACGCGTCCACGGCTTCCTCATTGGCCGCGTTGTAGACGGCCATACCGGTTCCGCCGGCTGCGGCGGCGCGTTTGGCCAGTGCGACGGCCGGGAACGCTTCCTCGTCCAACGGCTCGAACGTCCATTCCGTGGCTTTGGTCCAGTCGCAGGGAGTGGCTGCACCGGGCACGCGGTGCGGCCAGCCCATGCCCAGGGCAATCGGCAGCCGCATATCCGGCGGCGAGGCCTGGGCAATAGTGGATCCGTCTACAAACTGGACCATGGAGTGCACGATTGACTGCGGATGGACCACAACGTCGATCCGCTCCAGCGGGATATCAAAGAGCAGGTGCGCCTCGATGACCTCCAGCGCCTTGTTCACCATGGTGGCCGAGTTGGTGGTGACCATGCGGCCCATTTTCCAGGTCGGGTGCGCCAGTGCCTGCTCCGGAGTGACGTTGGCCAGGTCTGCGCGCCTAAGGCCGCGGAACGGGCCGCCCGAGGCCGTGACCACCAGCCGGTCCACCTCCTGGTAGGTGCCCGAGCGCAGCGCCTGGGCGAGGGCGGAATGTTCGGAGTCCACGGGGACGAGCTGGCCGGGAGCGGCGGCCGCCTTCACCAGCTCGCCGCCCACAATCAGGGATTCCTTGTTCGCCAGGGCAAGGAGGTGACCCGCGGCCAAAGCAGCCAGTGTGGGTTCCAGGCCGATGGATCCGGTGATGCCGTTCAGGACGACGTCTGCTTCGGGCCAGGCGGCAACAGCGGTGGCCGCGGACCCGCCGACGAAAAGTTCCGGGTCATACCCGGTGACGCCGTCGGCCGCAGCGGCCTCGCCGATATGCCGGCGCAGGGTAGGCAGGTCGACGGCGGCGCAGCCCACGGCTTCGGCCCGGGTATGGACGGCCTGCCGGGCCAGCAAATCCAGGTTGGATCCCCCGGCGGCCAGCGCCACAATGCGGAACCGCTCCGGCGCACCGTCTGCAACGTCGATGGCCTGCGTGCCGATGGATCCGGTGGATCCGAGCAGGACCACCCGTCGGGGCACTCCGGCGTCCGGCTCGGAGCGGTGGTCGAGAACATAGTCGTAGGCCGGGCTGCCGGCGCTGCTCGAGGGGGTGCTGGACGTGGTGCTGGGCGTCTGCTGCATGGTTCCAGTATCCCCCAGTGTGCCGGCCCGGGCGGGATACCGATGCCGCTGCGTCCGAGTCGCGCATCCGGCCCGGCCGGGGTTACCTGCCGGGCTGCAGTGCCTGTACGGCGTCAGGGATGGGTGTGGTTCCTGTGACCAGACCCAGTGCCTGGTGGACGCCGGCGCCGGTGCGCAGCAATTCAGCCAGGACGGCGGCGACGTCGTGGCGCGGGATCGATGCGTAGGGCACGTCCGGTGCCAGTTCCACCAGCCCCTCCCCTGCGTCATTGGTAAGGACCCCCGGGCGGACGATGGTCCAGTCCAGCTGGCTGCGTGCCATCAGGTCTTCTTCCGCGGCCAGTTTGGCCACCAGGTACGCGTACATCACCTCGTCCAGCTCCTCCGGCCGCCGGCCGTCCCGAACGGCGTCCAGCCCGGCTGAGGAGACCTGGAGGAAACGGCCGGCACCGGCCTGCTCGGCCGCTTCGGCCAGCAGCACGGCAGCGGCTCGGTCCACACTGTCCTTCCGGGCGGCACCGCTGCCGGGGCCCGCTCCGGCGGCAAACACCGCAGCGTCGGCGCCGGTGAGCACCTGCACCAGGTCTTCCAGGGTGCTGTTCTCCAGATCCAGCACAACCGGGGCAACCTGGTCGTGTTCCAGGTCCGCTGCCTGTTCCGGATTGCGGATCAGCCCGGCGACATCGTGGCCGTCTGCGGCCAGCAGGCGTCCGAGTTCGCGGGCGATTCTTCCGTGGGCTCCTGCTATGACTATGCGCATGTCAGCTCAACGGTTCCCGTCTGCGGATGATTCCCTTCGCCGGGAGCGGGCTGCCGGGCGCGCACTAGGAGCGGGCCCGCCGCAGCGTCTGCTCGGCCTGCTTCAGCAGCGGACCGTCGATCATGTTGCCGCGGAAGTTGAAGACTCCGCCGTGGTTTTTGGCTTCCGCGAGGACCTGCTCGGCGTAGGTCACGTCCGCCGGGTCCGGAGCGTAGGCGGCGCGTACCGCCGCCACCTGTCCCGGGTGGATGCAGGCCTTGGCCGCGAATCCCGAGGCAACGGCGTCCTTGGTCTCCAGTTCCAGCCCTTCGATATCGGGGATGTTTCCGTAGATCGAGTCGATGGCTCCCTTGCCGAAGGCTCCGGCGGCCAGCAGCACCGCGGACCGGGCCTGGACCGCAACGCTGCGGTAGGAACCGTCATCGCGGCGGCTGGATTCCCCGCCGAGGGACGCCAGCAGGTCCTCGGCGCCCCACATCAGCGCTGCCACGTTCTCCGCGGCGGCAATCTCCGCCGCCCGCACGACGCCGAGGGCGGTTTCCAGCAGTGCCACCACGCTGAAGCCTGCGAGCGCCTCGGCGACGGCAGCGGCGTCCTCCGTTTTGGCCAGCATCACGGTGCGGTACGGGGTTTCCTGCAGGACGGCAAGATCCTTGGCGAAGTCCTCCGTGCCCAGCGGGTTGACCCTCACGATGGTGGTTGCCGGGTCCAGCTCCGCGGCCAGCAGGTTCTTCCGGGCAGCGTCCTTATCCCTCGGGGCCACGGCGTCCTCCAGGTCCACGATGACGGCGTCAGCCCGCTCGGCGGCCTTGCCGAAACGTTCCGGCCGGTCCCCCGGGCAGAAGAGCAGTGCGGGTCCCATGGGGAAGGTGGTCATTGGCTGAACTCCTCGATATTCCGATTACCGGTTTTCCTGCACAGCAGTCACACCTGTCACTGCTGTGCGCTTACAACCTATCGCGGTCCGGCCGGCAGTTCCTGCGCGGCAAACCCTTCGGACGTCCACATCAGCGCGGTGCGCCGGAAGGTGGCCACCACCTCGCCCTCCTGGTTCCGGCCGGTGTGCTCGAACTCCGCGATCCCCTGCCCGGGCCGGGAGGCAGAGAGCCGGGTACCGGCCACGAGGGTTTCGCCGTACAGGGTGTCACCGTGGAACAGCGGATGCGGGAACCTGATGTCCGTCATACCCAGCTGGGCCACCAGGGTGCCCTGCGTCAGCTGTCCCACGGACTGCCCCACAATGGTGGAGAGCGTAAACATGGAGTTGACCAGCCGCTGCCCAAACGGCGCCGAGGCGCTGAAGGCGGCGTCCAGGTGCAGCCCCTGGTTGTTCATGGTCAGCGTGGTGAACAGGACATTGTCCGCCTCGGTGACCGTGCGGCCCGGCCGGTGCAGGTACACCGTTCCTGCTTCGAGCTCGTCCAGGAACAACCCCCGCTGGATGACCACCTTCGGTTCGGTGGTGACTCCGGTGCCTTCCCCGGCGGTTGACTCAGAGCGCATGGGTCACCTCCAGCGGGGCGCCCGTTGCCGCCACTACGTCCTCCACGCTGACGCCGGGGGCGGTCTCGCGCAGTACCAGCCCCTCCGGTCCCACCTCAATGACCGCCAGGTCCGTGACGATCAGGTCGACGCAGCCTTTGCCGGTCAGGGGCAGGGAGCAGTCGGTCACAATCTTGGGCTGTCCGGACCGGTCCACGTGTTCCATCATGACGATCACCCGTTTGGCGCCGAAGACAAGGTCCATGGCTCCGCCCATGCCCTTGACCATCTTGCCCGGAACCATCCAGTTGGCGAGGTCGCCGTTGGCCGCCACTTCCATGGCGCCGAGCACGGCCACATCCACGTGGCCGCCGCGCACCATACCGAAGGAAGCGCCTGAGTCGAAGAAGGAGGCACCGCGGTTCACGGTGACAGTCTCCTTGCCGGCATTGATCAGGTCCGGGTCCAGTGCCTCCTCGGAGGGATAGGGTCCGACGCCGAGGATGCCGTTTTCGGAGTGCAGCACCACTTCCACTCCGTCGGGGATGTAGTTGGGGATCAGGGTGGGCATGCCGATCCCCAGGTTGACGTATTCGCCGTCGTGCAGCTCGCGTGCCACCCGCGCGGCGAGTTCATGCCTGCTCAGTGCCATTTCAGGCCTCCTTGTTGGTCGGGGTGCTCACGGTGCGTTTCTCGATGCGCTTCTCCACGTCCGGTGCCAGCACCACGCGCTGCACGAAGATGCCCGGGACGTGCACGTGCTCCGGATCCAGTTCTCCGGGTTCCACCAGTTCCTCCACCTCGGCAATGGTGATCCTGCCGGCAGTGGCACACAGCGGGTTGAAGTTCATGGCCGTGGCGTGGAAGACCAGGTTCCCGTGCCGGTCCCCCTTGGCGGCATGCACCAGGGCGAAATCCGGGGTCAGGGATTCTTCGAGCACGTAGTCCGCGCCGTTGAAGCTGCGCACCTCCTTAGGTTCCGAGGCGAGCGCCACGAGGCCTTCGGCGTCGTACTTCTGCGGCAGGCCGCCTTCGGAAACCTGTGTGCCCACACCGGCCGGGGTATAAAAGGCCGGGATGCCCGCTCCCCCCGCTCGCAGCTTCTCCGCCAGCGTGCCCTGGGGCGTGAGCACCACTTCGAGTTCCCCGGACAGGAACTGACGGGCAAACTCCTTGTTCTCCCCCACGTAGGAACTGACGGTGCGGCGGATGCGGTGGTCCGCGAGCAGCCGGCCCAGGCCCCAGTCATCCACCCCGCAGTTGTTGCTCACCGTTTCCAGGTCCGTGGTGCCCTGGAGATGCAGTGCGTCGATCAGCGCCACCGGGATGCCGCACAGGCCGAAGCCGCCCACGGCGAGGGACGCCCCGTCGGGAATGTCCGCCACGGCGGCCGCCGCGCTGGGGTACACCTTGTCGATCATGACCTGTTCCCTTCCTTGTTCCTCATCCTCACAGGCCCATACTGCGGGCAATCAGCATCAGCTGCACCTCAGTAGTTCCTTCGCCGATTTCCAGGATCTTTGAATCCCGGTAGTGCCGGGCCACGGGGAAGTCGTTGATGAAGCCGTAGCCGCCGAAAATCTGGGTGGCGTCGCGGGCGTTGTCCATGGCCGCCTCGCCGGCGATCATCTTGGCCATGGCGGCCTGGGTCTTGAACGGTTTGCCGGCCAGCATCCGGGCGGCGGCGTCGTAGTAGGCCAGCCGGGCGGTGTGCGCGCGGGACTGCATCCGGGCGATCTTGAAGGAGATGGACTGATAGGTGCCGATGGGCGCTCCGAAGGCGGAGCGTTCCTTGGCATACTTCAGGGATTCCTCCACGCAGCCCTGTGCGGCACCCGTGGCGAGGGCCGCAATGGCGATGCGGCCTTCGTCGAGGATCTGCAGGAAGTTCGCGAACCCGCGGCCCGCGGCTCCCAGCAGGTTGGCCTCCGGCACCCGGACGTCGGTGAGGGTCAGCGGGTGGGTGTCCGAGGCGTTCCAGCCCACCTTGTTGTACGGCTTCTCGGCGGTGAAACCGGGCGTGTCCGTTGGCACCAGGATGGTGGAGATCTTTTTCCGGAAGGTGCCGTCCGCTTCCGTCACCGTGTCGGTGACGGCGGTAACGGTGACCAGGCGGGTGATGTCGGTGCCGGAGTTGGTGATGAACTCCTTGCTGCCGTTGATCACCCATTCCCCGTTTTCGAGCCGGGCGGTGGTTTTGGTGCCGCCGGCGTCGGACCCCGCTTCGCTTTCGGTCAGGCCGAAGCCGGCGAGCGCCTCGCCGCTGGCCAGCAGGGGCAGCCACTGCTGCTTCTGTGCCTCGTTGCCGAAGCGGTAGATGGGCATCGCGCCAAGCGATACACCTGCCTCCAGGGTGATGGCCACCGATTGGTCCACCCGGGCAATCTGCTCCAGGGCAAGCGCCAGTGCGAAGTAGTCGCCGTCCATGCCGCCGTACTCCTCCGGGAAGGGGAGCCCGAACAGGCCCATCTCGCCCATCTGGGCCACCACCTTGTAGGGGAAGCTGTGTTCGGCGTCGTGCTGGGCGGCGACGGGGGCGATGACCTCATCGGCGAAATCACGCACCGTGTCCGAGAGGTCCTGGTATTCCTCGCTGAGTTCAAAGTCGGGCATTGTCTGCTCCTTCGGGGGTTTCGGCCGTGGCAGGACCTGTGCTGGGTTCGGGGGTACCGGGGCCGGCACCGCCGGGCTCGGGGATGAGGGTGGCCAGGACCTGGTCCGCCTTGACCAGGTCCCCCGGAGCGAGGCTGAGGCTGACAACGCCGTCCATCGGGGCGCGCAGCTGGTGCTCCATCTTCATGGCTTCCACGCTCAGCAGCGGGTCCCCGGCGCTGACGCGGGTGCCGTCGGCCACGGCGACGGCCACTACCGTCCCAGGCATCGGCGAGCGCACCACCGGGTCAGCGGCACCGGCCTCCCGCCCTGCCTCGGCGAGCTGGCGTTCGAGCTGTTCACGGCGGGAGCGGAGGCGCAGGCGCACGGTGAACGGTCCGGTTTCTGCGTATCCGGCAAGCCAGAGCGCGCCGGAGCCGGGTTCGGCCGCCACCGTGAAGGTGTGCAGCACGCCGTCCAGGCTCAGCTGCACCCGGCTGCCTGAAGTGAAGGTGCGTCCGGTCAGTGGCGGCGGGTCCAGCAATGCGGCGCTGCGCACCGGGCCTCCGGCAATCCGGATGCGGGCCCCGGCCGCAGTGCCGGTGACGCCCACCTCGACATCCGTGCCTTCCGGCGAGGGCGCGGCGAAGGTGAGGGGCAGTTCAACGGCTCCGCCCACCCGCCATCCGTCGGCACGCTGCCAGGGTGAGGCAGGGCTGGCCAGGGAGTGCAGGTGCAGCAGTGCTGCCGCGGCCAGCTCCGGGTCCTGGGCGCTGCGGAAGCGGAGCTCCGGCAGCCTGCGCTGGATCAGCGTGGTGTCCAGCCGTCCGGCCCGCACGTCCGGGTCCGCCAGCAGCAGCCGCAGGTACTCCACATTGGTGCCGATGCCCAGAACGGCGGTTCCGGCCAGCGCCGAGTCCAGCCGCGCCAGTGCGGCGGCACGGTCCGGGCCCCAGGCAATGACCTTTGCCAGCATCGGGTCATAGCTGGAGGACACCGCCAGCCCGGGCAGCAGGGAGGAATCCACCCTGATGCCCTCACCGGAGGGTTCGCTGAGCCACTGCACGGAGCCCGAGGTCGGCAGGAAGTCCCGTGCGGGATCCTCCGCGTAGATGCGGGCCTCCACGGCGTGCCCGGTCAGGACCACGTCCTCCTGTTTGAGTGACAGCGGGCGCCCGGCGGCAATACTGATCTGCTCCGCGACCAGGTCCACCCCGGTGACCATTTCCGTCACGGGGTGTTCCACCTGCAGCCGGGTATTCATCTCCATAAAAAAGAACTCGTCCGGCGACGCGTCCGAGACCAGGAACTCGACGGTACCGGCCCCGGTGTAGTCCACGGAACGCGCGGCGTCGCAGGCGGCCTGGCCGATGCGTTCCCGGGTGGCGGCATCCAGCAGTACCGACGGTGCTTCCTCAATGACCTTTTGGTGCCGGCGCTGCAGCGAGCATTCCCGTTCACCCAGGTGGATGACGTTGCCGTGGGTATCCGCGAGGATCTGCACTTCAATGTGCCGGGGCGAGGAGACAAGGCGCTCCAGGAACAGCGTGTCGTCACCGAAGGCGGAGGCCGCCACCCGGCGGGCGGTCTGCAGTGCCGCCGGCAGGTCCCCTGGCTGCTCCACCGCCTGCATGCCTTTGCCTCCGCCGCCGGCCGAGGGCTTGATCAGGATTGGATACCCGACCTCGGCTGCCGCTGCCAGCAGCTGCTCATCGTCCAGCCCCGGCTCGGCGATGCCGGGAACCACCGGCACACCGTGCGCCTGGACGTGGTTCTTGGCCCGGATCTTGTCCCCCATCAGGTCCAGGGAGTGCACTCCCGGGCCGATGAAGGTAATGCCGGCCTCGGCCAGGGCCCGGGCGAAGTCTGCGTTTTCACTGAGGAATCCGTAGCCGGGGTGCACTGCCTGCGCCACGGTACTGCGGCAGGCGGCCAGGACGGCCTCCACGGACAGGTAGCTCTGCCTGGCAGGCGCCGGCCCCAGCCGGACCGCCGTGTCCGCCTCCCGGACGTGGCGGGCACCGGCGTCGTCATCGCTGTAGACCGCCACGGAGCGGATACCGAGCTGCCGCAGGGTGCGGATCACGCGGCAGGCGATTTCGCCGCGGTTGGCCACCAGGACCGTGTCGAAGAGCGGAGCGTCAAAGGTTCTCATAGGGACTCACATCCGGAACAGGCCGAAGGAGGTCTCCGGCAGCGGGGCGTTGGCGCAGACATCAAGGGCCAGGCCGAGGACGGTGCGGGTGTCAAGCGGATCGATAATGCCGTCGTCCCACAGCCGCGCAGTGGAGTAATACGGACTTCCCTGCGCCTCGTAGGTCTCCCGGATGGGCGCTTTGAAGGCTTCTTCCTCCTCCGCCGGCCACTCCTCGCCACGGGCCTCAAGCTGGTCGCGCTTGACCGTGGCCAGGACCGAAGAGGCCTGCGCCCCGCCCATCACGGAAATACGGGCGGCGGGCCACATCCACATGAAGCGCGGCGAGTAGGCCCGCCCGCACATGGAATAGTTGCCGGCCCCGAAGGAGCCGCCCACCACCACGGTCAGCTTCGGCACCCGGGCCGTGGCCACGGCGGTCACCATCTTGGCGCCGTTTTTGGCGATGCCGCCTGCCTCGTAATCCCGGCCGACCATAAACCCGGAAATGTTCTGCAGGAACACCAGGGGAATGCCGCGCTGGTCGCAGAGCTCGATGAAGTGCGCACCCTTGAGCGCAGATTCGCTGAAAAGCACCCCGTTGTTCGCCACAATTCCGATCCGGTGGCCGTGCAGCCGGGCGAACCCGGTGACCAGGGTGGTGCCGTATTCCTTCTTGAATTCGTGGAACTCGCTGGCATCCACCAGCCGGGCAATGAGTTCGCGGACATCGTAGGGTGTCTGCAGGTCGGTGGGGACCACACCGTAGATCTCGGCCGGGTCCTCGGCCGGCGGTCGGGTCTCAATGAGGTCCTCCGCGGGGCGCTGCTGCGGGAAGGTCTCCACAATGCTGCGGACAATTTCCAGCGCATGGGCATCGTTTTCGGCCAGATGGTCGGTGACGCCGCTGATGCGTGAATGCACGTCTCCGCCGCCGAGTTCCTCGGCCGTGACAATCTCGCCGATGGCCGCTTTGACCAGCGGGGGGCCGCCCAGGAAGATCGTGCCCTGGTTGCGCACAATCACGGTTTCATCGCTCATGGCCGGAACGTAGGCGCCGCCGGCGGTGCAGGAACCCAGCACGGCCGCAATCTGCGGAATCTTCCGGGCGGACATCTGTGCCTGGTTGAAGAAGATCCTGCCGAAGTGCTCCCGGTCCGGGAAGACCTCGTCCTGCCGGGGCAGGAACGCTCCGCCGGAGTCCACCAGGTAGATGCAGGGCAGCCGGTTCTCCAGGGCGATTTCCTGCGCGCGGAGGTGTTTCTTGACGGTCATCGGGTAGTAGGTGCCGCCCTTGACCGTGGCGTCGTTGGACAACACCATCACCTGCCTGCCGGAGACCCGGCCGATGCCCGCGATCAGCCCGGCACCGGGGCACTCACCGTCGTACATGTCTTCGGCGGCCAGCGGTGCGATCTCCAGGAAGGGGCTGCCGGGATCCAGCAGCCGCGTCACGCGGTCCCGGGGCAGCAGCTTGCCTCGCCCGGTATGGCGTTCCCGAGACCGCTGGGGGCCGCCCAGCGCTGCTGCCGCCAGCCGGGAACGAAGTTCCGCTGCCAGCTCCTGCTGTGCGGCGGCGTTTTTGGCGAAGCCGCTGCCTGCCGTGTCGAGCCCGGATTTCAGTGTCTCCATTGACGTCTTTCTGCCGAGTTGCGAGGGTCAAAAGACCTAAAGCCCAAGTTAATAACCACTAACCCAAGTTAGGTTATTGGTTATTAACTGGTCTGTCCACCAGAATGGAGAGAAATATGCGGTCCAATCGGAAGGGTGGGAATGGACGCAGCAAAACATGACACAGAAACGGAGGCTCCCCGGATTACCGGGCGCAGCCTCGCCAAGGCCTCACGACGGGCCGCCATGCTCGACGCGGCGGCTTCCCTGTTCGCGGAGCGCGGCTACAACGGCGTGTCCATCGAGGAGCTGGGCGCCGCGGCCGGTGTCAGCGGTCCCGCCGTGTACCGCCACTTCAGCGGCAAGCCCGCCGTCCTCTCCGCCCTGCTGGTAGGCGTGAGCCGGGACCTGCTCGAAGGCGGGAAGGCGGTGGTCGCGGAATCCGCGACACCGGAGATCGCCCTTCGCGGACTGGTCGAATTCCAGGTGGACTTCGCCCTTCGCCAGGCGGATGTCATCCGGGTCCAGGACCGTGATCTGGGCAGCCTGCCCGAAAACGATGAACGGACCGTCCGCTCCCTGCAGCGCCAGTACGTGGAAGTGTGGGTGGACGCGCTCTCGGCCCTGCACCCCGGCTCGGACCTGCCGCTGCTGCGTCACCGGGCGCAGGGCGTTTTCGGGCTGATCAATTCCACCTCCCACACCGTCCACGGCCGCACCAGTGCCCGCGAGACGGCAAAACTGCGCTCGCTCCTCGATAGGATGGCGTGGGCTGCCCTGAACGCCAAGTAGTTTTCCATTTGTCCGTTCCGGGCAAACCCTCCTTGTAGGCTGACAACAAATCCCCCGAGCAGAAAGACCTGCTGTGATCGAGCTTCGTGCCGTAGTTCCCGCCGACCTGGAGGAGTTTTTCTCCCACCAGCTGGACCCCAGCGCCAACCATATGGCGGCATTCACCGCCAAGAACCCGGCGGACCGCGGGGTCTTTGACCACCACTGGCAGAGCATCCTCAATGACGAGAGCATCACTGTCCGGACCATCGTGTCCGACGGCGAAGTAGTGGGCAGCATCCTTGCCTACCGGGACGGCGACATTCCCGAGATCAGCTACTGGATCGACAAGGCGCGGTGGGGCCAGGGCATCACCACGGCCGCCGTCGGCCTGTTCCTCGAGGAGTTCACGGAGCGTCCCATCCGCGCCCGCGCCGTTGCGGACAATGTCAGCTCCATCCGCATCCTCGAAAAATACGGCTTCACGGTCATCGGCGAGGCCCGCGGTTTCGCCAATGCCCGCGGCACCGTGGTCCGCGAACTCGAGCTCGAACTGAACTAGTTCGGGCGTTCCCAGGCAGTTGCCCGCCACGGCGAAGGGCCCGTTCCGCACCGGAACGGGCCCTTCGCCTTTGCCGTGCCGGCGGGTTACATCAGAGCCAGGGCCAGTGCCGGTTCGGCCAGCACCGCGCCTACGTCGCTGAGGAACCCTGCCCCCTGTTCCCCGTCCACCAGCCGGTGGTCGAAGGAGAGACTCAGCGTCATGACCTGCCGCAGCGCGATCTCTCCGTTGTACTCCCACGGCTGCCGCCGGACAGCCCCGAGGGCCAGGATCGCGGCCTCCCCGGGATTCAGGATCGGGGTTCCGGCATCCACGCCGAACACCCCCACGTTGGAGATGGAGATGGTTCCGCCGGTCAGCGCGGCAGGCGTTGTCTTTCCCTCCCGTGCCGTTTGTGCCAGCTCTGTCACCGCCGCGGCGAGTCCGTGCAGGCTGAGGGCCTGTGCGTCCTTGATGTTGGGAACCATCAGCCCCCGCGGTGTGGCAGCGGCAATGCCCAGGTTCACGTAGTTGTACCGGATGATCTCCCGGGCCGGCTCATCCCAGCGTGAGTTCAGCGCCGGGAAACGCTTCAGTCCCAGGCAGACGGCCTTGGCGGCAAGGGTGAGCGGGGAGAGCTTGACCCCGTCAAAGGCCGGCTGCTTACGGAGCCGGGCCAGCAGGTCCATGCTTGCGGTGACATCCACGGTCAGGAAAACCGTTGCGTGCGGGGCCGTGAAGGCACTGGCCACCATGGCGGCGGCGGTGTGCTTGCGGATACCCGAGACGGGGATCCGTTCCTCGCGGCCCGGGTCCGCTGCCGGTCCGGACACCGGCTCCACCGCCTCTGCCGCCATGATCTGCACCGCGTCGAGTGTGGCTGCCGGTGAGGCGGCGCGTACGACGTCGGCACGCACCACCAGCCCGCCGGGCCCCGTTCCGCGCACTTGGGTGAGGTCCACGGAAAGATCCCGGGCCAGCTTGCGGACCGGCGGGGTGGAGCGGGGACGTTCCTGCGCGGGTTCGGCAGGCCGGGGCGGTTCCGTGACGGAGATTGAAACCGGGGCGGCCGTCGGGACGGGCGGCACTTGGTCCTGGGGCACCCCGGCCGCCGGCTCCACCGGGACGGACCGCCGGCGCCGTGCCGGGCGCCCCGCGGCATCCGGCATCGCGCCGTAGCCCACCAGGTTCGGTTCCCGCTTGGCGGGCGCCTCACCGGCCGGACCGGCGTCCGCCTCTTCGGGGGCGTCACCGGACGGTACTTCGAAGGAGACAATCGGCGAGCCCACCTCCACCACGGTCCCGGGCTGTTCGTGCAGCCGTGCCACCACACCCGCATACGGCGAGGGCAGTTCGACCACCGCCTTGGCTGTCTCGACGTCGGCGATCACCTGGTTCAGCTGGACGCTGTCCCCCACGGCGACGTACCAGTTCACGATTTCGGACTCAGTGAGCCCCTCCCCCAGATCCGGGAGGCGGAATTCCCGCAGCATCAGCCCACCGCCGGCACAGCGGTGAGGATGGGGGCGGTGAGGGAACTGGGCCGGTCCAGCACACAGTCCACCCCGTCCAGGATCCGGTCCAGGTCCGGCAGATGGTGGGATTCGAGCCGTGCCGGCGGATACGGGATGTCGAAGCCGGTGACCCGTACCGGTGCGTGCTCGAGGTAGTTGAAGCAGCGCTCGGTGATGCTGGCGGCAATCTCTGCCCCCAGCCCGCCGGACTGCGCGGCTTCATGGGTGATCACCAGGCGGCCGGTCTTCCGGACGGAGGCCTCCACGGTGGCGAAGTCGATGGGCGCCAGCGAGCGCAGGTCGATGACCTCCACCGAGACGCCCTCGTCGGAAGCAGCCACGGCCGCGTCGCGTGCGGTGGGAACCAGCGGTCCGTAGGTCACCAGGGTGACGTCGGTGCCGGTGGTCAGCACCCGTGCCGAGCCCATGGACAGCTCCGGCTCCGCGGCCAGGTCCACCTCGCCCTTCACGTGGTAGCGGCGCTTCGGCTCGAAATAGAGCACCGGGTCATTGGAGGCGATGGCCTGCTGGATCATGGTGTAGGCGTCCTGCGGGTTGGACACACTGATGACACGCAGCCCCGAGGTGTGGGTGAAGTACGCTTCGGGTGATTCCGAGTGGTGTTCCGGTGAGCCGATGCCGCCGCCGAACGGCACGCGGATGGTCAGCGGCAGCGAGACGGCACCTCTGGTGCGGTAGTGCATTTTCGCTACCTGGGACACGATCTGGTCAAAGGCCGGGTAGATGAACCCGTCGAACTGGATCTCCACCACGGGGCGGTAGCCGCGGAACGCGAGTCCGACGGCGGTCCCCATGATGCCGGATTCGGCCAGCGGGGTGTCCACCACCCGCTGGGGCCCGAAGTCCTGCTGCAGCCCGTCGGTGATCCGGAAGACGCCTCCGAGTTTGCCGACGTCTTCGCCCATCACCAGGACCTTGGGATCCTTCTCCATCGCGCGCCGCAGACCGGCAGTGATGGCTTTGCCGAAAGTCATGGTGGTCATGGGCGGTTCTCCTCAGGCGCGAAACCGTTGAGGTAGCGCGAGTACTGCTCCTGCTGGCGGTCCAGCCAGGAGTTCGGTTCGGAATAGACGTGGGCGAAGACATCCGCGGGCACCGGGTCCGGCATGCCGAGGCACGCCGCACGTAGTTCGGCCGCTGCCGCGTCCGTCCGGGCGGCGACGTCGGCGGCGAAGTCGGCACCGAACAGTCCCATCTGCGTCAGCAGCGCCTCGATCCTGCTCAGCGGGTCCTTGGCCTTCCAGGCGTCCAGTTCGGCTGCGTCCCGGTAACGGGTGGGATCATCGGCCGTGGTGTGCGGGCCCATCCGGTAGGTGACGGCCTCAATGAAGGTCGGGCCGTGCCCGGAGCGGGCACGTTCCAGCGCTTCCCGGGTGGCGGCCATGACGGCCAGGACGTCATTGCCGTCTACCCGGGTGGAGGGGATCCCGAAGCCGGGCGCACGGTTGGCAATGGGCACCTGTGCCTGCAGGGTCACCGGTTCAGAGATGGCCCACTGGTTGTTCGTGCAGAAGAAAATGACCGGTGAGGTGTAGCTCGCCGCGAAGACCATGGCTTCATTGACGTCGCCCTGGCTGGTGGCGCCGTCACCGAAGTAGCTGATGGCGACGTCGTCGGTACCATCGCGGGTGATGCCCATGGCAAACCCGGCGGCGTGCAGGGCCTGGGCCCCGATGATCACCTGGGTGGGGGCCATATTCACGGCATACGGGTCCCAGCCGGCGGCGGCGTTGCCGCGCCACACGCGCATCAGGTCCTCCATGCCCACACCGCGGCAATACGCCACGCCGTTTTCGCGGTAGCTGGAGAACACAAAGTCCGAGGTGCGCAGCGCCCGGGCCGAGCCGATCTGGGCGGCTTCCTGCCCGAGCAGCGGCGGCCACAGGCCCAGCTCCCCCTGGCGCTGCAGGGCGGTGGCTTCGGTATCGATCCGCCGGATCACCGCCATGTCGAGATAGAGCTCGCGGAGCCGGGCGCCGTCGATGTCCTCGACCCAGCGGTCATAGATCGGATCGGGGACGCGGGTGCCGTCCGGTGCGACGAGCTGGACATAGGGATCGGTGGGGGAACTGCCGGAGTTTTCCGGGTGCCGCACCGGGGTATGCAGGGACACTGGGATTCGTATCCTTCCGGGTTGGGCCCCAGGGTTGGCGGGGCCGAACTGATCCCGGGCTCCATTGCCCGGGTAATGTGACCCTACTCACACCCGGCATGTGGCACAACCATTCCCCGAAAGACCGAGCATCCTGCCCTATAAAGCGGCCAGGGGGCGTGCTAGCGTTGCGCACTATGCTCCTCGACGCCACCGACCGCCGCCTGCTTCTGGCGCTGGCGGAAGATCCCCAGCGCACGGCGGTGGCGTTGGCGGCCGTACTGGGCCTGTCCCGCAACACTGTGCAGGCCCGGTTGGCGGGTCTGGAACGCAAGGGCGCGTTCCTGCCGTTCGAACGCCGGATCAACCCGGCTGCCCTCGGTTATCCGCTGATGGCGTTTGTCCACGTGCATGTCCATCAGCCGGCGCTTGCCCGGATCACCGCGGATCTGGCGGAACTTCCCGAAGTCACCGAAGCGCACGGACTCACCGGGGATGCCGACATCCTGCTGCGGGTGGTGGCCGCCGACGCCGAGGACCTGTTCCGGATCAACAAGCAGATACTGGCGGTGGACGGGGTGCAGCGCTGTGACACCAATCTGGCCATGGGTGAGCTGATCCCGCTGCGGGCCGCTCCCCTGCTGCAGCCGCGATCAGGGCGCTAATCTGGCCGAAAGTCCGGCATGTCCTCCCCGGATATCCGGGGAATGCGCATGCTGCCTCTCGCATGTGGTGAGCGCCCGGTTGTCGGGACAGCCTTCATTCGATGAGGAGATACAACCTTACAGCTTCACATCCGTATGAACGGCTAGGCCGCTAACACCCCTGCTTCAACCAGGATTGCATGCGCCATGGCCCACTGCGCCCCGACGAAGGCGAGGATCAGCACGGCTCCGAGGCTCGGCACCCTCACACGGGCGCCCTTGCTCAGGTGGTGTGCATCCGGCTTCTTCGTTGCCCTCCACAGGCCTGTAAGGACCAGGAAGACGGCAAGCATCGCGATGGGCATGGGAATCCCGTTCCGGCCGAACTGCCCGTTGTACGGCAATTTGGTATCCAGGGGGACGCTCGCAAAAACAAAAACCGCAATACCTGCGCAGACCGCAAGGGCAGCCAGGCACATGATTTCGATGACCCTGACCGTTTTCTTTCCCAGCAGGAGGTCCTCTTCGCTCAGCTCTCTGGCGGGGCGTTCAGGCCCGGGCGCCGGTTGCTTCTCAATTTTCACCGCTGGCCCCAAGTCCATGTATGTCGATCCCGTGGGTTTTTAGAATGCTCCACCTTCAATCAGTATCGACCGGGCCATCACCCACTGACCAATAACGCAGCCGGCCACCATTGCGCTTCCGAGGGTGTACACGCCAAAACGCGCCTTCCTGCCCATATGGTGCGCGTCCGGTTTCTTACCGGACCCCCACAGCCCAAAAAGGACCAGCAGCGTTGCCCCCATAGCGACGGGCCAGGGAATACCGCTCCGGCTGAACTGCCCGCTGTAAGGCATGCGTGTCCCGAGCGGAAGGCTGAATGCCACGAAGACAGCTATCCCCGTGCAGACCGCTATGGCGACCAGACACAGCAGGTCAAGATATCGGCTGGCCTTTTTGCCCAGCACTAGATCCTGCGGGGTCAAATGGCTCGGCGGTTCATCATTTTTGCGGGGCGTCCTGCCCAGGTGGTGGTCGCCCGATTTCCCCCGCCCGCGCCAGACATAGGATTTCACCCGCTAGCCGTACCGAAGGTCCAGCACGTCCTCCCCGGACACCCAGGAAAGGCGCGGATCCGGACCGCGGTAATGGAAGAAGCCGTGCAACGCCTGGCTGACGGTCTCGAGGTCAACCACGACGCCGCCTGGTGCAAAGGCAGGGCCGGAAGGCATCCGGATTTCCTTCTCGTCCCGGCGCGTCAGGCTGCCGAGTAGCTGCCAGCCGGCGTCGTCACGGTAGTCAGCGGTGCAGTGCACTATGAAACCTGTCGCCGCATTGCCCACGGCCTCAAACCGTCCGTTGTTGCGGCCGACAACAAACCTGCCACCCGTCCTGCTGTCCCAACGCGACAGCTCCCCGGTCGCAGAAGCCTCTGCCAACTCCGCGCTTTTTTCCTCGCGGCCGTTGATGACCCAGGCGTCCACAATCACCGGGCGACGCCTCACCGCACGCGCCTCGCTGAGTACCTGCCCTAGGAGTGCTCCACCACCGTTGGCAGGAATAATGAGGGCTGATAAGGACGACCAAGGTTCGGAGAGTTGCCCCAGGAGGACGTACTCCGCCACGACCAGGACAACAAGCACAGCCAGTCCCCTGCCGGCCGGCAGGCTTCCCGTCACCGCGGCGCCGCCTGCCAGCCCGACGGCAAGCAGGACCAGGGCCTCGCCCGGCGGGGGCCCGCCGACAGCGATCGAGATACTGGCCAGAAGTACCACTAAACCAAGGGCAACGAGCGTTAAGCGCGGCCATGCAAACGGGGCCACATTGCGCAGCCAGGCGGAGCCTTTCAAAGTTCTTATATCCTCAGTTCTGCGGTAGGAAGTGCTTTCCAATGTCTAGCATGTTTGTGGTTCCGGCACCCAGCCCGGCAGAGCGTACAAGGGCCGCGGCGTTTGGCCCCTGTCTCAGCAGACCTTCCCATGTGGACGGGTTTGTCCGCGCAGCTTGGGAAAGGGTGCTCGATGCGGTGGGACCCCCGCCCATATGGGTCAGGAAACCGCCGGTGACGCCCGACCAGCCCAGGTCCGAAGCAGTGATCTCCCCTCCGGTAACAGCCTTGTCCGTAACCATGCCGATAATCGAACCGCCGGCTCCGAACCCGGTGTGGCTCCAGAATGCCGGTGCTGTCTGTCGGGCGGTGCCGCTGGCAAGGGTGTACGCGGAGTGTCCGCCGGCCTTGGCCAGGGTGCCGCCGGCAGGTCCGGCCAGCCCGCCGATGGCGCTGCTGACTCCGCCGCCCAACATCGCTCCGGCAAGCCCCCGCCAGCTGCCGTTGCTTCCGTTTTTGATGCCGTAGGCGAGCCCGCCTGCTGCGGCACCCGTGGCTCCGTTCACCCCTGCGTTGACAGCTACATACCCGCCGAGCCTGGACAAGGATGAGGACGTGGCCATGGCCGTTCGGGACGCGACAAGTCCCGCCCCGCCAACCATGCCGGTCACGCCGATGGCTGCCGACTGGGCCCAGTTCACTTCTCCCGTCGTCGCCTTCTGAATCACGACATCGGCGCCGAAGCTCATCAGACCGGCGCCAACGACCTGACCTCCGGGGACGAACATCAAGACGGCCCCGCCGACAATTGCGGCACCGCCAATCAGGTAGTCCTTGTTCTCCTTGACGAAGTCCCACGCCGCCGCCAGCGCACCGCCGTTCGCCGCGTCGTAGGCCTTCAGATCCTCATCGGTGAGCGGGCGCAGACCCGTGGGATCAGTGGTGTTGAGCGGATTGTTGCCCGCATAGGAATACGGGTTGCCGTCCCAGCCCGCGCCCAGGACCGGTGCGAGCGGGTCCGTGGACAGGAAACCGCGCGTAGCGGGGTCATAGGCGCGGGCCCCCAGCCATTCCAGGCCCGCAATGTCCAGGCCGCCGTTGCCGGTCAGCCGGATCCCTGCGGACAGCTCCCCTGCCAGTCCGGGAGCCACACCGGCTGCACCAGCAGGTTCAGGGAGTACCGGACTTCCAAGGACCGCCCAGGGGTCGGCCTGGTCCGTGGGACGGGCCGCCCGCCAGCCGGCCACCGTCCACGCATCACCGATACCCGTGATCCCGCCGGGCAGGTTCAGCACCTGCTCGCCGTCGATTCCGGCCAAGGTGGGGACCGGGTTGGCGGTGTCCCACCACGCCTGGCATCCGTCCACGGAAGCCAGCTCACCCAGGGCATCCACCCACACCTCGTGCCGGGACGTCTCGGTCCCGTCACGATCCCGGTCAACTGCGGCCCGGAGGAACCCGGTGGGGCTCCAGGCGTACTCGGTCCAGGACCCGTCCGGACCGATCAGCCGGGACCGGCGGCCGAGCCCGTCATAGAGGTACTCGGTCCGTGACCCGTCCGGCTCCGTGACGGACGTCAGTTCCCCGGCGACGTCATAGGCATACGTCCGCGGACCGGCCGGGGTGATTTCCCGGATCAGGCGGCCGCCGGCGTCGTACTGCCATTCCGAGACCAGCGCACGGGCGGAGGCCCCCGCCCCCTCGCCGCGGGTGGTGGCGGCAGCTGCCAGCTGGCCGGCGTTGTCATAGGCGTAGCGGGTCACCGCTCCGGCCCGGGTGAGGCCGGTGATGCGTCCGTCTCCGTCGCGGCCGATCAGGGTGATGTCCGCGGAGGCGTCCGAAGCGGAGCCCATCCTGCGCGTGTGCTCGGTCAGATAGCCGTTGCGGTATTGCCATTCCTGGACCAGGGCACCCGCGGTGGCGGCAACCAGCCGTCCTGCCGGATCATAGGTGAACGCTGCCTCCCCCAGACGGGGGTTGTGGACGGTTTTCACGCGGCCGCCGGCGTCACGAACGTAAGTGGTGGTGGTACCGACGGTGTCGGTAAAGGACGTGCGGTGCCCGTCCGCGTCATAGCTCCAGGAGAGCCCCCGGTCGCCGCGGGTACGGGAAGTCAGCTGGCCCCGGCGGTTGAACCCGAGCTCATGCTCCACGGCCAGCCCGTCCTCGCCGGTGAAGTCCGCAATGACAACCCGCCGGGACAACGGGTCCCGGTCTATGCGGGCCAGCGGCCTGCCGTTGTACGAGGTGGCGAGCTGCGCTCCGGAGGGACCATAGGTCCAGCTGGTTGTGTTCCCGTCCGGGTCGGTCAGGGAGAGCTGCCGGCCGGCCGGGTCGTAGGTTGAGGTGGTGACCCGGCCCAGCGGGTCCCGAACCGACGCGACTCTGTCAGTGTCCGTGTACGTTCGTTCGGTGACGCCGCCCAACGGATCGGTGATCCGCACCAGGCGTCCCCGGACGTCGTACTCGAACCGGGTCCTCCCGCCCAAGCCGTTGACCGACTCGATAAGCTCGCCGGCCGTGTTGTATTTAAACCGGCGGGTGCCGTACCAGGAGTCCTGGGAGAAATTCAGCCGGCCGGCCTTGTCGTAGCCGTAGCGGGCTGCGCCGTTTCCGGGCGTGACGCGCAATGCCAGGCGCCCGGCGGCGTCGTACTCGAACATTTCGGCTTCGCCGGTGGGCAGGATCCGGGCTGCCACGCGCTGATCGGCGTCGTACACCAGTTCGGTGACCGCCCCCAGCGGGTCCGTCGCTTTCCACGGCCGGCCGCAGAGATCGTATTCGTACCGGGTCACCGCCCCTGAGGGCGAGGTGATGGAGGTGATCTTTCCGGAGAGATCCCGTCCCAGCAGGGTCAGCCCGCCTTCGCCGTCTACCAGTTCGACCGGGTTGCCGGCTGCGTCATAGGTGATGAGTTCCGCGGAGCCGTCGGGTGCTTCGGCCCTTACGGGGCGGCCGTACTCGTCGAAGCTGTAGGTGGACGTGGAGAACGCATCCGACAGAACAGCCGTGCCGGTTTTCCGGTCCGTACTCGCCTCCGAGCGGACTCCCGTCGGGTCGACGACGGCGGTGAGGTTGCCGATCCTGTCGTACTCCCGGATCCAGTCGTGCCCTGCCGGGTCGGTGATTCCGGTGATCCGGGAGAGGGTGTCGTGCGTGAAGCCCCAGCGGGCTCCGTCGGGCAGGATGGCTGCGGTGACGTTGCCGAGTTCGTCGAAAACCCGCTCAATGGCCCGGCCGAGCGGATCGATGGTGCGGACCAGTTCGCCGTTGGCCGCGTATTCCAGTTCGGTACGGCCCCCGTCCGGGGCAATGGACGCGGTGACCCGCCCCGCCGCGTCATGCTCAAAGGACCAGACCGCTCCGTCGGCGTCCTCGCGCCGGACCAGCAGCCCGGCAGCATTGTAGGTGAATCGGGTGGTGGCGCCCGAGGGGGTAATGGCTGCCACCGGTCGGCCGGCCGGGTCGCGGAGGACCCTTGCCGTGTCCCCGACGGCGTTGCGGGTGGCGATCAGGTCCCCATAGTCGTCGTAGTCGAACTCGACGGTCACCCCGGCCGGGTCGGTAACGCGGGTCAGCAGCCCCCGGTCCCAGGCCAGTTCGGTGCGCCCGCCCAGCGGATCGAGGATCACCGACGGGTCACGGGACAGATCATCGGCGTATTCATAGGTGATGACGGAGCCCGATTCAGTCACCAGCGTGGTGATCCGGTCCATCTCGTCCCACCCGTAGGTCAGGTCTGCGCCTTCGGGCGTCACGGTCCGGATCTTCCGGCCGCGGTCATCGTAGGCATGTACCGTGACGGACCCGTCACGTTCAGTGAAGGACACCAGGTTGCCGTACCGGTCATAGGCCATGGACTGGCGCTGATCATGGGAATCCAGCACGCCGACGAGACGGCCTTTGGCGTCGGCGATCCAGGAGTTGGACCGGGTGCCGTCCTCATCCGAAACCACGGTGACCCGCCCGGGCAGGTAGGCGAAGCGGGTGCGGCGGCCGTGCTGGGTCAGCTGCAGGATGACCCGGCCCTGCTCGTCGTACGTGTTCTCCGCTTCCAGCACACCGGCGGCGGAGTAGACGGCGTCGATCAACCCCTGCTCGTTCCAGCGGTACGTCCGCGTTCCGGTCTCCGTGGTGACGGAGACGAGCCGGCCGGCGTCGTCGTAGCCGTACTCGACCCGCCGACCGTCCGAGGCGTGCACTACCGCGGCACGGCCGTCGATGTAGTCCACGTCGATAAACCGGCCGCAGGCATGGGCGAGCTTGGACACCCGGGCGGAGGCGCCGTCGTCGTCGGCGCCGTCCGGCGCAGCCTCGTGGTGGACGGAGACGGTGCGGCCGGGTCCGCGCCCGGCGCCGAGCCACGCACCGGTGAGACTGTAGGCCCACCAGGCGCCCTGGTTGTCCCGGACCACCAGCAGTTCCGTGCTCCCCTCGGGCAGGGCCAGGCCCGACAGTGACGCAGCCGCTGCGGGTTCGCGGGTGATCCAATAGTTCTCTCCCACCGCACGTCCCCAGCCCTCGCCTTCGCGGGGGAAATCCACGGCGCGGCCGTCAGCCAGCACCCAGCGGCAGCCCTCATCCGAGAGCACCAGGTGCTGGTCCAGGACCGAGGCCCACCCGGGGCCGAACACACCGGGGGCCTCGAGTCCGGAGGGCAGTGAGTTGTACATCCGGGTCAGGGCCAGATTGGATGCCTTCCCGGCGAAGGCCAGGTCCGTTTCCGGTTCAATGAAGTTACCCGTGGCCGTGTTCACCGGATCATTGGCGTATCCGGTGGTCGGGATCGCCCCGGCAGCGGTGGGCGGGTCTATAGTCAGGGCGCTCCGGCTGGTGTCCACACCGGCTGCGGCCAGGGCAGCGGCCAGCGCTGCATCCGAAAGCGTTGAAACGTTCCCGTCTCCCCCGGCTGCGGCGAAGGCGTCCGCAACGGTGATGGCCCATCGGGCGTCGTTTTCGTTGGCGGTCAGATACGCGCGGTAGGCGCGCAGGACGCCCGCGGCGTCGATGGTTCCCCAGTTGCACTGAGCAGCGAACGTGGAGAGGTGGCTTTCCAGGCTGCCGGGGGCACCGACCAGCTCTGCGTCCAGGCCCCGGGCGCCCACCGCGAAACTTCGCAGGTTCGACGGCCGTGCCGAGGACGTCCCGCCGCCGTTGCCTCCGGCGTTGCCGGACGGCGGAGTCCTGCGGTTTCCGGTGACCGCGGTAGCCGGCGCGAAGGTAGGTGCCGGTCCCCGTTCCTGGTTGGGCCGCTCCCCTTCGCCCCAGATCCAGTCGCCGACTTCCTCCAGCCAGCTGCGGTTGTTGTGCCGCCAGACCCATTCATTGTTTTCCCTGCGCCTGGCATCTTCTTCCCGTGCCAGCGGGATCATCTCCCCGGCATATCGGGCGACCGTGCGAAGCGCCCCGGCCAGGTTCACGGCGTCCGCCGCTGCCGTCGCGGCATTCTCCTGGAAAATATCCGAGAACACGCCTTTGAAGTCCTCGATACCCGTGGACACAAACGATGCCCGGGAGCCTGCCTGTCCCTCGATCCGTGCCGCCGCGTTGTCAAACGCCCGCTTAAGCTCTTCAGCTACGGAGTAGACAAACCGTCCCTGCGCATCCTCCGGCAGTAACGGAACTTCGACAAACTTAGACTCGGACATAAATCAGGGTCCCCCACTGCAATAACTTGAAAAGAAAACTTCGACAACCTTGGCGTACCTGCGGGGACGAATCACCAGCGCCGGAACGTCAAGGGAAAAACTGATCAAAGCCGGGCGGCCCGTCGGCCGGCCGGAGCCTGAACGGATGCCCGGGCCAAAGCGCGTGACGGCCGGACAGCTTTCGGCTGCTGGGAAAGCTGTCCGGCCGAGACGGGCTGATTAAGCGCCGCCGCCTGCGGAGAAGATGTCCTGGGAGATCTTCTGGAGCTGGGTGCGCAGCTCCTCGAGTTCCTGGCGGGCCTTATCCAGGGCGGCCTTGGTCTCCGGCCACGTGGATCCGCGGAACTGGGCAGCCAGCGGACCGTCCCACACATTCGGGTCGGACAGGATCTTGCCCTGCGCATCCAGGGCCGAGATCTGGTCGGTGAAACCGCCGTTGATGATGGACTGCACCTGGTTGATAGCAGATTTGGCCTGCTCGGTGGACAACACGCGTGACATATGGATTTCCCCCTCTAGAGACAATGGCTCCGCCGCCGAATGAAATCCGTTGAACATTATCGTTGGCACGGATTCCGCTAACCTCTCGGGCAACGGGGCGATGAAGACAGTGGTAACAGACACACACAATACCAATACGGGACGCCGGATTCCCTTTTTTGCGTGGGCTTTTCAGCGGTTTTACCGGTGCCGGGCCGATCCGCCGGCCGGACACACTTTCAGGGCAAACAAAAAGGCAGGACCCGCGTAAACGGGCCCTGCCTTTTTCGTTGCTACAGCTGCCTTAGTGGTCGACAGCCTTTTCAGCGCCGACGCCGGTGAGCGAACGAACTTCCATTTCCGCCTGCTTGGTGGCGGATTCGGTGTTCTTATCCAGGACCGTGCCGAGCCAGCCCAGGAAGAAGGCCAGCGGGATGGACACCAGGCCCGGGTTGTTCAACGGGAACCAGGCGAAGTCCGCCCCGGCAATCATCGAGGTCTCGGCACCCGAGACAACGGGCGAGAAGGCAATCAGCAGGATCGCCGAGCCGAGGCCGCCGTACATGCTCCACACCGCACCCTGGGTGGAGAATTTCCGCCAGTACAGCGAGTAGATGATGGTCGGCAGGTTCGCGCTGGCTGCCACGGCAAAGGCCAGGGCCACCAGGAAGGCCACGTTCTGGCCCTGGGCGCCGATGCCGCCGAGGATCGAGACAATACCGATCACCACCACGGTGGTGCGGGCCACCTTGACTTCGCCGTCGGCGTCGACCTGGTCCTTGCGGATCACGCTGGCGTAGATGTCATGGGCAAAGGAGGCTGCTGCTGTGATGGTCAGGCCGGCCACCACAGCCAGGATGGTGGCGAACGCTACAGCGGAGATCAGGCCCAGCAGTACCGGCCCGCCGAGGGCGAAGGCCAGCAGCGGAGCGGCCGAGTTCACCCCGCCGGGGGCTGCCTTGATGGCGTCCGCACCGATGAGTGCTGCGGCACCGTAGCCCAGTACCAGGGTGAAGAGGTAGAACAGGCCAATCAGCCAGATGGCCCAGACCACGGACCGGCGGGCTTCCTTGGCCGTGGGCACAGTGTAGAAGCGCATCAGTACGTGCGGCAGTGCCGCGGTGCCCAGCACCAGTGCCAGGCCCAGGGAGACGAAGTCGAGCTTGGACGTCTCGGACTTGCCGTACTGCAGTCCCGGATCCAGGATCGCGGCGTTGCCGGAGGTTTCCACGGCGGCGCCCAGCAGTTCGGAGAGGTTGAAGCCGTGCAGGGCCAGGACCCAGACGGTCATGATGGCAGCACCGGCAATCAGCAGGCAGGCCTTGATGATCTGCACCCAGGTGGTGCCCTTCATGCCGCCGATCAGTACGTAAATGATCATCAGTCCGCCGACGACGGTGATCACCAGTGACTGCCCCACCTTGCCGTCGATGCCCATAAGCAGGGACACCAGTCCGCCGGCACCGGCCATCTGGGCCAGGAGGTAGAAGAAGCAGACCGCCAGGGTGGTGATGGCCGCGGCAATGCGGACCGGACGCTGCTTCAGGCGGAAGGAGAGCACATCGGCCATGGTGAATTTGCCGGTGTTGCGGAGCATTTCGGCAACCAGCAGCAGGGCTACCAGCCAGGCGACGAGGAAGCCGATCGAGTAGAGGAAGCCGTCGTAGCCGTTGATGGCAATGGCGCCGACAATGCCGAGGAAGGACGCGGCGGACAGGTAGTCCCCGGCAATGGCCGTGCCGTTTTGCGGTCCGGTGAAGGACCGGCCGGCGGCGTAGTAGTCAGCGGCGGTTTTGTTGTTGCGGCTGGCCCGCAGCACTACCACCAGTGTGACGGCCACGAACAGGCCGAAGATGATCATGTTCAGCAGGCCGGTGTCCTTGATGGAATCGGCCGTAACGTCGGCTGCAGCTATCTGCACAGTGTTCACTTGTTCTCCTCCGGACGGCTGACGCCCTTGGCCTCAAGTTCGGCGCGGATCTCCGCGGATATGGGGTCCAACCGGCGGTTGGCGTAGCTGACGTACCACATGGTGATGCCGAAGGTGCTGACAAACTGCAGCAGACCCAGGATCAGGCCGATGTTGATATTGCCGATCACCGGAGTGGACATGAAGTCATGCGCGTAGTCGGCCAGCAGTACGTATGCGAAGTACCAGACCAGGAAAACCACGGCCATGGGGAAAATAAAGCTGCGCTGGCGCTTGCGTAGTTCCTGGAACTCGGGTGAGCTCTGAACTTCCCGGAAGTCCACCTGGTCCGGGTGCGCAGCGTGTGAAACCGGCTGCTCTTCAGCCATCGTTCCTCCTCTGTTGGGGCCCGCCCTGCGCGCTGCGCCCACCCGGAAAAGGTCAGGACACGACGCCGTGCAAGCTGTGACGCTCATCACTTTCCTACACCCCGGCAGCCATGTCCGCACGACGCCCCGCAGCGTCGGTGAACGGTCAGTTCCGTGCGGTGAACGGCACCGCTCCGGTTCCGCTCCCCCCGTCCGGCTAGGGTGGTGCCATGCTCAGTCCCGCCGTTGATATTGCCCTGGTCTGCGCCGTTGCAGTCCTCACCATCGCCGGCGTGGGTGCCCTCGGCTTCCGGCTGACCCGCTCGCAGCGCGATCTGGGTTCCGACGCCGAACGGGCCACGTACGCCACCCTGCATACGGCCTCACTGGCCTCGGCACATTTGCGCGCCGGGCTGACGCCGTCCGGGGCGCGTAAGGCCAGCAGGCACCTCCGCGACCTGCTGGACTGCGACACCCTCGTGATCACAGATGCCTCGACAGTGCTTGCCTGGGAGGGCGCGGTGCCGGACACGGCCATGCGGCGCGAGAGGCTGCAGGCCGCGGCGGCGCTGGTCCTGGAATCCGGCCGCACCCGGGTGTTCCGCGGTGCCGCTCTCCGGGCTTTGGGCCTGGAGCACTCCGGGCGGGAACTGCTGGTGGCCCCGCTCCCGGTGAACGGGCAGACGGTGGGCACCGTGGCGGTTTTTGCTCCGACGGTGCGCGCGGGGCTGGTCCGTGCCGCGAACGAGGTGGCCGGCTGGCTCGCCACGCAGGTGGAACTGGCGGAGCTGGACACCTCCCGCGCCCAGCTGATGGAGGCCGAGGTACGGGCGCTGCGGGCACAGATCAGTCCGCATTTCATTTACAACTCGTTGAATGCGATTGCTTCCTACATCAACACGGATCCCGCACGTGCCCGGGAACTGGTGGTCGAGTTTGCCGACTTTACCCGTTACTCCTTCCGCCGGCACGGCAATTTCACCACCATCGCCGAGGAGCTGCAGTCCGTGGACCGGTACCTGCTGCTGGAGCGGGCACGCTTCGGTGAACGGTTGAAGGTCAGCCTGCAGATTGCCCCCGAAGTTCTGGGCACGGTAATCCCGTTCCTGTCCCTGCAGCCGCTGGTGGAGAATTCCGTCCGCCACGGGCTGGAGGCCAAGGACGGCCAGGGCCGGATCACCATTGCCGCCGTTGATGCCGGGGCCGAAGCAGTGATCACCATCGAGGACAACGGCGTGGGCATGGATCCTGGCTATCTGCGCTCCGTCCTGGCCGGACATGCCGAGGGCGATCACGTGGGACTGCGCAACGTGGACGTGCGGCTGCGCCAGGTGTACGGAGACTCGCACGGGCTGGTCATAGACACTGCGCCGGGCGCCGGAACCCTGATCACCATGCGGGTCCCCAAGTCGCAGCCGGAGAACCGGCCAACAAACGCGTAATCTGTCTCACATGCGTAAACCTGCCCGCCCCCTGACCGTTGTGGTGGTTGACGACGAAGCGCCCGCCGTTGAGGAACTGGCCTACCTGCTCGGGCTGGACGCCAGGATCGGCACCGTGCACCGTGCCGGCAGCGGAGCCCAGGCCCTGCAGGAGATAGAGTCACGCGACGTCGACGCCGTGTTTCTGGACATTCACATGCCTGCACTCTCCGGCCTGGATATCGCCAAGGCCCTGGCCCGCCGGGAACGTCCCCCGGCCGTGGTGTTCGTGACCGCGGACGAGGACCAGGCGCTGCGCGCCTTCGACCTTGCCGCTTTGGACTACCTGCTCAAACCGGTGCGTCCGGAGCGCCTCTCGGAGTCCGTGCGCCGGATCTGCGAGCTGGGCGCCGAAAGCGAAGCGGCCGATGCCGATGTCGTCACCGTTGTGCAGGGCGCGACGACGAAGATCATTCCCCGCGCCGACATCCGTTATGTCCAGGCTCAGGGCGATTATGCCCGGCTGCACACCGCCGAAGCGTCCTACCTCATCCGGGTTCCCCTGGCGGATCTGGAGGAGCAGTGGGCGGAGGCAGGTTTTGTCCGTATCCACCGCTCTTATCTGGTGGCCCGCAGCCATCTCCGCCAGGTGCGGCTCACCGCCGGCCGGGCCAGCGTGCGCCTGGGCGACGTGGACCTGCCGGTCAGCCGGCGCCACCTGCCCGCTGTCCGCAACACCCTGGAGGCCGGACGGGTCCGGCCGACATCGTGACGAACGATGACGCCCCGGCAGAGCAGGCACCACTTCGCGTCCGGGTCACGGCCACCGGGATCTCCGGCGGAGCAGCCCCGTTCCCGGTTTCCCGCGAGCTGGATGAACAATCGGAGGTGGGAGAGCTGGTGATCGGCTCGCTCATCCGCAGCCAGCTCCGCCTCGCGCTGGTGGTGGGGGGCGGCTTCCTCCTGATCCTTCTCAGCGTCCCGGTACTGCTGGCCTTCCTCCCCGTGATTGCGGACCTGACCATCTTCGGGGTTCCCGCACCGTGGATCCTCCTGGGCGTCGGGGTGTACCCCCTCGTTATCGGATGCGGGATGCTCTATGTCCTCAGCGCCCAGCGCAACGAGAACCGGTACCGCGACCTGGTGGACGGGCGGTAGGCGCCGGCGTGGATCTGACTTTGGACCCCGGCATGAGTCCGGGCATAGGCTATGCGGCCCTGGCCTTCGTGGCTGCCACCACCCTGCTGATCGGGTTCTACGGCCTGCGTATTTCCCGGACCACCAGTGACTTCTATGTCGCCTCCCGCACGGTCAAACCGTGGTGGAACGCCTCGGCTATCGGCGGTGAATACCTTTCGGCCGCGAGCTTCCTCGGCGTTGCAGGGCTCATCGTCGCCTCCGGTGTGGACGCCCTCTGGTTCCCGATCGGCTATACCGGCGGTTATCTGATGCTGCTGCTCTTCGTGGCCGCACCGCTGCGGCGCTCAGGGGCGTATACCGTCCCGGACTTTGCCCACGCCCGGCTGGAGTCCCTCCCCGTCCGGCGGCTCACCAGCCTCCTGGTGATCGCCGTCGGCTGGCTGTACATCGTCCCCCAGATGCATGGTGCCGCCCTGACCATGCATATCACCACCGGCCTGCCGGCCTGGATCGGCTGCCTGGTGGTCACCGGCGTCGTCTGCCTGAGCGTGGTGACAGGCGGGATGCGTTCCATTACCTTTGTGCAGGCCTTCCAGTACTGGCTGAAGCTGGTGGCCATTGGCGTCCCCGTACTGTTCATCCTTTTCCGGCTGGCCGGTGACGGACCGTCCGGTCCGGACGGGGCTCGGCTCCTGGCGGAGGCCCTGGACCCGGAGACCCATGCGCCGCTTTACCGCAATATATCCCTCAGCATTGCCCTGCTCTGCGGAACCCTTGGCCTGCCGCATGTGCTGGTGCGGTTCTACACGAATCCCGACGGCGCCTCGGCCCGGCGGACCACGCTGATTGTTCTCGGGCTGCTCTCCCTGTTTTACATCTTCCCGATCACGTACGGGGTCTTGGGCCGCATTTACGCACCCGATCTGGCCGCGGGCGGGAACGCTGATGCCACGGTGCTGCTGCTTCCGGGACGCGTTTTCGACGGCGCGTCCGGGGACCTGCTGGCCGCTTTGGTCACTGCCGGCGCCTTCGCTGCCTTCCTGTCCACGAGCAGCGGGCTGACGGTGTCGCTGGCGGGGGTCATCAGTCAGGAGTTCTTCCGCGGAAGCGTGCGCGGCTTCCGGCTTTCCGCCGTCCTTGCCGCCGTCGTCCCGCTGGTTATTGCCTTGCTGACCGAGTCATCGGCACTGGCCGGAAGCATCGGCATGGTTTTTGCCTTCACTGCATCCACGCTCTGTCCCCTGCTGGTACTGGGCATCTGGTGGCGGCCGCTGACTGCTGCCGGGGCCGGGGCGGGAATGCTCACCGGCGCCCTGCTCTGCGGCGGCGCAATGCTGGCAGGAGCGGCGCTTCCCCGGATGGGAGCCGTTATTCCCGCGTGGATTGAGCAGCCGGCCGCATGGACAGTGCCGGCCGCCTTTGCCGTCACAGTGCTCGTTTCCAAGCTGACGGCAGGTTCCCTGCCCGGCGGTGCGGCGAAATTCCTGGCTCGGCTGCACACACCGGAGCCGCTCGGGCGGCACCGTCCCGGCAAGGGGGCTCCGGCAGAGGAGAACCGTTAGTCGATGGACGCCATCAGCTCAACGACACGGTCCAGGAATGCATCCACCTGGGTCTCTTCGTAGCCGTCGGCACCCTGCGCCTCGCGGAACACGGCACGGCGCACCACATCCACGCTAAGCGGACGGTCATGCTCGAAGTAGCCAAGCAGTTCATTGCACAGCGCGTCAACGTCCTTGACGTTGTAGCTGGGGACACGCTTTTTCATGGGGCGGCGGAACCGCTCCCCCGGCTTGCGGTGCAGCCTGGCCCGAAGCACCGCTGACATCCGGCCGATCTGCAGCAGCCAGGCTTCCTCGCCGCGTTCGGTGATCATCTCGTCACGCTCACGCTGGGCGAAAACGTCTTCCAGGCGGTCCAGGGCCGCGTCCACCGCCTGCGGTTCGTAGCCGCCCTTGGCCGGGTCGAAGGCCATGGAGCGGACATCCGCACTGGTAACGGCCTTCGCTGTCCTGGTTTCCGAGTTGTAGTAGTTCCGTGCCTTGGTCAGGAACTCATCGACCTGGCGGATGTTGTAGCCGTAGTCCCGTCGTCCCACGCGCTCGAAAGGGGCACTGGCCTGCCGCTCATCGTCCATGAATGTACTGTTCCTCTGTGGTTATTGCCTCGACAGCTGTTGTACGCAGAGGCGGTGTTGGCACCGGGCCCTACGCGTACAACGTCTGAAAAACTCTGAAACATCTTATGACGGCACTGCGGCGGCCCGGTTCAGGCGCACCGGACGTTGCCGGACCGTTACGCTTCCGGTCAGGACACTGCCGACAGCAGTACCGAGAGGAGGAAGACCACCGGGGAGGCAAAGACCACCGAGTCCAGGCGGTCCATCACCCCGCCGTGTCCTGGCAGCAGGTTGGACATATCTTTGACGCCGAGCTCCCGCTTCACCATGGATTCGGAGAAGTCCCCCGCCGTTGCCGCAGCAACGGTTGCGACGGCCAGCACCACGCCGAACCACCAGGGTTGGTCCAGGAACAATACAGCTGCTCCCACACCCACCAGGGCTGCTCCGGCGGCCGAACCGGCGAAACCCTCCCAGGATTTCTTCGGGCTGATCTTCGGGGCCATGGGGTGCTTTCCGAAGAACGCGCCCACCAGGTACCCAAAGGTGTCATTGGCTACCACCAGCAGCAGCAGCACCGCCACCTGGATCTGCCCGTCCGGCTCACGCAGCAGCAGCAGAGCGAAGCTGAGCAGGAACGGAACCCAGAGCACCACGAAGATGCCGGCGAGGATGCTTTGGACCGCCTCCGCAGCGGTATCGATACTGCGCCAGAGCAGGATCGCGACTGCCGTGGCAACGGTTGCGAAAGCCAGCGCCTCTGTACCGCCGAAATAGGCGGCAAAGGGCAGGCCCACGGATCCCACGAGCACGGGCACCAGGGGCACCTTCATGCCGCGCACCTCCAGTGCCCGGCTGACTTCCCAGACACCGACCGCAGCGAAGGCCACGGCAATCACCACAATGGCGAACGGCAGGAACAGCAGGCCCACGAGCAGGGACCCCAGGAGGATAACGCCGACGGCGATGGCCGCCGGAAGGTTCCGGCCGGCCCGGGACACTTTGGCCGGTTTGGCCGGTTGGGCCGCTGCACCGCGCCGGCTGCGGTCGCGGCGACCGCCGACCTGGTTGGAGTCCGGTGCGCTCATGTCCTGGGCCTTTGCTGCCGGAACTGTCTCGACGGACGGTGACCCGCCAGCCTGGGTGGAAGGCTGGGCGTCACTCATCAGACCTCGAGAAGCTCGGCTTCCTTGCGCTTGAGGAGCTCGTCGATGGAATCGGTGTGTGCCTTCGTCAGTGCGTCGAGATCCTTCTCGGCGCGGGCACCGTCATCCTCACCGACTTCGCTGTCCTTCACCAGACGGTCGATCCCGTCCTTGGCCTTGCGGCGGATGTTCCGGACCGAAACCTTGGCGTCTTCGGCCTTGCCGCGGACAATCTTGACGTATTCCTTGCGGCGGTCCTGGGTGAGTTCGGGCATGATGACCCGGATGACCTTGCCGTCGTTGGACGGGTTGGCGCCCACCTCGGAGTCGCTGAGGGCACGTTCGATGGCACGCAGTGCGGTCACATCGTACGGCGTGATCAGCAGCGTGCGCGCGTCCGGCGTCGCGAAGGATGCCAGCTGCTGAAGCTGCGTCGGGGATCCGTAGTAATCCACCAGCACCCGGGAAAACAGTGCCGGGTTGGCGCGGCCGGTCCGGACGGAGGAGAAGTCTTCCTTAGCGACTTCCACCGCCTTGTCCATCTTGTCGGCGGCCTCTTTCAAGGTGTCTTCGATCACGGTCTCTCCTCATAAAACGGTGTCCACGGAGCTCTCTCGCTCAGTGGCCGGACTCTAATATCATCCTAAGCCAAGGCGGCGGGTTCCCTGCACCGGGCGTGGCGGGCCGGTTCGCAGAAGAACCCGGAGGGATCTGGAGGAAGGCGGCTTTAAATCCCGGAGGCCGCCTGCGGCCGAGGGGATTTCGTTGCCGCCGTTCCAGGTCCCGCAGAGCCCCGCCTCGCCTGCTTAGTTGGAAACGATGGTGCCGATCTTCTCGCCGCGGATGGCGCGGGTCACGTTGCCTTCGCCCTCCATGCCGAACACCACCATGTCCAGGTCATTGTCCTTGCACATGGTCATGGCGGTCTGGTCCATGACGCGGATGTCCTGGCGCAGGGCGTCGTCGTAGGTCAGCGTCTCAAGGCGCCGCGCGCTGGGATCCTTGTTGGGGTCTGCCGTGTAGACACCGTCCACGCCGCTCTTGGCCATCAGGACCTCGTCTGCGTGGACCTCCAGCGCGCGCTGGGCGGCCACCGTGTCGGTGGAGAAGTAGGGCAGGCCGGCACCGGCGCCGAAAATGACGACGCGGCCCTTTTCCAGGTGCCGGATGGCACGCCGCGGGATGTAGGCCTCGGCCACCTGGCCCATGGTGATGGCGCTCTGCACGCGGGTCTCCACGCCGGCCTGTTCCAGGAAGTCCTGCAGTGCGAGGCAGTTCATCACGGTGCCCAGCATGCCCATGTAGTCAGCGCGGGAGCGGTCCATGCCGCTGGTGGAGAGTTCGGCGCCGCGGAAGAAGTTACCGCCGCCGACGACGATCGCCACTTCCACTTCGCCGACAGTTGCAGCGATCTGCTTGGCCACAGCACGCACCGTGTCGGGGTCCACGCCGAGCTTACCGCCGCCGAACACCTCACCCGAGAGCTTGAGCAGGACGCGGCGTCGCGGGGAATCGGATTCTTTGAGTACGTGGGCCATTGTGCCTCCCGGGCATAGGTACTGGTGCTGCTTTTAAAGACTAGTGAGGTGATCTGGACAGGCAAAAGGGGTGGTCACCCGCGGTGACCACCCCCTCTGTCATGATGACGTATTCGTCGAAACCGTTTGGCCCTAAGTTATTAGGCGCCTACGCGGAAGCGGGCGAAGCCAACCGGTGCAACACCGGCTTCTTCGAGCACCTTGCCGACGGTCTTCTTGGCGTCCTTGGCGAACGGCTGGTCCAGCAGGACGATTTCCTTGAAGAAACCGGTCAGGCGGCCTTCGACGATCTTGGTCAGCGCGCCTTCGGGCTTGCCTTCCGCACGTGCGGTCTCGTCTGCAATGCGGCGTTCGTTCTCGACGGTTTCTGCCGGAACTTCGTCGCGGGTCAGGTACGTCGGAGCGTAGGCAGCGGTGTGGACGGCGACGTCGTGGGCGGCGGTGGCAGCGTCTGCGCCTTCGCCGTCAACAGCGAACAGCACGCCGACCTGTGCCGGAAGATCCTTGGAGGTCTTGTGCAGGTAGGCATCAACGGTCTTGCCTTCGATGCGTGCCACGCGGCGGACGACAACCTTCTCGCCCAGGATGGCGCCTTCCTCGACAACAACCTCGGACAGCGGCTTGCCGTCGACGTTGTAGGCGAGAAGGGTCTCGGCGTCGGCAGCAGCGGACTCAACAGCGGCGGCCAGCACCTTGTCGGCCAGTTCGATGAACTTGGCGGACTTGGCAACGAAGTCGGTTTCGCAGTTCAGTTCGATCATGACGCCGACGGTGCCGTCGATGACCTTGGCAGCAACGAGGCCCTCAGCGGTGGAACGGCCTTCACGCTTGGTTGCGCCTTTGAGGCCCTTGATGCGGATGAGCTCCATGGCCTTGTCGGCATCGCCGTTGGCCTCGTCCAGAGCTTTCTTTACATCCATCATGCCGGCGCCGGTGCGCTCGCGCAGTGCCTTGATATCAGCAGCGGTGTAGTTCGCCATTTGGACTCCAGTCCTCCCGTTATAAGTATTGGTGCGGTTCCGCCAGTGCGGCTGGTCGGGAATCCCGGCCAGCCGCACCAACAGATACCCGGTCCCGGTGTTAGATCACCCGGACCAAGGAAATTCGTTCTTTACTTCTCAGTTGTCTCGGCGGCCGGAGCGTCCACGATGGCGTCGACTGCTTCAGCGGCGGGGGCCTCTGCAGCGGCTTCGGCTGCGGGGGTCTCAGCGGCACCTTCGAGCAGTTCGCGCTCCCACTCGGCCAGCGGCTCGGCCGCGGCTTCGGTGTTGCCGGACTTGTTGTGACGGACCATCAGGCCTTCAGCAACGGCGTCGGCGATAACGCGGGTCAGCAGGTTCACGGAGCGGATGGCGTCGTCGTTGCCCGGGATCGGGAAGTCGACATCGTCCGGATCGCAGTTGCTGTCCAGGATGGCAACAACGGGGATGTTCAGCTTCTTGGCCTCGTCAATGGCGAGGTGTTCCTTCGGGGTGTCAACAACCCAGAGCACGGACGGTGCCTTGGTCAGGTTGCGGATACCGCCGAGGTTGTTCTGCAGCTTGGTCAGTTCACGCTTGAGGAGCAGGAGCTCCTTCTTGGTGTGGCCGGAGGAAGCAACGTCCTCGAAGTTGATCTCTTCGAGTTCCTTCATGCGCTGGATACGCTTGGCAACGGTCTGGAAGTTGGTGAGCATGCCACCGAGCCAGCGCTGGTTGACGTACGGCTGGCCAACACGGGTGGCCTGCTCGGCGATGGCTTCCTGAGCCTGCTTCTTGGTACCGACGAACAGCACGGTTCCGCCGTGGGCAACGGTGGCCTTGACGAACTCGTAGGCACGGTCGATGTAGGACAGCGACTGCTGCAGATCGATGATGTAGATGCCGTTGCGCTCGGTGAAGATGAAGCGCTTCATCTTCGGGTTCCAACGGCGGGTCTGGTGACCAAAGTGAACGCCGCTGTCGAGCAGCTGGCGCATGGTAACGACGGGCATGTCGTCACTCCTTCCGGCAGCAGCCGTGCGCGCGGCGCACTGGTCCTACTGCCTATTGACGGTTTTAGCTGTACACCCGGGCGGGCGAAGCTCCTGGTATCCATCAGCCGGCGTCTTCGAAAGGCTCCGGCGCGCCGCCCCTGCCGGCATGTGCCGGACCGTTGGAGAGGCGCCCCCTGAACGGGGATAATTGGGATACGCGTAGTCAGATTCCTGTGCCGTTGGTGCTGCCCGGATCATGATCCGGAGAGCGGGCGGACTGAAACGGACGAGTCCGTTGGTTTCAAACCGTGGGTTTCAATTCGTGCAGGCCGCATGGCACAGCAAGCTGCTCCGTCAAGTGTACTACAGCAGAGGGGACCCAACGCACGGCCCCCGAACCATTCCTCCCCACGGCAACGGCAACCCCGCGCGGTCCACAAGGAGGCGATTCCGACGACGCCGCGGGTACCCGGCCCGCAGGCTGGCCGCATGAGGATTTTCCCGGCCCGGCCGGTCGCCGCACTGCTTCTGGCGGGAGCTGTTTTGATTACCCCTCCTGTTCCGGTGCCGGCCGGGCCCGCCACCCGCCCTGTTTCCGAGGCGCCGGCGGCCGGTGCCCGGTTTGCCGCGCCGTGGACGTGGCCGCTGAGTCCGCCACCTGCGCCTATTCGATACTTCGATAAACCGGCTCAGCCGTGGCTTGCCGGGCACCGGGGTGTCGACCTGGCAACGACGCCGGCCGCCCCGGTTTTGGCTCCTGCGGACGGTTACGTCGTTTTCGCCGGCGTGGTGGTGAACCGTCCGGTGCTCACCCTTGACCACGGCAGCGGACTGAAATCCAGTTTTGAATCGGTGACCTCACCCCTCGCCACCGGGACCTTCGTGGCGCGGGGAAACGAGGTGGGCACGGTGGTGTCCAGTCCGGACGTGCACTGCAGCGGGGACTGCCTCCACTGGGGTGTGCGGCTGGGGAAGGAGTACGTCAATCCCCTGGACTATGTGATGGACCGGCGTCCGTCCGTACTGCTGCCGGTGGGCGGTTCCGCTGCGGGGCCGGCCAGGGCGCCTTAAACGTCCCGGCCGGGTCCCATGCGGGACCCGGCCGGGGTTCTTTACTGGTCCCGCTGACGGGATAGCGCGTTGCTAGACGAACGCAGCTACGCCCGTGATCGCACGGCCGGTAACCAGAGTATTGATCTCGTACGTGCCTTCATACGAGTAGATTGCTTCGGCATCGGCGAAGATCTTGGCCATGCCGTAGTCGGTGACGATGCCGTTGCCGCCCAGGATGCTCCGGCCAAGGGCAACGGATTCACGCATGCGGGCGGTGGTGAAGGCCTTGGCCAGGGCGGACTGTTCATCCTTGGCCTGGCCGAGGTCTTCCAGCTGGGCCAGGCGGACCATCATGCCCAGAGAGCTGACCGTGTTGCCCAGGATCTTCACCAGCTGTTCCTGCACGAGCTGGAAGGAGGCCAGCGGCTTGCCGAACTGGTGGCGTTCCACGGCGTACTTGCGGGCAACGTCAAAGGCCGCCATCTGCTGGCCCACGGCCTGCCAGGCAACGGCAAGGCGCGTCACCTTCAGCACCTTGTTGGTGTCACGGAAGCTGTTGGCGCCCTTGAGGTGGAAGTCATCGCTGATGACTACGTTGTCCAGCACGATGTCCGCGTTCTGCACGGTGCGGAGGGCGATCTTGTTTTCGATCTTCGTTGCGGAGTAGCCGGGGGTCTTGGTGTCCACGAGGAAACCCTTGACCTGGTTGTCTTCGACATCGCGGGCATAAATGACAACCCAGTCGGAGAACGTGGCGTTACCGATCCAGCGCTTTTCGCCGTTGAGGATCCAGTTGTCTCCGTCGCGGCGCGCGGTGGTGCGGGTGCCGCCGGCGACGTCGGAACCGCCGAGGGGCTCGGTCAGACCGAAGGCGCCGATCTTCTTCATGGCGTAAATGTCCGGCAGCCAGGCAGCCTTCTGCTCCTCGGAAGCCAGGGCTTCGATGGAGCCGGTGAACAGGCCGTCGTGCACGCCCAGGAACGTGGCGAACGAGGTATCCGCGCGGGTGACCTCTGCATGGCAGAGCCCGGCGAAGAGGTTGGAGTAACCCTGGCGGTAGACCGGGCTCATCACGTCGAGCTCGGCGATCTTGGGGATCATGTGGTGCGGGAATTCACCGGCATTCCACCAGTCAGCGGCGTGCGGTTTGACCTCCGCGGCAAGCCAGGTCCGGATTTCGTGCAGACGGTCGCGCTCCTTGTCAGTGAGCAGGTCCTCGAATGCGTAGAAGTCGCCGTCCGGGTACGGAAGGTTGTCGACGTCGATAGTTGCCATGGAAATATCCTTCGCTGCTGATCATCGGTGATCTGCCGGCCCCGTAGGGAACCCGCGGAACCAATGTTACCCATCAGTAACAAAGATCACAACGTCGGTTAAATCGAAAACGCCCCGGTCCGAAGACCGGGGCGTTTCCGCGGCAATCCGGCGCGTCATGCAATGACTTGTCGCATTGCCACCGGTAGGGCTGGTGGGGCTTGAACCCACGACCCACGGATTATGAGTCCGCTGCTCTGACCAGCTGAGCTACAGCCCCTCAGGTACCGGTGCGCCCTACGGGCAACGTTGCCATCCTAGTGTGTACGAGCGCCGCGGAACCAATTCCGGCGTTTGTCACCGGGCGGGGATGCCTTCGACGGGCACACCACGGTACAGGCCTTCGAACGTCTCCAGCGTGGCTTCCAGGCTGTGCCGGTCCACCATCTCTCTGCTGAAGCGACCCATTGCATGCCGGTCCTCCGGTGCAAGTTCCAGGATTTCCGTGATGCGTCCGGCCAGTTCCTGACTGTCTCCGGGCGTAAACAGGTACCCGTTGCGCCCCTTCTCCACCAGATGCGGCAGCGCCATGGCATCGGCCAGCAGCACGGGTTTGGAAGCGGACATGGCCTCCAGCGTGACCAGAGACTGCAGTTCCGCGGTGCCCGGCTGGCAGAACAGGTCTGCCCTGAGGTACGCCTCGCGCAGTTCCTCATCGGAGACCAGGCCGCGGAATACCACCCGGTCCCCCAGTCCCAGCCGTTCAGCCTGCGCCTGCAGGGCGGGTTTGACTTCCCCGCCGCCGACAATTTCCGCGCGTACGCCCAGCTCCGGCGGAGTCTTGGCAACGGCATCGATCAGCACGTCCACATGCTTTTCCTCGGCCAGCCGGCCGACAAAAAGCACGGTGGGCGCCGGGTGCGGCTCAATCTGCTCCCCGGGGTGCAATTCGTAGACTGAGGCGTCAATGCCGTTGGAGAGCGGCATGACGTCATGCAGGAAGGCGTGGCGGTGCATGGCCTCGGCGGCCAGCGGCGTGGGTGTGGTGACCACCTGAGCCTGCCCCATCACCTTGCCCATGTCCTTCCAGGAGTTCTTCGCCACAATCCGTTTGACCCACTTGGGGAAGGGCAGGAAAGGGTCCAGGTTCTCGGGCATGAAATGGTTGGTGGCGATGACGCGGATCCCGCGTTTGCGGGCTTCATAGAGCGTGTACTCCCCCACCATGTAGTGGCACTGGATGTGGACCACGTCCGGCTGCACCCGGTCAAAGAGCAGCGCGATTTCCTTCTTGATCTCCCAAGGCAGGCAAATACGCCAGTAGTCGTGGGTCGGGACGCCGTGCGAACGGAGGCGGTGTACCGCCCAGTCGCCGTCAAGATCGGTGCGGCTGCCGCCGTCGACGTCGTTCGGGGCCAGGACATGCACATTGTGGCCGCGACCGTGCATGCCGCGCGCCAGCCGGTAGCCGAACTGTGCGGCGCCGTTCAGATGCGGAGGATAGGTGTCACAGGCAATCAGGATCGTCAGCGGTTTTTCTACCGGCTTTTCGGTCACGTTGGAGGTCCTTATCGGTGTTTCGGATTCTTTGAGGCCAGCTTCTGCCGCCTCCGCTCTTCATTCCGCCGCTGGATGACATCAGGGTGGTACCTCGAGAGGGCTATGACCCCAACAATAGCAATCAGGGCTGCAACAGCCATGGCGACGGCGGCTACGGCGGGTACATCGGGGCGCAATTCATGCAGCACGGAGATGCCAATGGCGATTCCCACCATGGGATCAACAACTGTCAGGCCCGCAATCACCAGGTCCGGGGGGCCGCTGGAATACGCGTTCTGCACGAACCATGAGCCCAGGGCGCCGGCCGCAGCGATGGCCACAATCGTGTACCACGGAACGTTCAGCAGGAACCTGCCGTTGGGGTTGAGCAGGTCCCCGGCAATGATCTTGGTCAGCACGGCGACAAAGCCGAACAGGATGCCCGCACCGAGGATGTGGGCGATGGCACCGAGCCGCTTGCCGAACACCAGGTTCAAGGTGCCGAAGAACGCCACGACGACGGCGAGGATCAGCACGATCGTCACTTCCTGGGCCGGTTCCACCTGCTGTTGGGAGCGGGTAACCAGAATGGCGAGCGACACAAACAGCATGCTGCCGGCGACACAGGCAGTGATGGCGGCGACGGTGATGCGGTTCATCCGCAGTCCCTGGTCGCGGGAATTCACCACCGTGGTGATCACCAGGGCAATCGAGCCGATCGGCTGCACCACGGTGAGCGGAGCCATGGACAGTGCCGCTACGTTCAGGGCCATGCCCGTGCCCAGCAGCAGCAGCCCGAAGAGCCATCGCGGATTGCGCAGCAGCCTGCTGAGCTGGGAAGAATTCAGGGCCAGTCCGCCGGTATCCGCGCTGACGGCGCTGCCCTGGCGTTGGGCACCAAAGGCGAGGAAGAATGCGCTGGCCAGTGCACACGCGACGGCGATCCCTACCATCGGAGGCATCCTGCCACGGCGCCGGAGAGGGAAGCGCACATTCCTCCGGGTACCCGGATGGTGCTATGGAACATGGCCGGCTCCGGTTCCGGCCGGGATCTGTTCCCGCAGATGCTGGTGCTTCCGCCAGGCGGCAGCGAGATACCCGGCGGCCGCTGCAACGTGTCCGAGGCAGCCCAGTACCAGCACAATGGTTCCGGCTGCAGCGCGCCCGGGCGAGTCGAATCCGGGGACCTTGTTCAGCAGCAGCAAAGGCGCGCCTACCAGCAGAAGGGCGGTTCGGATCTTACCCACGGTACTTACCTGAAGGTTCGGGCTGCCGCGGAAGAGCACCAACGCGTTGAGGATCAGGACGGCGTCCGGAATGGCAATGCTGAGGATAAGCCAGGCAGGGGCGATGCCGTCCACCACAAACGTGGCCGAGACAATGATCAGGGCCAGCCTGTCAGCCACCGGATCAAGCCACTGACCGGCCGCGGAGACCTGGTTCAGCCGGCGGGCCAGATAACCGTCGATCCAGTCGGTGGACCCCACGATGACCAGCGTGAGGAAGGCACTGCCGTAGCGGTCCTGGGCAATGAAGTACACGAACAGCGGAATGCCCAGAAAACGAAGGACCGTGATCAGATTCGGTATCGTCCAGAACCGGTCCGACACGGTCAGTTCCATGTCGGGACGTGCTCCGGCACCGATGAGTCTGATCACGGTCCGTTCCCCTCGTTCATAAAGATGTACGAGTACAGCTTACTTTTGGGCGAGCCTGCGGAACATAATGACCATCGCGAGCAGCGAAGCGCCCATCACCGCCAGCGGCTGCCAGCGTTCCTTGATCATGGCCAGCACGTCATCTGCCGGACCGGATCCGGCGCCGGTTTTGCTGGAACGGGAGCCTGCAGAGCGGCGGGATTTCAGCTCCTGGATACGGGCCTTGACATCGGCCTTCTCACCCAGTCCGTCACGGACGGCGGCAAGGTGTTCGCGGCGCTGACGCGCCCGGGTACGCAGTTCCTCAGGGGTCGGCTGCTTCGGTCCTTCAGGCTTGTCAGCCTTCTCCGCCTTTTTGTCCTTCTTTTCCTTCGGTTCCTTGGGCTTGTCCAAAGTGGCCGGATCGAAGCGGCGTCCTTCCTTCAGGACGCCGACGTCGTAGCGCAGTCCGCGGATGGCCTCTTCGGGCAGCAGCGGCAGGGTCTTCTTGAAGCGGCTGAAGCCGATCAGGCCTGCAATTGCTGCAATGATGAGGAAAAATGCGGCGACCAGGAGTGCCGCCAGCCAGCCCGGCATGACCAGCGACAGTGCAAGGATGCCTGCCACCAGAAGCGAGATGGCCAGGGCAGCAAGCAGCACGAGTGCCACCACCATGAGGGCCGCGGCAATGCCGGCCTTGATGCCCTTCTGCTTCATTTCCGCAGTGGCGAGGGCAAACTCGTCATTAAGCTGGCGCGGTGTCAGGCGAGCCATGACCTTTGCCAGCCCCACCAGCGAAGAGCTCCCCGCCGTTCGCTGTGTCCGAGTGCTAGCAGAGCGGTTCATGCGCCCAGCCTCCGTCCCCTGTTCAGTGTTCACCGTAGCCATAACCCCAAATTACCATTCTCCTCAGTGTTCTCAGCCTGCTCATCTGTATCAGCGGCCGGTCAGGACGCTTCGAGGCCCTCACGGTCCTCAAGCTCGCGGCCGGAGAGTTCGGGAAGCTTGGTTTTCACGAACCAGAACGACAGCACCGCGAACGCGGTGAAGATGCCGTACATGATCCACACCCCGAAGTTATCGCTTACCCACGGGAAGGCAAGGGTGACGATGAAGTTGAAGATCCAGTTGACCATTGCCCCAAGCCCAAGGGCGAGCGAGCGGATGTTATTCGGGAACACTTCGCCCAGGGTCACCCACATGACCGGTCCCCAGGTGGCGGCAAAGAAGACCACGAACAGGTTCGCGCCGACCAGGGCCACCGGCCCCCAGATGCCCGGCAGCGAGACTTCCCCGGCGACGTCCTCTGCCTGGAAGAAGGACACGGTTGCGGCGAGCAGGCCAACGAACATGCCGGCAGAACCGATCATCAGGAGCTTGCGCCGTCCGATGCGGTCCACAAAGGCGATGGCCACCAGGGTCATCACCACATTCACCACGGAGGTGATGACCGACGTCGTAAATGAATCGCTTTCGCTGAAGCCCACGGACTTCCACAGCGTTGTGGAGTAGTAGAAGATCGCGTTGATGCCCAACAGCTGCTGGAAGGCGGCAATGGCCATGCCCACCCAGAGAATCGGCTGCAGGCCGAACTTCGGGCCGCGCAGGTCGTGGAAGGTCGGTTTGGGGCTCTTGAAGCTGTCCCGGATTTCGCTGATCTTCCGGTCGGTGTCAGTCACACCTGAGATGCTGCTGAGCACCGTTGCGGCCTCGGCGTCCCGGTTGCGGCGGACCAGGAACTGCGGGGATTCGGGGATGGTCAGCGCCAGCACACCGTAGACAATCGCGGGGATAACGCCAACCAGCAGCATCCAGCGCCAGGCGGCCAGTCCCCACCACAGTTCCCCGAGGGCGCTGCCGGCGCTGTTGGCCAGGAACGCGTCGGAAAGCAGTGCTGCGAAGATACCGATAGTGATGGCCAGCTGCTGCACGGACCCCAAAGCGCCCCGCCACTTGGCCGGGGCCACCTCTGCGATGTAGCCCGGCGCAATAACGGATGCGGTACCGATGGCCAGGCCGCCGATCAGGCGCCAGAGCATCAGGTCCCACTCGGAGAAGGCGAAGGCCGAACCCACGGAGTTGGCTGCGAACAGCACAGCGGCGCCCACCATGACCAGTTTGCGCCCGAGCCGGTCCGCGAGCTGTCCGGCGAACCATGCGCCGACGGCACAGCCCAGCAGCGTGATGGCCACCGTGAAGCCAAGGATGCCGGGGCTGAGGGTGAATTCTTCACCGATGGCATCCACCGCACCGTTGATTACGGCCGTATCGAATCCGAAGAGCAGACCGCCCACGGCAGCAGCGACGGTTACGCCGATCACCTTTCCGGGGTGGGCTATCCGTTCGGATCCGCCCTTGTTAGGTCCTGGCTGAGTCGCGCCCATCGACCGATCCTCGTTTTCTATCCAATTGCTGCGTACATGTGACTGGTGTCAAAACACTTAAGCCTACGCATAACCCTAAGCATGCTTGTTCATGCACGGTAGCCGGAGCGGGGGTTCAGCGGCTCATCGGCGCCAACGATCCGCCCGCTTTCGGGTGTTTGGCCCGTAAAGACGGGTATTTTTGTCTCTGAACGGGCAGGGCGCCGGGCACCGAAAGCGATCCGGATCACATGTCCGGCCGGCTCCCGGGCAACCGGACACAACAGAGAATCCCGCCGGTCAAGGGACCGGCGGGATTCTGCGGAGTATTGGTTCCGGTGCCGCCGCTGCGTTCAGGGGCGCCGGGGCTTCAGGAAGGTGAAGGGCGGGTCGCCCTCAGGCGGAGGCCGCGGCCGCGACAGCCGAGGCGACGGCGGAGGCCACCCGGGGATCCAGCGGGCTGGGGACAATATAGTCCGCGCTGAGGTCCTCCCCCACGAGGTCCGCGATGGCCGTGGCGGCCGCCACCTTCATGGCAGCGGTGATCCTGCGGGCACCGCTGTCCAGTGCTCCGCGGAACACGCCGGGGAAAGCCAGGACGTTGTTGATCTGGTTCGGAAAGTCGCTGCGGCCGGTCGCAACGACGGCGGCGTAGCGACGCGCGGTTTCCGGATGCACTTCCGGGTCCGGGTTCGATAGGGCAAAGATCACTGCGTCAGGGGCCATCCTGGCCAGGATCTCTTCCCCGATGGTTCCCGAGGAAACACCGATGAACACGTCTGCGTCCTGCAGCGCATCAGCGGCTCCCCCGGCTACCCCGCGAGGATTGGTGCGCGCGGCAAGATCTGCCTTGACGCTGGTCAGGTCGCTGCGGTCCTGACCCACGATGCCCTTGGAATCGAGCACCACCACATCCCTGATGCCCGCCTCGAGCAGGATGTTGGCACAGGCAACACCCGCGGCACCAGCACCGGAAATCACCACGCGCAGTCCGGCGAGCTCCCGGCCGGTCACCCGTGCGGCGTTGCGCAGCGCAGCGAGCACCACAATGGCGGTGCCGTGCTGGTCATCGTGCATCACCGGGCAATCCAGTGCCTCGATCAGCCGTTCTTCCAGTTCGAAGCAGCGCGGTGCCGAGATGTCTTCCAGATTCACCGCCCCGTAGCTGGGCCGCAGCCGAACCAGGGTCTCAATGATTTCATCCACGTTGGTGGTGTCCAACACCAACGGAATGGAGTTCAGGCCGCCGAAGGTACGGAACAGCGCGGACTTGCCCTCCATGACGGGCAGCGAAGCGGCCGGACCAATGTTGCCCAGACCCAGCACCGCCGTGCCGTCGCTGACCACAACCACCAGTCGCGAGGCCCAGGTATGGGACGCGGCGAGATCCGGTTCAGCTGCGATGGCGCGGCTGACCTGCGCCACGCCGGGAGTGTAGGCAATGGAGAGTGCCCGCTTGGAGTCCAACGGCATCCGGGTCTCCACCGACAGCTTTCCGCCTTCGTGCGCCGAGAAGATTTCTTCGGTACTGATCGGGTCTGTGTTCGCCGTCTGGCCGTTGAGTGTAGGGAAGTCGTTGCCGTCCATCATGGTGGGGGCCGTTTCAGTAGTAGACATAGCGGTGCTCCTGCTGTTGGTTCCTATGGAAAGTCCGTCGGCCGCCCTTCGGATACAGGGGCATGCTCACAACGGATACCGGAAGCCGTGGGGGCTCCGGGCCAGAGGCAACAGGATGGGATGCCTGATCCACCCGGGGAGGCGGAGGTCCGGTGATGCCGGGACCGCCCAGCCGGGCGCGATTAGTGCCAGTGTAAGCGCACGGCACGGCCTGCGGGCAAGTCCGCCACGCATGGACCTGCCCGCAGACGCGCGTGCGTCGAAGCGTTACGACCGCTTAGCGGAAACGGCGACGTCCTCCTCTGGTGCCTCTCCACCATCTGCTGGGAGACCGTGCGGGCTCTCCTGCGCCGCGGCGCCGCGTCCGGCGAATGCCTCCAGCATGACCTCGCGGTCCAGCTGCCCCTCCCACTTCGCCACGACAAACGTCGCCACGCAGTTTCCCAGCAGGTTTACCACCACCCGCATGGAATCCATCAGCCGGTCCGCGCCCAGCAGCAGGGCGACACCGGCCACAGGGAACAGGCCCAGGGCCGCTGCAGTGGCTGACAGGGCCAGGAACGAGGACCCGGGAACGCCCGCCATGCCTTTGGACGTCAGCAGCAAAATCCCCAGTGCGCCCAGCTGCTGTTCGAAACTGAGGTCGATGTTGAAGGCCTGCGCCAGGAACACGACTGAAATGGACAGATAGATAGCCGCGCCGTCCAGATTGAAGGAGTATCCGGTGGGGATGACCAGGCCGGTGGTCGCGCGCGAGCATCCGGCGTTGGTCAGTTTGGTCATGATCCGGGGCATCACAGATTCCGTGGATGCGGTCCCGAGGGCAAGGAGGAACTCTTCCCGGGTGTACTTAATGAACTGCCAGAGCGGCACGCGGGCGAAGAACCGGGCGATCACGAACAGGACACCGATAAAAAGCAGCGCAGCGCCGTAGCAGGCTGCGATCAGTTTGGCGTAGGTGCCGAGTGTGGAGAGCCCGTACTGGCCGATGATGAAGGCCATCGCACCAAAGGCACCTATGGGAGCCAGCCGCATGATCCAGGACATGACCTTGAAAATAATCTCCAGGGTTCCTTCCATCACCCGCAGGACGGGTTCGCAGGTTTCGCGCCCGATCACCACGGCTGCCGCGCCGAAAAAGACGGAGAAGAAAAGAACCTGCAGCAGGGAATTCGAGGCGAAAGCGTCAAAGACGCTGACCGGAATGATGTTGAGGATGAATTCGGCAGGCGATGCCACTTCCGCTGAGGTTTTTGCATCCAGGTCCGACGTGTCCAGGCCGGACGGATCAATGTTCAGTCCCGCGCCCGGCCGCACCACATTGCCCACCACCATTCCGAAGAGCAGGGCAAAGCTGGAGGCGGCCAGGAAATAGGCAAGTGCCTTCACGCCGACCCGGCCCACGGCCTTCACATCGCTGATCCGGGCGATGCCGGTAACAATCACCAGGAAGATCAACGGGGCAATGATCATTTTGATCAGCCGGATAAAGCCGTCGCCCAGGACTTTGAATGCAGCACCGACCTCGGGCCAGACATACCCCACGACGACGCCCAGGATCACGGCAACGAGCAACTGTGCGAAGAGGGACTTATAAATCCTGGAGCGGGCAGATTTTGGGCGTTTGGGACTTATCGGCTCTGTCATGGCTCCACCCTAGGAAGGGTGGGTTTCGCGGGTGTTTCCGCTGTGCAACACCTGGCTACACGTAGCGGCGGCCGGATCCCGGGGCCTGCCCGGCCCAACAAAAAAGGGCCCGCGTCCGACAGAAATCGGATGCAGGCCCTTCACTGGCTCCCCCGACTGGACTCGAACCAGTAACCCTTCGATTAACAGTCGAATGCTCTGCCAATTGAGCTACGGGGGAAAGCGGCGTCCTCAACTATACAGGAAGTTTGGGGTGCTCACGAACCGGTATCGCCACCGCCGAGGCTGCTCGTTGTGACGGCCTGGCGCAGCCTGCTCCGGCGCCGTGGCTGCCTGAGGAACGGATCCCGAATACCGCGGCCCGCATCCACCCTCCGGCGGGCCGCGGGACCTCGCAGCAGGCACCCGTCCGGGCATAAAAAGAAGCCCCTGACCTGCAGTGATGCAGGTCAGGGGCTTCCTGTTTGCTCCCCCGACTGGACTCGAACCAGTAACCCTTCGATTAACAGTCGAATGCTCTGCCAATTGAGCTACGGGGGAAAGCGGCAGGTTTTACTTTACAGAGATTTCCCGCCGAAACGAAATCGGCGGGTTACCGCGGCGCCTGCAGGGCTACTGGTCTCCCCGCAGGGCCCGGCGCTGCATCTCCAGCTCCATCAGTTCCCGGTTCAGCTGGTGGAAAAGCTCCGGGTCGGCGTTTGGATCCAGCCGCTGCAGCTGGCCGAGCTTCTCCGCCTTCAGATGTGTCACCTGCAGCTCGAAGAGCCGGTTCAGGATGTCCCTGCAGTACAGGAACAAAGCGTCCGCATCGCGCGCGGGCAGCGGCGTCACGGCGAGCTCGCTCACGAATCCCCGCAAGGCGTCCGGCAGCTCTTCCCGGACCCGCTCCACCCAGGCAGCCGGAGCGGTTCCGGCATCGCCGGCGGCACGAATGGCATCGTGGACGGCGACATAGGCCGGCACCGTGAATCGGGCCGCCTTGAACCGCTCCCACTGCCCGGCGTCGAGCAGGCCGGGCTGCTGCAGAGCCACTTCCAACGCCTGGCGTTCCATCCGGGCGGCGGGGTCGTTGGGGTCCGGGCGGCTGTACGCGGGCGGGGCAGCTTCGGGGACGGGTTCCTGCCGGCCGTAATCCTGCTGCCCATACTCCTGCCGGCCGTATTGCTGCTGCGGGCTGCGCTGGTGGCCCTGCTGCCGGTCCTGCGGCTGCCCGTACTGCTGCCGGCCCTGCTGCGGCCCGTCCTGGCGGCGCGCACCTGATGCCGGTTGTCCGGCAGGACCGCCGCTGGCGTTGTGCTGGCGCTTGGACGCCGCATTGACCGCCCGCGTGACGTCGTCGACGTCGGTCCCCAGCCAGCCCGCCAATTCGCGGGCGTAGGCCGGACGCATCGCGGGGTCGCGGATATCCGCCACCACCGGGGCGGCTGCCCGCAGCGCGGAAATCCGGCCTTCCACGGTGTTCAGGTCGAATTTGCGCAGCGTGGAGCGGATGGCGAACTCGAACAGCGGCCGGCGGGAGTGAATCAGCTCGGCCACGGCGGCGTCCCCGTGGGTCTGGCGGATGTCACAGGGGTCCATGCCGTTGGGGTCCACCGCCACATAGGTTTGTGCCGTAAAGCGCTGGTCCTCCTCGAAGGCACGCAGGGCCGCCTTCTGCCCGGCTGCGTCGCCGTCGAAGGTGAAGATGACCTCTCCCCCGGTGCCGTCGTCGGAGAGCAGGCGCCGGGCGATTTTGATGTGGTCGGTGCCGAATGCGGTGCCGCAGGTCGCCACGGCCGTGGTGATCCCCGCCAAGTGGCAGGCCATGACATCGGTGTAGCCCTCCACCACCACGATCTGCCGGGTCTTCGCGATGTCCCGTTTGGCCAGATCGATGCCGTACAGCACCTGGGATTTCTTGTAGAGCGGGGTTTCGGGGGTGTTCAGGTATTTCGGCCCCTGGTCATCCTCATAGAGCTTGCGGGCACCGAAGCCGATAACCGACCCGGTGAGGTCCCGGATGGGCCAGATGAGCCGGCCGCGGAACCGGTCATAGAACCGGGAGGCATCCGATCCGGTGGAGAACATACCGGTCTCGGCCAACTCGGCACGGGTGAAGCCCTTGCCCGTGAGGTGCTTCAGCAGCGAGTCCCAGCCCTGCGGGGCGTATCCCACGCCGAAGTGTTCGGCAGCGGCCGGGTCGAAGCCGCGCTCCTGCAGGAAGCTGCGCGCCGCTGCGGCACCCTGCGTGCCCAACTGGCTGCGGAAGAACTCTGCGGCGACCTTGTGCGCGTCCAGGAGCCGCTGCCGCTTGCCCACGTCCTCGCGCCGGGGGCCCGTGCCGCCGTCCTCGTAGTGCAGCTCGTAGCCCAGCCGGGCCGCGAGCTTTTCCACCGTTTCCGAGAAGGAACCGTGATCCATTTTCTGCACGAAGGAGATGACGTCGCCGCTCTCGCCGCAGCCGAAGCAGTGGTAGGTGCCCACCTGGGGCCGTACGTGGAAGGACGGCGAGCGCTCGTCATGGAAGGGGCAGAGCCCTTTGAAGGACCCCAGCCCAGCCGATTTGAGGGTTACGTAACCGTCGACCACGGCTTTGATGTCTGTGCGCAGCCGCACTTCATCGATGTCTTCACGCTTGATCAGTCCGGCCATACCTCCCAGTCTATTCTTCCCGCCGACGCCCCACTGTCGGGGTGTGCACAGAGAGGATCCCGTGCGGCCTGGGGCCGCACGGGATCCTTAGGGGCAGCTACTCCCCGCTACACCTGGGGACTGCCCTCATCCTCCGGGCTTCCTTGCCGACGGCGGCTGGCTGCCATCACAAGCCCTCCAGCCAGCAGCAGTCCGGCACCGGCGTAGAGCCAGCCGAGGGCCCCGTTGGCGCCGGTGGACGGGAGGTTGGGGCGGTCCGGTCCTGCCGGAGCGGGAGCCGGCTCGGGTTTCGGCTGCACCACGGGAGCGTAGGTATTGGTAACCGTGGCTTCGGCCCCGCCGCCGGCCGGAATGACGACCGGTTCCGGCAGGTCCGCCACCACACTGACGGTGCTGCTTTCCCCTCCCGCTGTTTCGGTGACGGTGCATTCGGTTCCGGTGGGCAGGCCCTCAAAACCGGTGCTGACGCTGCCCTCCGTTCCTGCGGGAATGCTTACCGTCTCATCCAGGACCGTTCCATCCGGACCGCACCGGACCTGGAGCACGACCTCACCCTGCCTGCCGGCTGCCTCACCGGTGATCACCTTGGTCACCACCAGGGTTCCCGGGGTGAAGGAGTAGGTGTTGGTGACGGTAGCGGTGACGGTTTCGGCACTGAGGACCGTGACCGGTTCGGCTGGTTCCGTGGCCACGGAGACTTCGGTGGTTGCTCCGCTGGCGGTTTCAGTGACCACGCATTCCGTGCCTGCCGGCAGGTCCTCGAAGGTAGTGGTCACATTATCTTCGGTGCCAGCGGGGATGGTCACCGTCTCATTCAGGTCCGAGCCGTCCGGCCCGCAGGTGACCTGCAGGATCACCTCTCCCTGCTGGCCCGCCGCCTCACCGGCGATGGCCTTCGTCACCGCCAGAGTGCCCGGCGCAAACGTGTAGGTGTTGCTTACGGTGGCTTCCGCCCCCTGCCCCGCAGGGATGGTCACCGGGTCCGGCAGGACCGTGCTGACCAGGACCGTGTCCGTGGCACCGCTGGTCGGTTCCGTGACGGTGCATTCGGTACCGGCCGGCAGATCCTCGAACGTGGCCGGTTCGGGCGTGGTGGTACCGGCCTCAATGGTGACCGTTTCATCAAGTACTGATCCGTCGGGACCGCAGCTGACCCGGAGGACGATCTCTCCGTGTTCGAAGGCAGCCTCACCCTCGATGATCTTGGTGACGCTCAGCGTGCCGGGAGCGAAGGTGTAGGTGTTGGTCAGCGATGAATCGACGGTGCTTCCGGCAACAATAGTTGCCGGGTCGGGTAAGACAGTTTCCACCAGGACTGTCTCGGTGGCTCCGCTTACCGGTTCCGTGACCGCACACGATGCCCCGGCCGGAATGTTGGTATACCGCGCTGGGATTTGCCCGGTGGCTCCGGCCGGTGCCTGGAATACCTCATCCAGTTCGGTGACGCCGCCGAAGGTGCAGATCACACGGACCTCGATGGCGTCCTGGTTGCCGGCCGCTTCGCCGTCGATGACTTTCGTGACTACCAGTGTCCCGGGCTTGAGGGTGTAGGTGTTCGTGACGGTTGCTGTGGAGGACTCTCCGGCGGCGATGACCACCGCGGTGGGAAGATCCACGGAAACGTCGATTTCGGCGGTCTCACCGGTAACGGGTTCCGTAACGGCGCAGGAGCTGCCCTCGGGAATCCCGGTCACAGTGGCACTGGCGGTGCCGGTGGCCTCCGCCTCGACGATGAGCGTTTGTTCCGCGGTCACGGTGCCGTCCAGGGTGCACGTGACAACAACTTCCACCTGGCCCTGTTGGCCGGCGGCAGCGCCCGTGATCACCTTGTTCAGGACCAGTTCCCCTGGATTGACCGTGTACGTGTCGGTAACGGTCACTTCCACACCGTCACCTGCCGGAACGGTGACCGTCCCGCCGGCAGGGTTGAACGCGGTGGTGACGCTGACCTCCGTATTGGCTCCGGTGGTCGGCTCCGTCACCGTGCAGCTTGTTCCGGCGGGCAGGTCCCCATACTCTTCCGTGACCGGATCGACCGTTCCCGCCGGAATGGGGATGGAAGCAGTGAACCCGTTGCTGCAGGTGAGCTGCAGCACCACATCTCCCTGGCGTCCGGCGCCCTCCCCGGCAAAATCCTTACGGACTGCAACGACACCGGGGTTGAAATCGTAGGTGTTCGTGACAACTGCTTCGGCGCTGCTTCCCGCCGGAATGGTTACCGTTCCGCCGCCGGTTACCGTGACGCCCACGGATGTAGTGGAACCGTCAGCTGTTTCCGTGACCACACATTCGGTGCCCGCGGGAAGGTTCGGGAATTCACTGGTCTGCTCTTCGGTTTCGCCCGCTGCGACGGAGACGGTGGTGTTCAGCACCTCGACGCCGGCAGAGGTGCAGACGACGGTCAGTTGCACTGCGCCCTGCGCACCGGCCGCCGGGCCGGCGATGACTTTGCGCACCGCAAGGGTGCCGGGCGTGAAGGTGTAGGTGTCGGTGACAGTAGCCGTTGCCGTGGTACCCGCGACGATGGTCTGAGGTCCTGGCAGGTTGGTGAGCACGGAGACGCTGGTGCTGGCACCGTTGGTCGGCTCGGTGATGGTGCAGACGGTATCTACCGGGATGCCGGTGAAGCTCTCCGACGTCACCGATCCGCTGCTCCCGGCCGGAACAGTAAAACTGAACTGATAGCCGGCTCCGCAGTCGATGCTGATGACCACGTCGCCCTGGCTTCCCGCAGCGGCGCCGGCGACGACCTTAGTAACCTGCAGGGCGCCCGTCTCGAAGAATTCCGCGGTTGCGGTGGCATTTGCGCTGATCTCCTCGGTGGCGGCGAGGATCAGCTTTTGGGCTGCGGTGACGCCACTGGTGGCACCGTCATAGAGGAAAACGTTGCCTGTGGGGACGGTGACCACGGCCCTTGCAGTGATGGTCGCGGGCCCTGTGCCGCCGGTGTCGCTGCGCACCCAAACCTGGGTACCGCTGGGAACAGTCTCATCGAGCGGTACCGTTCCCGCCGCATCGGAGTACAGGCTGAAGCCGTCATCCACCACTACCGTGACCTCCGCAGCGTTTTCCGCGGCCACCGTGTAGGGCCCGGTCACGCCGTCCACCGGCCCCTCGGCGGTGGCAGGGGTAATTGTCACATCCGGGGCGGCCGGTTCGGGTTGTGGCCCCAATCGGATGACGTTATTGACGATCGCGGCAACGGTCGCGTACTGGGGACTGCGCGGATTCACCACATAGCCGTCGGTGAAGAACCAGATAGCAGCCTGCACGGCGGCGGCTTTGCGGTTATCGTCCACGCCTGCCGGCAGATTCGTGTTCGGATAGTAGGTATTGAGGATGCGCTCTACATAGCCGATGTTCGGGACGTTTGACTCGTCCCAGGTGCCGTTCACGTACCCGATGCCGACCCGGGTGGAAGTCCGGAGATCGATGCAGTACATCTGGGCGGTGTTTTCGCCGGTGACGTCCTGGGTATTGATAATGCCGGCAAAAGCGACATCCTCTCGCTCATAGCCCGAGGGGATTGAGGTCGGGTATTGCGCGACCGACCAGCTTGTCCCTGCCGGCGGCAGGGCGCCCGAGACTGCTTCGCCGTCGCCCAGCGAGCTGATGGAGATGTCAGTGATCTCGGAGGTAGCTCCGCCCCGCACCGGCCCACCCCCGGGGGTCAGCGTCGCACCGGCCGGCACGGCCAGCGGAGCCACCAAGAGTACCGGCGCCAGCAGCAGCCCGGCCCAGGCCCGCAGCTGGGACAGCCTTCGAGAACGCTCTCGGCGCGAGCGATGGAAACGGGAAAGGCGTGGCTGGTCGCTCATGAGGGTCCCCCGTGGGAGTTGTCCGGCAGAGGTGCTCCTGCGGCCAGTGGTAACCGGAGGGATGGGTGATGCACCTCAGAGCCGAAAGACTATGGACCCCTGGCTGGCTCCGCCAGAGTCATTGCCAGTATTCGATGCGGAATCTCTTTAAGAGGTTTACCAGAGCGCCGGAACCGGTCCCACGAGCCGTTCGTGGAGGGCAAGTGCCGAACCGTCCGTGAGCGAGGCCACCTGGTCGACAACGACGCGCAGCCGGGCGCCGTCGTCGGCCGCCGCCCGCCAGTCGGCGGCGAACATCGGTTCCAAGTGCCGGTCTCCGGTGGCGGACAGCTGGGCGACCAGGGCCGTGAGGATTTCGCGCTGGCGTTCGTAGAGCGGCTGGCGCTGGTCGGTGGTCATCACGAAGGTGGTGGCCAGGCCCTTCATCACCGCGATTTCCAGCTCAGTGTCCGAGGGGACGACCATTTCGGCGTTGTACCGGGTCAGCGGGTCGGTGCCGTAGATGTCGCGGGTGGCTTCCAGCGCACTGTTGCAGAACCGGCCGATCAGCTGGCTGGTCATATCCTTCAGAGCGGCCATGGACTTGCGGCTGCCGTCGGACTCACGCACCCACACGGCCGTGGCCTCAAGGCGGGCAAGGGCTGCTTCGATGGCGGCCGCTTCAACGCCGGGCAGGTACCACTGCTGGGTGTAGCCCACCACGCGAGCCCGCTGGTCCGGGTTGTCCAGCCACTTGAGCTGTACGTGGCCGGCCACAATGGCGTCTTCGACGTCGTGCACCGAGTAGGAAATGTCATCGGCCAGGTCCATGACCTGGGCTTCGAGGCAGGACCGTCCGGCCGGGGCGCCGTCGCGCAGCCAGGTGAAGACCGGCAGGTCGTCCTCGTAGACGCCGAATTTGGTGGTACGGTGCCCGTTCACCAGCGGGGCGTCCGTGATGGACCAGGGGTATTTGCAGGCAGCGTCCAGGCTCGCGCGGGTGAGGTTCAGACCTGCCGGCGTTCCGTCCGCTGCGATGATCTTCGGTTCCAGCCGGGTGAGCAGCCGCAGCGTCTGGGCATTGCCCTCGAAGCCGCCGATCGCGTGGGCGATGTCATTCAGGGCGGTTTCGCCGTTATGGCCGAAGGGCGGGTGCCCCAGGTCATGGGAGAGGCAGGCGGCGTCGACGACGTCGGGATCGCAGCCCAGCGCGTTGCCGAGTTCCCGCCCCACCTGGGCCACCTCCAGGCTGTGCGTCAGGCGGGTGCGGACGAAGTCATCCGTGTCCGGGGCAACCACCTGCGTTTTGGCGCCCAGCCGTCGCAGTGCGGAGGAATGCAGCACCCGGGCACGGTCACGGCCGAACTGGGTCCGGTTGGTGTTTTTCGCCGGTTCCGTAACCCAGCGTGCCAGATCGACTTCGGTATAGCCTGCGGTGGAGACTGCCTGCGGGAAACTCATGGGTTGCTTTAGCCGCCTGATACGTCGAGTTCGGCTGCCGAAATGATGGCTTTCTGGGCGGCGTTCAGTTCCCGCCCGTCCAGCCAGCCTTCCGGCAGAGCTGTCTTTTTCGGTGTGCCGGCCCGTCCGCGCGGCCCCTCGGCGTCTGTGCCGGGGTACGGAGCTTCGGGATCCAGCTGGTCCAGCAGTTCACGGAGCACCGCCAGGGACGGCACCGTGGCCAGTTTAGCGCGGAGGTCTCCCCCGACTACGTAGCCCTTGAAGTACCACGCCATATGCTTGCGGATGTCCCGCAGGGCAATCACTTCGTCCCCGAAGGTTTCCACCAGCAGCTCGGCGTGCCGGTACACGCTGTCCGATACCTGCCTCAGTCCGGGGCGGTGGCGTTCCGCATTTCCCTCGAAGGCAGCCTCGAGGTCGCCGAACAGCCACGGGCGGCCCTGGCAGCCGCGGCCGATGACGACGCCGTCCACACCGGTTTCGCGCACCATGCGGATGGCGTCCTCGGCGGACCAGATGTCACCGTTGCCCAGCACGGGCATGTCCGGCAGGGCTTCGCGCAGTTCGGCGATGGCGGACCAGTCAGCCTTGCCGGAGTAGAACTGCGAGGCGGTGCGGCCGTGGAGGGTCACCGCGGCCACGCCGGAGTCGCGGGCAATCTTCCCGGCGTCCAGGAAGGTCAGGTGGTCCTCATCAATGCCCTTTCGCATCTTGATGGTCAGCGGGACGTTGCCGCGGGAGGCTTCCTTCACGGCGGTCTGCACAATGGCCGTGAACAGGTCCAGCTTCCAGGGCAGGGCAGAGCCGCCGCCCTTGCGGGTGACCTTGGGTACGGGGCAGCCGAAGTTCAGGTCAATGTGGTCGGCGCGGTCCTCCTCCACCAGCAGGCGGACGGCGGCACCGACGGTCTTGGGGTCCACACCGTAGAGCTGGACCGAGCGGACCTTTTCGTCGTCGTCGTGCTTGATGATCCGCATCGATTCGGGCGAACGCTCCACCAGCGCGCGGGACGTGACCATTTCGGTCACGTACAGGCCGCCGCCGTATTCACGGCAGAGCCGGCGGAACGCCTTGTTGGTAATGCCGGCCATGGGAGCCAGGATCACAGGCGTGTCCACGGTGATCGGGCCTAGTTGCAGCGGGGGAAGCTCGAGCTTGAGTTCCGGAGATAAAACAGTCACCTGTCTATTCTCGCAAGCCGGTGCAAATCCTGTCCTGCCCCGGCCCGTGGCGGAAATTGACACTGCCGCCGCCCACGCCTAGCGTGCAGGTGATCTGCATCACTTTTCGGCATTCACTCCGCCGTCCCCATCGGTTTCACTGTCGCAACCGAAGATACGAGGTTTCCCATGACCACTGCTGCTCCGAGTACTGCTGTCCCTTCAGAGAAGGGACTGGCCCGTGTCGCCCAGATGATGGCGCGCTGGACGGAAAAATGGTTTCCGGACGCCTACGTTTTTGCGCTGGGAGGCGTGGTTCTTGTCGCGCTCGCGGCACTGCTGAATGGCTCCTCCCCGCAGGCGGTGGTTGATTCCTTCGGCAACGGATTCTGGGATCTGACCGCGTTCACACTGCAGATGGCCATGGTGGTGCTCACCGGCTACACGGTGGCCACCTCCCCGCCGGTGGCACGGCTGATCGCCCGGCTTGCCCTGGTTCCGCAAACCGCCGCCACGGCGGTGAGTTTTGTTGCATTCCTGTCCATGTCCGTCTCGTTCCTCAACTGGGGGGCTCAGCCTTGTCTTTGGCGGGCTGCTGGCCCGGGCCATTGCCCGCAGGCAGGATCTGCGGGTGGACTACCGGGCACTGGGCGCTGCGGCGTTTATGGGGCTCGGCGCAGTATGGGCGCTGGGACTCTCCTCTTCGGCGGCCCAACTGCAGGCGACGGCGGCGTCGATCCCGCCGGCCCTGCTGCAGGTCACCGGTGTGCTGGACTTCGGCAAGACCATCTTCACCTGGCAGTCCCTGCTCACCTGCGCCATCCTGATAGCGCTCACCACCCTGATTGCCCATTTCTCGGCTCCGCGGGGGCTGGCCATCCGCACGGCGCAGGACCTGGACGTGGACCTCAATGACGCTCCGGAGCCTGCAGCCGAGCGGGAGCGCCCGGGTGAATGGCTGGAATACAGCCGGATCCTGCCCGCGTTCCTGGGCCTGCTGACCGTCGGCTGGCTGATCTCGCAGTTCCTCAGCAAACCGTTCCTGAGCGTCATCTCAAGCCTGAACGGATACCTGTTGGTTTTCCTGGTGCTGGGCCTGGTGCTGCACGGGACTCCGCGCAAATTTCTGCAGGCCGTCACCAAGGCTGTTCCAGCCACCGCCGGCATCCTGGTGCAGTTCCCGCTGTACGCTGCCATGGCCGCCATCCTCACCAAGGCCGAGGGCTCCAACGGGATGACCATCTCCTCGCACCTGGCCGAGTTCTTCACCAGCATCGGTTCCGGCGGCGGCTTTGCCGTGATCATCGCCATCTACACCGCAATCCTGGGCATTTTTGTACCCTCCGGGGGCGGGAAATGGCTGGTTGAGGCGCCCTACGTGATGCAGTCCGCCACCGACGTGCAAATGAATCTCGGCTGGACAGTGCAGATCTACAACGTTGCCGAGGCACTGCCGAACCTGATCAACCCGTTCTTTATGCTCCCCCTGCTGGCGGTATTGAAGCTGCGGGCACGGGACCTGGTGGGATTCACCTTCCTGCAGTTCACCATTCACCTGCCCGTGGTGCTGTTGCTGGTTTGGCTGCTCGGGATGACCTTCACCTTCGAACCGCCCGTCATCCCGGCGGAAGCACCCGCTCCCTGACCGGAGGTCCCATCACCGGGCGCCGGGACCTGTCGGACGCCGGGACCTGCCGGGCGCCGGGACCTGTCGGGCGGACAACTAAGATCAGAGGGAGAACATTTCATCGGATCAAAGGACGTATTGCCGCATGCCACGCGAATCCGGCACCAAGCGCGCCATCCTGGACGCTGCGCTGGAGCTTGCAGCCGCCAACGGCATCTCCGGCACCACCATGGATGACGTTGCAGAACGTGCCGGGGTGGCCAAAGGCAGCCTGTACTACAACTTTTCCGCGAAGGACAAACTCTTCGAAACCCTCCTGCTGGAGGGCGTGGGCGCGCTGACCGAATGCCTGCGCACGGCACGCAGCGGCGTGGAAGGGTGGGCCGCCATTGAGTCCATGGTGCGGGCCCTGCTGGAACTGCTCTCCGAGAACCGGGCACTGGCCAAGCTGATGGCCGCGGAAATCCTGCGGACCGACCGCACGTGGCAGCACTCCCTGCATCTGCTCCGCCAGGAGGCACTGGCAGAGTTTGTCGAGCCGATCCGGCAGACCGGCGGCTGGAATGCCTCCGACGCCGGCGGGCCGGACAGCCTGACCCTGATTGCCGGCAGCGTGTTCGGGGCAACCCTGATGGGCGCCCTGGACTGGCTGGTCTTTGATCCGGAACGGTCCGTCTCGGATGTGGCCTCGTCAGTGCTTTATGCACTGTCCGGGCGGCTCAACACCTGATCCGGGCGGCCAGCCCATCCCCGACGCGTTGTAATGGACGTTGCTGCTGATCAGCCACGTAGCATGGCCGCGTGACATCCAAAAGAACCTGGCCTCCAAAGGCAGCCACCTTCCTCTTGGTTCTTTTCCTCATGCTGTTCGTTGGGCCGGCGGTCCAGCTGAAGGAGCAGGAACGTGCAGAAGAGAGATATGTGCTGGAGGTGCTGGCTCGTCTGGATACCGGAATCCGAGCCGACAGCGCTCAATGGAAACAGGCACGGGCAGACGCGATAACCGATGCTAAGGATCTTGAGGGCATGGATGAGGCATATGCCCTCCTGGACCGTCTTGCCCGCATCGCCGGCGGCGGACACAGTTCATTCTCCCCGCCCGAGCAAACACGGGCTTATCGGTCAGCCACGGGCACCTATGCCCTGCCCGGAGTCGAGTCCCGAGACGGGATTGGTCTGATCACGCTGCCAGGATTGGCAAGCGACAACCTCGAAACGCTGCAAGTGTACACGGATGCCGGCATCAAGGGAATATCGGACGTCGCTCCTACCGCCCCGTGCGGATGGATCCTCGATCTGAGGAACCACTCAGGCGGAAACGTTTTTCCCATCCTCGGCGCCGTAACGCCCCTGATCGACGACGGCGAAGTGCTGTCATTTGCCTATCCGAACGGACACGTTGCCCGTTTCAGGTTCGAAGGCCCCCGGATATTTGCACCGGACGGCAGTGTCTGGTCGGATTCCGCCGTTCCCTTTCCCCGGATCGGTTCTCCACATATCGCGGTGCTTCAGGATAGGGGGACCGTCAGCGCCGGGGAAGCGATCATTCTGGCATTGGAGGGGCAGGATGGCGTCAGGACGTTCGGGCGGGAGACCCGCGGTTACACGTCATTCAACGATCTAATCCAGATGGAAGATGGCGCCATCCTCGCCATAACGGTCGCTCGCAACCAAGACCGCTCAGGGACAGTCCACGACGGGCCGATCCCACCCGATGAACATATCCGGTCCTACACCGACGACATTGCCTCAGCAACGACCTGGCTCCTGGCCCAGTGTTGATCGACGTGCCGAATGGTCCGACGGCGCGATACTGACATGGCAGAGGCGGCCCCTGCATCACGAGGGACCGCCTCTGCGGTGTTCACACCTTTTTAGTCGCTGAGGATCAACGTCTCGCTGCCCACCTGCCGGGCCGCGCCCGCCTTCATCAGCGGTCCCAGCGCCCGGACCACGGCGGTCATGGATTCGTCCACTTCCAGCTGCACGGGGTACTGGTAGGCCAGCATGGCGAGGAGGGATTCCACCGCGGCCTGCGCCTCGGCGTCATCCAGCCCGGTGTCATAGCCCACCAGCACGTCAGCCGGCTCATCGGTGCGTTCCTGGGTGTAGCTCACCGCGAAGGCGGCAATCTTTCCGCCGTTCTTCTTCGGCTGGTCCCGGAGCACCACGGCCCCGGAGGCACCGGTGGCGTCATTGAGCAGCATCTGCTGGGCCTTGCCCAGGCTCATTTCGGAGCGGTCCCAGCCTTCGTGCACGGAGTTGTAGAACGCCGTGACGGCGGAGGTGAGTTCCACCGATCCGGTGGCAGCCTCGTCCAGCTGGGGGCCGTCGTCGTTGAACACGGGAAGCTTCAGCCGGCCCGGTTCCACCACGATCACCGCGGACCGCTGGATGGGCCGCAGCCCGGCAGCCTCGGCGAAGGCAGCGGCCGGGGTGCCCGGTTCCACCTTCGCACGCAGCTTGGTGACGCCCGACGGCGCCGACTCGGCTTCCTTGCGCAGCATGTCCAGCAGGGTGGTCCCGAGGCCGGTGCGCCGGTTTTCCCGGGCCACCTCCACATAGGCCCAGAGCCGGTCCGGGTGCAGGCTGGTCTCGTAGACCACCCCCGCCGCTACCGGAATCCCGTCATCTTCGGCCACTATGCAGCGGCTCCACGGCTCGTCCGAGGAGGGACGCAGGACGGCACGGAACTGCCCTGCCTGCGCACCCTCGGGATCACCCCAGAGCTGGTTCAGCTTGAGGTCATCGTCTTCGCGCCATTCGCGGAACGTCAAAGCCATTACGCGCCGATCAGCCTTTCCGCGAGGTAGCCCTCGACCTTGTCCAGGCTCACCCGCTCCTGGGCCATCGTGTCGCGTTCGCGCACGGTGACGGCCTGGTCTTCGAGGGTGTCGAAGTCCACGGTGATGCAGAACGGGGTGCCGATCTCGTCCTGGCGGCGGTAGCGGCGGCCAATGGCACCGGCGTCGTCGAAGTCGATGTTCCAGTTCCGTCGCAGCTGCGCGGCGAGGTCCTTGGCCTTGGGCGAGAGGTCCTCGTTGCGGCTCAGCGGCAGCACGGCGGCCTTGACCGGGGCCAGGCGCGGATCCAGCTTCAGGACGGTGCGCTTGTCCACGCCGCCCTTCGCGTTGGGAGCCTCGTCCTCGGTGTAGGAGTCCACCAGGAACGCCATGAAGGAACGGGTCAGGCCCGCGGCGGGCTCGATCACGTACGGGGTGAAGCGCTCGTTGGTGGCCTGGTTGAAGTAGCTCAGGTCCGTGCCGGAGTGCTTGGAATGCGTACCGAGGTCAAAGTCGGTGCGGTTGGCGATGCCTTCCAGCTCGCCCCACTCGCTGCCCTGGAAGCCGAAGCGGTACTCCACGTCGGTGGTGCCCTTGGAGTAGTGGCTGAGCTTTTCCAGCGGGTGTTCGAAGAGGCGCAGGTTCTCCGGGTCGATGCCCAGGTTCACGTACCAGTTGAAGCGGTTTTCAATCCAGTACTTGTGCCATTCCTCGTCCGTGCCCGGCTCGACGAAGAATTCCATTTCCATCTGCTCGAACTCGCGGGTGCGGAAGATGAAGTTGCCCGGGGTGATTTCGTTGCGGAAGCTCTTGCCGATCTGGCCGATGCCGAACGGCGGCTTCTTGCGCGAAGTGGTGAGCACGTTGTTGAAGTTCACGAAGATGCCCTGCGCGGTTTCCGGGCGCAGGTAGTGCATGCCTTCCTCGTTGGCCACCGGGCCCAGGAAGGTCTTGAGCAGGCCGGAGAATTCCTGCGGCTCGGTCCACTGTCCCTTGGTGCCGCAGTTGGCGCAGGCAATGTCGGCCAGGCCGTTCTCGGGGGCGTGGCCCTTCTTTTCCTCGTACGCCTCTTCAAGGTGGTCCGCACGGTAACGCTTGTGGCAGCTCAGGCACTCCACCAGGGGGTCGGAGAAGACCTCCACGTGGCCCGAGGCCTCCCAGACCTGGCGCGGCAGGATGACGGCGGAATCCAGCCCGACGACGTCGTCGCGGCCGCGGACCATGTGCTGCCACCACTGCTTCTTGATGTTTTCCTTGAGTTCGACACCCAGGGGGCCGTAATCCCATGCGGACCGCGACCCGCCGTAAATCTCACCCGACTGGAAAACAAACCCCCTGCGCTTGGCCAGGGAGATGATGGGATCCAGCTTGGATTTGGTCGAAGCCATGGAATGGTACCGCCGTTCTTTTCGTGTCGCGCAGGCCGCTGGGTGCGGTCCGCTTCTGATCCCGGCCACGCGTGACCCCGGTCGAATGTCCGTCCGGGAGCCCGTGGAGGGCAAAACCTATAGATACCAGCTTAAGGTCACTACCGGAAAAGCCCGCTACCGGTATGTGTATGCCGGAACCGGCGCTTCAGCAGCGGCTCCAGCCCGGCACATCGCTACCGCCGCGTCCGGGCCCGCCACGGGCGAGCGCCGGGTGTGTTCCACGGCAGAGTTGCCACCACTATGGCCAGCAGCGTGAGCAGCGTCCCCAGCACGGTGGCCGCCACAACGACGGAGCCGGGCGCCGGGAACACGAGGTCCAGCAGGAGGGAACCGATCAGCTGGCCGCCGATAAGGCCCAGGCTGGTCAGCAGCACACCCAGGCTGCGCACCAGCAACGCACCCACGCCGATGAAGACACAGCCCAGCGGCCCGCCCAGATAGAGCCACCACTCGGTGGGCAGCGGGTTGCCCAGCCCGGAGACCGCTACTTTGATGCCCCAGAGCACGGCCAGCAGGACGGTGCCGGAGATGAAGTTCACCAAGGTGGCGGTGATGGGCGTGCCGTAGTGCATTCCGGTGGTGCCGTTCATGGCCTGCTGGAAACTCATCAGCATGCCGGCGGTCAGGGGCAGCAGCACCGGCAGCAGCCATTCGGAGGGATCTCCCCCGGCACCCAGTTTCGGACTGACGGCCCATGCCACGGCGGCAATGGTCAGCACCGCGCCCACCACCCGCATGATGGTCAGCGCCTTCTTGCCGGCCGGGCCGATCCCGAGCCGGTCCACCACGAGTCCGGTCAGGGTCTGTCCGGCCACGGTGGCCACCGTAAACACGGCCACGCCGAGGACTGCCACGGTCAGGGTCTGGGACAGGACGAAATAGCCGCCGATCATGCCGGCGAGCACGTAGTAGCGCGGGAAGCGCCGTTCCCGCAGCGCGGGAATCAGCTGGCCTGCTCCGGCACGGCCGCGCGGCAGGGCAGCACTGATCACCGCCATCACCACCAGTCCGACGACAAAGCTGATGAGGGCGGCACCCAGGCCGTCGCCGAGGCGTTCGCCCAGGGCGCCGTTGACACGGGCCTGGGAGGGAATGGCGACACCGGCAAGCAGGGACAGGGGCAGACCGATCAGCGGGGACATCCGCACAGCATTTGGCACCCGATTACCCTACCGCTGTGTCCCGCCGTCGCCCGCGTCGCCATGCCGCAGCCGGCGCACCGGCGCCGGACGGGAGGAATGCAGCGCCGGACGGCAGGGGTGCTGCGCCCGGCGGCAGCCGATGTCGGGCAGAATGGAGGCATGAGTTCTACCGAGGCCCAAGACCTGCCCATCCGCGACGAAATGATCCGCCTGGGCCAACTGCTCAAGCTCGCCAACCTGGCCGAGGACGGTATCCACGCCAAACAGCTCATCGAAGACGGGCTGGTGAAGGTCAACGGTGAGATTGAAGAGCGCCGCGGCCGCCAGCTGCACGCCGGGGACGAAGTCTCCGTGAACGGCGAGACCGTCCGGATTATCCGCGAGGGCTGACGCGCCGCGCGGACCCTTCGGTCAGGCCGCGTCCCGCAGCACCGTGTGCGCCAGGAACTCCTTCACATGGCCCAGTTCCTGCATGTTGATGCCGTGGCCCATGTTTGAGTAGAGAATCTTGGTCAGTGCCGTGTGGCCGTTGAGCCAGGCATGTGTGTATTCGATCCGCTGCGGATCAATGACCGGGTCAGCCTGGTCCCGGCCCCAGAAGAACGGCACCTTGTGCTGCGCCAGTTCCTCGTCATGGAAAAAGGGGTTGTCCTGGGACGGCACCACAAAGCCGGAGAGCCCGACGACGGCGGCGAAGTCCCGCGGGCGGTGCCGCATGAGGGTGGTGGCCACGGCCATACCCATGGAAAAGCCCAGCAGACTGACACTGGAATGGACGCCGCTGACGCCGTCGAGCCAGGCCGAGACATCCGCGACGGAGTCCACCACGGATTCCACGCTGTACTCGGCGTCGCTCATCAGCGGGAACCAGGTGTATCCCGGTCCCATGGCCTGCGGAGCGCGCATCGAGGCGATGGTGAAGTCCCCCGGCAGGTAATCGGCCAAACCCATGAGGTCTTCTTCGTTGGCCAGATACCCGTGGAACAGCACAAGGAGCGGGGTGCCGGCACGTTCGGCTTCGGGCTTGGACCAGAGGACAACGGGATTCGGTTCAGTCATTCCCTTATTCTGGCATTTCCAGCCCCGCCGGCCGGAATGCCCAACTTACGGTCGCGTAGCCCTCACCCCGTTTGCGAGTATTGACCGGTGAGTACAAAATCGACACCGCATACCACGACTCTCCCGGCCGAAACGTCCGCACCGGATGTCCCTCCTCATCCTTGGAACCGGTTCGTGGCACTGGGAGATTCCTTCACGGAGGGCATCGGCGATCCGAACCCTGACAGCCCCGGCGGGAACCGCGGCTGGGCGGACCGCGTGGCTGAGGAACTCGCCGCCGGCCACCCGGATTTCGCCTACGCCAACCTGGCTATCCGCGGCCGGCTGCTCAACCAGATCATCGACGAGCAGTTGGAACCGGCACTGTCCCTCAAACCGGACCTCATCACCATCTGCGCCGGGGGCAATGACGTCATCCGGCCCGGCGGGGATCCGGACAAGCTCGCCGAACGCATGGACGGCGCCATCGCCCGGCTGCGCGGCACCGGGGCCACCGTGGTGCTGTTCACCGGCCCGGATCTGGGCAGCACTCCGGTGATCGGCAGCGTGCGCGGACGGGTTGCCATTTACAACGAGAACCTGCGCACGGTGGCCGCCCGGCATGATGCGGTGATTGCCGATATGTGGGCTCTTCGTGAACTGAGCGAGGCACAGATGTGGGCACCTGACCGGCTGCACTTCTCGCCGCTGGGACATCACACCGTTGCCGCCATGGTGCTGGATACACTCAACGTGCCGCATTCGCTGCAGCCGCTGGAGAACAAACCGCTGCCGCCCAAGAACTGGCGAACGGCCCGGTCCGAGGACCTGGTCTGGGCCCGCGAGTTCCTGTTCCCGTGGGTGGTCCGCCGGGTACGGCATAAGTCTTCCGGTGACGGCATTTCAGCCAAGCGGCCGGAAGCCGGGCCCATGTTCGGTGCCCCCATGCCTTTGGGCTCCCACACGGAGGATTAACCCCGCGGCGCCGGGTCCGGCCGCCGAATGCCGCGGCGGTGCCCGCCCCGCCGGCCCAGCCGGAACCCGCCCCAGAATGCGGCGGCCAGCAGGCCCGCAATCACCAGCAGGTAGCCCAGCTGCATTTTGCCGGTGAGCATCAGCAGGCTCCCCGGTCCGGGGGCCGGCTCCAGCGTGCCTTCCTGCAGCGGAGCGTAGGAGAACCAGCCGAAGGACTCCGTGGTGCCGGTCGCCGCCAGCACGGCTCCGGCCACCACCAGCACACCGGCCGCCAGCGGAACCACCAATGCCCTAAGGATCCGCACTGCCCGGCTCGGGCCGCGGTTGGGCGCATCCGCTGTTTCACTCATGGCGCCAAGGCTAACCCGCCCGCGCCTGATTCACGTTTACTTCTCCGCCTGCTCTATCAGGTTCGCCAGATGGAACGCCCAGCCTTCACGGTGTGCCTCGGACAGTTCGGGCCCGGATCTCAGCCCGGAGAACCCGCTTTCGGTGACGGCGATGTCCGTCGCCAGCCCGCCGTCGTCGTCGGCCGGCATCAGTTCAAAGCTCACTACGGTGTGCGCTTCCCAGTCGGGGGCCGTCCAGCGGAAGGAGAGCAGCTTCTCCGGGGCCACGGCCAGGACGGTCCCGCGGGCAACGTGTTCCACGCCGTCCTCCATCCAGCGCTCGTGAAGCGGGGCGCCGGGATGGGGTGCGAAATCCATGTCCGGCCACCAGGCGGCACGGTTATCCACGAGCGTGTGCCAGAGTTCCTGCGGCGAACACCGGGCACGTCCGGATAGGTGAATGCGGTCTGTCATGGGAAGAGTTTTCGCCCGGGCGGGGCCGGTTGGCAAGAGGAGTTCCGGTGACGTGCGCCCGCGGCTGGGATTGCCGCGGGCGGTCCCGCACCTACCTTCGTTTCCGCTAGGCGAAGAACGCTGCCCGCAGCGGGCCGGCGATCTCGCGCACGCTGGTCAGGAAACCGTCGTGCCCGATCGGCGCACGGATCAGATGCACCTGTGTCCCCCGCGGCAGTGCCGCCGCGAGGTCCGCGGACTGCTGCGGAAAGTAGAGGCGGTCCGACTCCACCGCAGCCACAAAGAACTCGGCCGTTGTCCGCGCCAGTGCCTGGCGCAGCGACCCGCGTCCGCGGGCGACGTCGTGCCCCATCAGGGCCTCGGTCAGGACCAGGTAGGTGTTGGCATCGAAACGGCCCACCAGCTTGTCGGCCTGGTGGTCGAGGTAGCTTTCGACGGCGTATCGGCCCCGTTCCGCGGGCAGGACCGCCCCGAAGGGATCCTCGTGCTCCTGCGGGCTGCGACCGAACCGGTATTCCAGCTCCGGTTCGGACCGGTAGGTGATGTGGGCTATCCGCCGGGCCAGGCCCAGACCGGCCAGCGGCGGGGTGCCGTTGTAGTAGTCACCCCCGCTGAAGTCCGGATCCAGCCGGATGGCTGCAACCTGGGCCTGGGCAAAGGCAATCTGCTCGGCAGTGCTGGCCGGGGTCGCCGCAATCACGGCGCACCGCTGCACCCGGTCCGGTTCGGTGGCTGCCCATTCCAGGGCCCGCGCCCCGCCCAGGGAACCGCCCAGCACGGCGTGCCAGGCGGGGATGCCCAGGTGGTCGGCCAGCCGTGCCTCGGCGCGCACGGCGTCGCGGATGGTGACCAGCGGGAACCGCGAACCCCAGGGCAGGCCCTGCGGGTCCAGTGAGGACGGGCCGGTGGAACCGTAGCAGCCGCCGATCATGTTCGCCGCCACCACAAAGAAGCGGTTCGTATCCACGGTCCGCCCCGGCCCTACCAGTTCATCCCACCAGCCGGGCTCCTCCGTGTGCCCGCGGGCCACATGGGTGCTTCCGGTGAGGGCATGGGCCACGAACACGGCGTTGCTCGCGTCCGCGTTCAGCTCACCCCACGTCTCATAACCGAGGACGACGTCGGGCAGGTAGCCGCCGGTTTCCAGTTTCAGTCCGCCGATGGAGGCGAACCGCAGCACCCCGTCCACGGCGGTGGCGGGGTGCTGCGGTGCAGAGTGCCGGATAGTCACGATGCGGCTACGCGCCCTTGGCGGCCCGGAAGCCGGCCTCGAGATCCGCGAGGATGTCGGCAATGTGCTCAATGCCCACGGACAGGCGCACAAGCCCGGGGCTGACACCGGCGGCGAGCTGCGCTTCGGCACCGAGCTGGCTGTGCGTGGTGGAGGCCGGATGGATCACCAGCGAGCGAACATCGCCCACGTTGGCCACATGGGAATGCAGCTCCAGCCCGTCCACGAAGCGCTTGCCCGCTTCCACTCCCCCGGCGATTTCGAAGGACACAATGGCCCCGGTTCCGCGCGGGCCGTACTTGCGTCCGCGTTCGAACCACGGGCTCGACTCCAGGCCGGCGTACGCAACGGAAAGGACGTCGTCGTGCGCTTCGAGCCAGGTGGCGACCTCGACGGCGTTGGCTACGTGCCGCTCCACCCGCAGGCTCAGGGTTTCCAGGCCCTGGGCGATGAGGAATGCGTTGAACGGGGAGACTGCCGAGCCGAGGTCGCGCAGCAGTTGCACCCGTGCCTTCAGGATGTAGGCCAGATTGGCACCCAGCGGGCTTCCGACGCCCAGGTCGCGGGCGTAGACCAGGCCGTTGTAGCTCTCATCGGGGGTGTTGAAGCCGGGGAACTTCTCCGGGTCCGCGGCGAAGTCGAAGTTGCCCGAGTCCACGATCACCCCGGCAATGGAGGTGCCGTGTCCGCCAAGGTACTTGGTGGCCGAATGCACCACAATGTCCGCGCCCCACTCAATCGGCCGGATCAGGTACGGCGTCGAGAGCGTGTTGTCCACGATCAGGGGAACGCCGGCGTCGTGGGCGACGGCGCTGATCCCTTCCAGATCCAGCACGTCCTGGCGGGGGTTGGAGACCACTTCGCCGAAGAAGGCCTTGGTGTTGGGCTGGACCGCGGCGCGCCACTGCTCCAGGTCATCCGGGTCCTGCACGAAGGTGGTGTCGATGCCGAACTTCTTCAGCGTGTGCTTCAACAGGTTGTACGTTCCGCCGTACAGGCTCGGGCTGGCCACAATGTGGTCGCCGGCCTGCGCCACGTTGAGCAGTGCGAAGGTTTCGGCGGCCTGTCCCGAGGCCAGCAGGAGTGCGCCGACGCCGCCCTCCAGGGAAGCGATCCGGTTCTCCACGGCTTCCTGCGTGGGGTTGCCGATCCGGGTGTAGATGGGTTCCAGTTCGGCCAGGGCAAACCGGTTTGCGGCTGCCTCCGCGCTGGGAAAAACAAAGGACGATGTCTGGAAGATGGGCAGGGCGCGGGCGCCGGTAACGGCGTCGGGCTCCTGTCCTACGTGGATCTGACGGGTTTCAAATGACCAATCTGCACTCATGATGCTCCCTCATGCCAGGGGCCGCACACTGCCTCCGCGGGAACATCCGGGTACGCCGGATGTCCGGTGGGGTTTGTGGGACCCGCGCTTGCCGGACGCCCGTTTGGCGTACGGCCAGGTCTTCACCCGGGGCACCCCACCGCGGTTGGAGGGTTGCCGGCCAGCAAGCCGGGGCTATCTGCTGGCACTCATGACCTGCACCCATAAAAACTGATCCCCGCAAGATGCGCAACCTTCGTGACTTTTCGTGAAAAACCCGCGGGCCGTGGATGTGGATTTCGTGTCCTCAGGCAACGGATTTCCTTCTTAGGCTTCCCTTAGTCGAGACGGGCATCACAACGTGCCACAATGAGCCGCATGCGCTTGGACCATGTTTCTTATGCCTGTGAATCCGACGGTCTTTTGGCCACCACCGAGAGAATCGCTGCTGCTCTCGGAGCCGACTTCGTAAAGGGTGGTGTCCACCCCCGATTCGGTACCCGCAATATGATCCTGCCCCTGGCAAACAACCAGTATGTGGAAGTTGTCGAGGTGCTCAACCACCCTGCCTCGGACAAGGCTCCCTTCGGCCAGGCCGTCCGCCAGCGCTCCGAATGCGGCGGCGGCTGGATGGGCTGGTGCGTAGCGGTCGATGACCTCTCGCCGTTCGAAGAACGCCTTGGCCGTCCCTCTGTGCCGGGCAACCGCAAGTTCCCCGATGGCCAGGAACTGACCTGGCGCCAGATCGGCATCAACGGGCTGATTGCCGACCCGCAGGTGCCCTACCTGCTGCGCTGGGATGACGGCAGCGAGGCCCTGCACCCCTCCAACGCCCTGCCCGGGATGCCCGGCTCGGTAAAGCTGAAGTCGCTGACCATCGCCGGTTCGGCTGCACGGGTCACTGACTGGCTGGGCCACCCGGTGGAGGCACCGCTGGACGGCGTCGACGTCACCTGGATCGCTCCCGCCGGGACACCGGGCATCATGTCCGTCACCTTCGACACCGCCAACGGTCCGGTGGAGATCTAGCTCCGGGGTTTTTGACCGGTTTGGGTTTTTGCTGCCGGTTGGGGTTTTTTCGACCGGTTCGGGATTTTTCTACCGGTTAGAACCGGCCGGAACGCCGCTAACCGGTCGAATTCCCACGCCAGCGACAGTTGTCCACCCTGCGCCGGCGACCGTTGTCCACCCCGCGCCGGCGACCGTTGTCCACCCTGCGCCAGCGTCCGTTGTCCACATCCGGTTGCGCCACGCTGACGGGTGGCCTGCTGCTGCCGTAGGCCTGTGGCGCATGGCATTGTTTTTCGCTGCCGACGGCGCCTCCGACCCGGGTAAACCGCTGGCACGGCGCTGTGCCGCAGGGGAACTGGTACGGGTTCGGCGCGGCGTGTATGTTTCCGCTGCTGAATGGAACACGCTGCCGCGATGGGAGCGGGACCGGCTGCGTATCACCGCGGCCGTAGAAACGGGGAGCGGGTCCCGGGTGCTCGTGCAGCAATCTGCGGCCGTGATGTGGGGCATTCCCGTCATCGGCGTGCCCGCGGAGATACTTCTGCTCAGCTCTTCCGCCACGGGCGGGCGGCGCCGCGGTGACCTGAGATGGACCGAGCGGAAGCTCTTGGACTCCGTGGCTCAGTGGGACGGAATCGCCCTCACCTCACGGGCCCAGACGGTTATCGATATGGCTGCCTATCTTCCCTTCCGGCAAGCCGTCCCTGCCATGGACCATGTACTGCGCCCGGACCCGGCCAGAGGATTGGCACCCCTCAGCAAGGAGAATCTATACGCCGTTGCGGAGGGGCTGCCTGACCGGGCCAAGCACCGGAGGGCGGTACGGGTTATTGATTTTGCTGACGCACGCGCGGAGTCCCCGGGCGAATCCCTGTCACGCGCTGTGCTTCACCACTATGGATTTACTGCCCCGGAGCTTCAGCAGGACTTCCATTCTGCCGGTGGACGCTTCCTTGGCCGTACGGATTTCTATTGGCATGAGCCGGGGATTGTGGGGGAATTTGACGGCGCGGTGAAATATGGCCGGGGCGCCGCGGGGTCCGTTGCAGGCACGGCCCCGACGTGGGAAACACTCACCCGGGAAAAACGTCGTGAGGACGCGATCCGGGCAACCGGCGTGGGTTTTGTCCGCTGGTCCTGGGCCGACCTCACCGGCTCACCCCAGAATCCTGACGGTTTGGTCCAAAGGCTCGTCCGCGCGGGGGTCCCCAGAAACCGGCGCCGCTGATTCTGCGTCCGGTTCAGAGTTCTTCGACCGGTTTACGCGTTTTCGGCCCCTCCTAACCGGTCGAAGAAGTGCAAACCGGTCGATTCTCCCAGTGCGCAGCGGCAAACCGGTCGATTCTCCCGGTGCGCAGCGGAAAACCGGTCGCTTATCCCCCGGCAGCGCGGATCAGCCGGGCGTTGACCTCCCGCAGCACCCCGGCGTCGATCTTCAGCACCGCCCGGTCATAGGTGAGCAGCCCATTGACCTCGTCCTCGACGTCGGTGAGCTGGGTATAGACGGTCGCCGCGAGGCCGCGCGCCACGGCCGGTTCGATCTGCCGGGTATGCAGCCGGCGGTAGGCACGCTGCAGTGCCTGCCGGGTCTTATAGCTCCGGTACCCGAATTCCTTGGCATTGAACGTGTGTCCGGGGATGCGCAGGCTGTAGCCGCCGTACTCGGACAGGACGACGGCGCGTTCCCCGCGGAGCCAGCTCTTCCGCAGCCGGAACGGAAGAAAGTAGACGTGCACGCTTTTCAGGTCGCCGCCGCCCTGGTCATGCCAGCCGCTGGCATGGTCGATGCTGCGGGTGGGATCCAGCCCACGCAGCTCCGCCGTGACCGCGTTCGCGTCGAACTGGCCCCAGGCTTCGTTGAACGGGACCCAGACGGCCAGGCTGACAGTGTTGCGGAGCAGCTCGACGGTTTCGCGCATCTCCGCCAGGAATTCTTCCCGGCCGGCTTCGTCGTCACGGCCGAAGGCCAAATAGGCATCATCGCGCCGGTGCGTGCCGGCCACGGCCGGAGCGGTGACCACGGAATGCCGGTAGGTGGTGCCGCCGTTGACCAGATCCTGCCACACCAGGATGCCCAGCCGGTCGCAGTGGTAGTACCAGCGCAGCGGTTCGATCTTGATGTGCTTGCGCAGCATGGTGAAGCCCAGGTCCCGTGCCCGTTCAATATCGGAGGCGAGCGCGGCGTCCGACGGCGCGGTGTACAGCCCGTCCGGCCAGTAACCCTGGTCCAGCAGTCCGGCGTGGAAATAGGGCCGCCCGTTGAGCAGCAGCCGCTGCCGTCCGGCGGCGTCCGGACCCATGCCGAAGGTCCGCAGCCCGGTGTAGCTCTGCACCCGGTCCACTTCACGCCCGCCGTCCAACAGCCGCACCTGAACGTCGTAGAGGAACGGGTCCTCCGGGGTCCACAAATGCGGCTGGGGAATCGGAAGGCGCAGCGGAACCCCGGGCACGACGGCGGCGCTCGCCACGGTCTGTCCGGCGGCGGAAACGGTGATCTCGGCGCTCAGATCCGGTCCGCTTGCCGGCGTTCCGGCGATTCCTGCCGCTGCGGAGCTGTTGCCGTCGCCGTCAGCGGGGCCGGTGGCCATGCTGCTCCCGGTTGCACCCGGGTCACTGACCTGCACGGTAACCGTCACCGAGTCCAGATCCGGCACGAGCGCCAACCCGCCAATGGATGTCCGCGGCACCGATTCGAGCCACACGGTCTGCCAGATGCCGGACTGCGCCGTGTACCAGATTCCGCCCCGGTCCAGTTTCTGCTTGCCGCGGCTGTGATAGCCGGTGTCGCTGATGTCCCGGACCCGGACGGTGATCTCCTGTTCCTCCCCCGCCCCGGCCAGGGCGTCAGTGACATCCAGGCTGAACGGCAGGTAGCCGCCGTCGTGCCCGCCCACCGGAACCCCGTTGACGGTGACGGTGCAGCTCTGGTCCACGGCACCGAAGTGCAGCAGCACCCGCTCCCCCGCGAAGCCGTCGGGCAGGGTGATGCTGCGCCGGTACCAGAGAGCCTCGGCGGGCTGAAGCTGACGGCCGACGCCGGAGAGCGGCGCCTCCGGGGAGAACGGCACCAGGATCTGCCCGTCCCACGCCTCCGGCGCCGCCGCCCGGCTGTCGGGCGTGATGGCATACGCCCAGTAGCCGTTGAGGTTCAGATAGCTGTCGCGCACGAGCTGGGGCCGGGGGTATTCCTGCAGCACGGCTGCCGGATCCAGATCTGTTCCCCACGCGGTCATCAGTGTCACAGAGCTGTGTTCTCCTTCTTATCGACGGCCCTGGCGCCAGGGTCCGAACCCGGGGCGGGCGGGTGCAGGATGTTGAGCCGATGCAGTAAATACACCGGGACTATTGTCAGCACGGCTACCCCGGCCGCTGCGAGGAAGATCCACGGGGTGGGGACCTGACGGAGCACCCCGAGATCCAGATAGGTTTCGTTGGCTCCGATGATCACTGCCGAACCGATGAACGGCCCCACCACCATGGGGATCATCACGGCGAAGATCATCCGCAGGCCCTGCACATTACCCGCCCGCCCGGGCGGAGTGAAATCCCGGACCGAAGCCATCACTGCGGCGGTGGACAGCAGGAACCCGGCCATCATGACCGTCCCGGTAAGCATGACCGTCACTTGCCCGCGGGCAAAGAACATACCGGCCGCGCCGAGCACCATCACCCCGGACGCCGGAAGGATGGAGCGGATCTTCCCGACCCGGTCGATCAGCCGCCCGCCCGCCACGCTGGCAACCGATGCCGCCACCAGCACCACAGCCAGGGGCAGCGCGTAATTCTCGATCCGCAGGAAACGCTGCAGGTAGATGATCAGATAGGGCAGGAAGATCTGGGCGGCGGTGCCCAGCACCCCGGCGGCCACCAGCACCAGGTACAGGCCCGGCGATTGCCTCACCGCCGACGGACGCAGCCCGTGGAGAAGGGAACGGACATACCCCTGGGCACGAGGTCCGGCGTCCGCACGCGGGACAGCATCCTGACGCTCGCGGACCAGGAACCAGGACAGCACCCCCACTGCCGCTGTTGTCAGACCGATAATGGCGAAGAACTCCTGCCACATGCCGGCCCGGGTCATCCCGTCGAGGGCACCGAAGACCACCAGCATGGACAGCAACGGCATGATTGAGAGCACCGAATCCACGCGGCCCCGGTTGGACGGCACGGTGGAGTCGGTGACCCAGGCGTTGAACGCGGCGTCATTTGCGCCGGAGCCGAAAAAGGAGAGCAGGCAGTCCAGGGCTACGACGGCGACGACGGTCAGGACCACGGCATCCCTCGCCGGCCCCAGCGCCGCGGCGGCGTCCACGGAGATAAACCCGAACGCGGCGGTGCAGGCACCCCAGAGCACGTAGCCGGTGGCGATGAAAATCCGCCGTCGGCGCAGCCGGTCCGAGGCCGAGCCGATCAGCAGCGAAGCAACCGTGGCGGTCACGGCGCTGGCGGCGACCATCCCCGCCAGCACGGCCGGGTTGTCGGTGACGGTGTTGTAGACGAACACGTTGAGGTACATGTTCTCCACGGTCCAGGCCAGCTGTCCGGTCAGCCCCAGGATCACCAGCGCGGTCCACGTCCGTCCGCCCAGGGCCGCCGTCGGACCGTCCGTTTCCGTGCGGGGGCGAAGCTCTGGCATGGGACTCCTCGTCGGCGGGTTGTGCTGCACCCTACCAGCAGCCCTGCCCGTTGCCCGGAAGGTTCCGCCGCGTCAGTTCCCGATGCCGATGGCCGGGCCAAAGAGGGCAAAGCCAACGAATCCGGTGATGTCCACCAGCGCGTGGGCAATCACCAGCGGCATCACCCGTTTGGTTTTCAGATACACGAAACCGAAGATCAGTCCCATCAGGAAGTTGCCGATCCCGGGACCGATGCCCTGGTACAGGTGGTAGCTGGCACGGATCAGGGCGCTGGTGAGGATGATCGCCGGTGCGCTCCAGCCCAGGTGCCGCAGGCGCAGGAACAGGTAGCCCACCACAATCACTTCTTCGAGCACCGCGTGCCGCAGCGCGGAGAGGATCAGGACCGGCAGCGTCCACCAGTAGGTGTCCAGTGCGGCGGGAACCAACGCCGTCGTGATGCCCAGGGCACGGCCCGCGGCGTAGACGCCCAGGGTCCCGACGCAGATCAGCGCCGCCAGCCCGGCCCCCAGCAGGAAGTCGTGCACGGGCCGGGCGAAGGTGAAGCCGATCCGCCGGAAGGCCGATTTCCCGGGTTCGGTCAGCAGGTACAGGACCAGCGCCACGGGAAGCAGGGAGAAAAAGATGCCCAGCAGCTGGTAGGTGAGGTCGAACCACGGCTGGTCGTCCAGCACCGGGTTCAGCGTGGTGGTCTGGGACCCGAGGGGCGCTTCGGTCGCCTTTTCGATCAGCTCGACGACGGCGTAGACACCGGAGCGGCCCAGGGACAGCCCCAGCACAATCAGGATCTCGAAGACCAGCATTCGGCGGGCCCGGGCATCCGGTTGACCGTCCGTTCCGGCAGTGAAGGCAGCGCGCATGGACTCCATTGTGCCGGACGGCACGGGCCCGAGGACCCCGGTTTACCGGACGGGGCGTCCGGCTTGGAACACCCGCCAGGTCAGCGGCATTCCCGGCCGATAGGCCAGGTGTGCTGCCGAGGGGGCGTTCAGCAGCTGCAGATCCGCGCGGTGCCCGACGGCGAGGGAGCCCACGGCCCGTGCCCCGTCCCGGTCCTGTCCGGTGTGCCGGCGCAGGGACAGGGCGCCGCCGAAGGTCGCCGCGCGGATGGCTTCGGCCACGGTGAGTCCCATCTGCAGCACCGCCGTCGTTACACAGAAATTCATGGAACTCGTATAGGAGGTGCCCGGATTGCAGTTGGAGGCCAACGCGACCGGCACGCCGGCGTCCAGCAGCCGGCGGGCCGGGGCCAGCGGGGCGCGGGTGGACAGGTCGCAGGCCGGCAGGCAGGTCGCCACCGTGCCGGGGGTGCCGGTGCCGGCCGCGCCGTCCCATGCGGTCCAGGTGTCGGCGAGCGCTGCCACGTCGGTGTCGGCGAGGTGGTTGACGTGGTCCACGCTGGCTGCACCGAACTCTGCTGCCAGGGCAGCCCCGGCGCCGGGACCCAGCTGGTTGCCGTGGACCCGCAGTCCCAGCCCGGCCGCCTGTCCGGCGGCCAGGACGCGGCGGGACTGGTCGGCGGTGAAGGCGCCTTCCTCGCAGAACACATCGATCCACTGCACGTAGGGGCGCACGGCCGTGAGCATCGGGCCGCAGACCAGGTCCGTGTACTCCTCGGGGTCGGCGCCGGGCGGAACCAGGTGTGCGCCGAGGAACGTGACCGTGTCCGCCACGGTGGACGCGATCCGCGCGCTGCGTGCCTCCTCATCCACGGTCAGTCCGTATCCGGTCTTGGTTTCCAGATAGGTGGTGCCGCCGGCGGCCGCTTCCGCCGTCCGGGCCAGCAGCAGCCGGGTCAGGTCATAGTCCGAGGCAGCACGGGTGGCTTTTGTGGTCACGGCGATCCCCCCGGCTGCGTAGGGCTCCCCTGCCATCCGGGCCTCGAACTCCGCCCCGCGGTCCCCGGCGAATACCAGATGGGTGTGGGAGTCCACCCAGCCCGGCAGTCCGACCCTGCCGCCGGCGTCGAGTACCTCGTCCGCTGCCGGGGCCTGCGCTGCGGAGCCGATCCAGCTGATCCGCTCGCCCTCGAACACTATGGCGGCATTGCGGAGCACGGGCTCCTCGCGGCGGTAGTCCTGGGTAGTCAGCTCGCCGATGTTGGTAACGAGTTGTGAGGCCGGTATCACGGGCAGGCACGTCCTTGCGGGTCGGGTATCGAATCGACCGACGCCAGGGCGCCGGCCAGCAGGGCTCCCGGATCCCTCAGCACGGCGTGGTGTCCGTTCCGGGCGAGGATCCGCCCCGCAACCACGACTGTACGCACATCGGCAGCCGTGGCCGTCAGCGCCAGCTGCTCCGCCCGGCTGCCGGCGGTGCGGGTCGAGGCCGGGTCCGTCACCATGAGGTCACAGGCGTTTCCGACGGCGAGTCCCGGCACCGGTCTCCCCTGCGCCCTGGCACCGGCGTCGGAGACGGCCCGGTGCAGCAGTGCCGGGGCAAACCTGCCGCGCTCCCCGGAGGCGATCCGCTCCCCGTATTCCAGGGCACGCATCTCCTGCCACGGATCGACGACGGCGTGCTGGTCGGTCCCCAGCGCAATCCGAGCTCCGGCGTCGCGCAGCCGGGCCGCGGGGCCGATGCCGTCCGCCAGGTCCGCCTCCGTGGTGGGGCACAGCACCACGGTGGCTCCGGCCCCGCCGAGGATGCCGATGTCCTGCCCGGTGAGGTGGGTGGCGTGGACCGCCGAGAGCCGTGGGGTGACCAACCCGTATTTGTGCAGCAGCCCGGCGGGGGTCCGGCCGGTAGCGCCCAGGCAGGCCTCGTTCTCCGCCGGCTGCTCCGAGAGGTGGATGTGCAGGGGCAGGTCGGGATCCAGCCCGGCTGCCACCTCGGCCAGTGCCTCCTCCGGCACGCCGCGGACCGAGTGCAGGGCCGCGCCCACGCTGACCTGCGCCGGATCGAACTCGTCGGCCAAGGCCGCCCGCAGCGACGCCAGCCGGAGAAGCCAGTCTTCAACGCCGGCGTCTCCGAAGCGGAGCTGTTCGGCGGACAGGGCCGTGCCGAACCCGCCGGCGAGGTAACAGGTGTCCAGGAGGGTGAGCCGGATGCCGGCGGCGACGGCGGCGCGGGCCAGGGCCCGTTCCATCGCATGCGCCGGGGCGTAGGGGGTTCCGCCGGGGCCGTGGTGGAGATAGTGGAACTCGGCCACCGATGTCCAGCCGGTCACTACCATCTCGGTGAACACCGCTGTGGCGAGCTCCTCGTACAGCGCCGGTGTCAGCGTGGCGGCCGCCGCGTACATCTGCTCCCGCCAGGTCCAGAAGCTGCCCGGGCCGCCGGTGTGCGTGCGTCCGCGCAGGATCCGGTGAAAGGCGTGGGAGTGGGCGTTGGACGCGGCAGGGAAGGCCACCCCGGGCAGCAGCGTGTCACCGTCCCGGGCTGGCGTACCGGTGGCGACGGCGGTGACGTACCCGGCGCCGTCGACCTCCGCCCGCACGCCCGGATAGATCCGCCCGTCCAGCATCGCCTGTTCACACCAGAGCGAGCGCTCCGGGGAAACGTCGGCCCACGCCCCGGCAACTTTGCCGCTCACAGCAGGTCCGCGAGCACGTCGGCCAGGGCTGCGGCGCCTGCCTCAGCGTCAGCGGCCTCCACATACTCCTCCGGTGAATGAGAGATGCCGGTCGGGTTGCGGACAAACAGCATCCCGGCGGGCACATGCCCGGCCAGAATGCCGGCGTCGTGTCCGGCGCCGGTTGCCAGGACCGGTGCCCCGGGCACCGAATGTGCCAGGCTGCGCCGCAGAACGGCATCAAACTCCGTGGTCCCGGTCCACGACTCACGGGACAGCTTCACGGTGCAGCCCTCGAAGGCGGCGATCTTCTGCGCTTTGCCGTGGATGGTTTCCACCAGGCCCAGGACGGCGGCGTCGCTCGGATGCCGGGCATCCAGCCACAGGTCCACACGGGAGGCAATGACGTTGGTGCCGCCGGGTACGGGTGAAATCCGGCCCACGGTGGCCCGGGCGCCGTCGACGTCGGCGTCGGCGGCTGCCTGCTGCACGGCCACAATGATGTGCGCGGCAGCAACCATGGCATCGGCCCGGTCAGCCATTGAGGTGGTGCCCGCGTGGTTGCCCTGCCCGGCAACGCTCAGCCGCCAGCGGCCGTGGCCCAGGACGGAACCGCCGACGGCGACCGCCGGCCCGGCATCGCCCAGTCCCCGGCCCTGCTCCACGTGCAGCTCCACAAAATCGCCGATCCGCGCCAGCGCCTCATCGTCGCGTCCGAGCCGGTCCGGGTCCAGGCCGCGAGCGCGGGCAGCTTCGGCGAAGGTGGTTCCGTCAGCGTCACGCAGGTTCCGGACCTTGTCCGCGTCGATGTCTCCGGTGAGCAGACGGGATCCCAGGCAGGCGACACCAAAACGGGAGCCTTCCTCCTCCGGAAAGACGGCAATGGCCAGGGAGCGGCGGGGCCCGACGCCGCGGGCCCGCAGCAGGTCCACCGCGGCAAGCGCGGACGCGACCCCCAGCGGACCGTCAAAGGCACCCCCGCCGGGCACGGAATCGAGGTGGCTTCCGGTGACCAGAGCACCGGCCTGCGGCGGCCCCCACCAGGCCCACAGAATCCCGTTGCGGTCGGTCTCCACGTCAACGCCGCGGCGCTGCGCCTCGGCGGTGAACCAGCTGCGCAGGTCCAGTTCGGCGGTGGAAAACACCGGCCGGGAGTAGCCCCCGCGCCGCTGGTCACGGCCGGTGTCCTCAATGGCGGCGAGAAGGGATGCAACTCCTGGACGGTCCATGGTGCGCCCCCTACTCGTTCATCGGGATACGGATGCCGCGCTCTGCGGCGACTTCGCGTGCCCGCTCGTATCCGGCGTCGGCGTGGCGCATTACCCCGGTGCCGGGATCATTGGTGAGCAGCGTTTCCAGTTTGCGGGCGGCCAGCTCCGTACCGTCCGCCACCCCCACCTGGCCGGCATGGATGGACCGGCCGATACCCACCCCGCCGCCGTGATGCAGCGAGACCCAGGTGGCGCCGGACGCCGTGTTAAGCAGGGCGTTGAGCAAGGGCCAGTCCGCCACGGCATCCGAACCGTCGGCCATCGCCTCGGTTTCCCGGTACGGGGAGGCCACCGACCCGGAGTCCAGATGGTCGCGCCCGATGACGATGGGCGCGCTGACCTTGCCCTCCGCCACGAGCCGGTTGAACAGCAGGCCGGCCTTCGCCCGGTCCCCGTAGCCCAGCCAGCAGATCCGTGCCGGCAGTCCCTCGAACTCCACGTGTTCAGCGGCGGCGTCGATCCAACGGTGCAGCCGGGTGTTCTCCGGAAACAGTTCCTTGATGGCGGCATCGGTAACCGCAATGTCCTGCGGGTCGCCGGAGAGTGCCACCCAGCGGAACGGCCCCATTCCCTCGCAGAACAGCGGCCGGATGTACGCGGGGACAAAACCGGGGAAGTCGAAGGCGCGGGCGTAACCGGCCTGGCGGGCCTCATCGCGGATGGAGTTGCCGTAATCGAAGACCTCCGCGCCGGCATCCTGGAACCCCACCATGGCGGCGACCTGCCGGGCCATGGATTCGCGCGCCTGTTTGGTGAAACCTTCCGGATCGGCAGCGGCTTCGATGTGCCACCGGTCCACCGGAATGCCGACCGGCAGGTAGCTCAGCGGGTCATGGGCAGAGGTTTGGTCGGTGACAATGTCCACCACGATGTCCCCGGCGTGCTGGCGCCGCAGCAGTTCCTCGAACACCTCGGCGGCGTTGCCCACCACTCCCACGGACAGGGCCCGCTTCTCGGTCCGGGCGGCCATAACGCGGGCGACGGCGGTGTCCAGGTCCGGTGCCACCTCGTCCAGGTAGCGTTTTGCTGCACGTCTGCGGAGCCGGATTTCATCCACGTCCACAATCAGCACCGCCCCGCCGTTCAGGGTCACCGCAAGCGGCTGCGCGCCGCCCATGCCGCCGCACCCGCCGGTCAGGGTCAGCGTGCCGGCCAGGGTGGCATTCCCGTCGCCGAAAAGCTTGCGGGCCACGGCGCCGAACGTTTCGTAGGTGCCCTGCAGGATTCCCTGGGTCCCGATGTAGATCCAGGACCCGGCGGTCATCTGCCCGTACATCATGAGGCCCTCCGCTTCCAGCCGGCGGAACTCGGGCCAGGTGGCCCAGTCCCCCACCAGGTTGGAATTGGCGATCAGCACCCGCGGGGCCCATTCGTGCGTGCGGAAGACGCCGACAGGCTTGCCGGACTGGACCAGCAGGGTCTCGTTTTCGGCCAGGGTGGCCAGGGTCTCGATGATGGCGTCATAGGCTTCCCAGCTGCGGGCTGCGCGTCCGGTGCCGCCGTAGACCACCAGGTCCGCGGGCCGTTCGGCCACCTCGGGGTCGAGGTTGTTCATCAGCATCCGCAGCGGCGCTTCGGTCTGCCAGCTTTTCGCCGTGAGGCGGGTGCCCCGGGGTGCACTGATCTGCCGGTTCGGATCTGAGGTGGTTGCCATAGCCAGACCGTAACGGGCAGGCTCTCCCCTGCCGCCGCCGTCGCCGTCGTATTCTGGGATACCAGACAGCACTCACGCTTTTCCGGGTTCGGCGCTGTTGCCTTCCGGAGTCAGGTGTCCGCCGGAGGCTGCCTGCAGTTCAGCCCGGGGTCCGGCCAGGGGCCCACCGTCACGGACGGGCAGGCGCACCGAGCCGCCGGGAGATTTCTGCGGCACAGCGGGCCAGTTCCGGCAGGTAGTCCTCTGCCAGGGCCTCGACGGCGGTCCGCGCGCGGGCAGCCTGGCCGTTTCGGCCGGCGCCTGCTCCAGGGCCGGGCACGGCATTCCGGGTGGGCACCGTAACCGTGACACTGGCTACCGCATGGCCGGCGCGGTCCAGGACAGGTACGGCCAGGGAGGAGAACCCGTCGGTGACCTCATCCTCTTCCCACGCGTAGCCGCGCTCCCTGACCTGCTCCAGCAGTACGCTCAGGGACGGGCCGGCGGCACGGGAGGACCGCATCACGTTTGCGTCCGGGTACAGGGCCCGCAGCTGCGCCTGCTTCATCAGGGCCAGCAAAGCCCGCCCGCTGGCGGTGCGGTGGGCCGGAAGGCGCACCCCGGCGTCGGTCACCAGTGCCGGCTGGCGCGGTGCGCGTTCTTCGATCACGTAAATAACGTCGGCCCCCTGCAGCACGGCCAGATGTGCGGTGGCCCGGGTGCGGGTCACCAGCTTCCGCAGCGGAAACCTGCCGATGCGCTGCAGGGGTGCCTGGCGGGCGTATCCGGTGCCCAGTTCATGGGCGGTGGCGCCAAGCGCATATCTGCTTTCCTCGGGCAGGTGCACGGCGAAGCCGTCGGCAACCAGCGCGGCCAGCAGATGGTAGGTGGTGGAACGGGGCAGGGACAGATCCCGGGCCACGGCACCGGCACTGACCGGTCCGGCCTGGCGGCCAAGGTAGCGGAGGATGGCGAGGACCTGGGCGGCCGCCGGGACCTGGACGTGCGAATAACTGGCGGACATGGGCAGAGTCTAGGGCACTGTCTGGTATCCCAGAAACGGAATGCGCCCGGAACGTAGGTTTGCTGCCGGTCCGGTGGTGAGATGGAAGCCGGCGGCATACCCGCCGGAACTGCGCCGGCTGGGCGGCATGACGACGGAGAGTTTTCTCCGCGAGGACGGAGAGCAATGCACGTTGAACAGGGCCTGCAGGCAGTCGAGTTGGGGACCGGTCCGTTGGCAGCGCCGGAGATTGTGGCAGTGGCCCGGCACGGTGCGCGGGTGAAGCTGGCTTCCGGCGCGTTGGCCGCCATGGCCTCCTCACGCAGTGTCATCGAGAATCTTGCCGCGGATGCCAAACCGCACTACGGCGTCTCCACCGGGTTCGGCGCCCTCGCCGTCAAGCAGATCCCGCCCGACCAGCGGACCCAGCTGCAGCGTTCCCTGATCCGCAGCCACGCGGCGTCGTCCGGCGCGGAAGTGGACCGCGAAGTGGTGCGTGCGCTGATGCTCAACCGCCTCTCCACCCTTGCTACCGGCCGCACGGGCGTCCACCCGGAGATCGGCGTTGCCTATGCCGGAATGCTGAACGCCGGCATCACGCCCGTCATTGGTGAATACGGTTCGCTGGGCTGTTCCGGCGATCTGGCACCCCTGTCCCACTGTGCCCTGGCCCTGATGGGCGAGGGCGAGGTACGGACCGCTGACGGCCGGAAGCTTCCGGCCGCGGAAGCACTCACGGAAGCCGGACTCGTCCCCGTGCAGCTGAGGGAGAAGGAGGGGCTGGCCCTGATCAACGGTACGGACGGCATGCTCGGCATGCTGACGTTGGCCATCGCGGACCTGCACCGGCTGCTGTCCACGGCCGATCTGGCCGCGGCCATGAGCGTTGAGGGGCTGCTGGGCAGCGACTCGGTGTTCGCCGAGGACCTCCAGGCGCTGCGGCCGCAGTACGGGCAGGCCGAATCCGCAGCCAATATCCGCTCCGTTCTGGCCGGTTCGGCGCTGATCGAGGAACAGAAGACCGGCGGCTTTACCCGGGTCCAGGATGCGTATTCGCTGCGCTGCGCACCCCAGGTGCACGGTGCGGCCCGCTCCACCCTGGCGCATGCGGAGAGTGTGGCTGCCGCCGAGCGTGCCTCCGCCGTCGATAATCCGGTGGTGACCCTGGACGGGCGGCTGGAATCCAACGGCAACTTCCACGGCGCACCGGTGGGTTACGTCCTGGATTTCCTGGCCATTGCCGTGGCTGACGTGGCGTCCATGAGCGAGCGCCGCACCGACAGGTTCCTTGACCGATCCCGCAGCCACGGACTCAATGCCTTCCTGGCCCATGATCCCGGTGTGGACTCCGGACACATGATCGCCCAATACACCCAGGCGGGAATCGTGTCCGAACTCAAGCGGCTGGCCGTCCCGGCGTCGGTGGATTCCATCCCGTCCTCCGCCATGCAGGAGGACCACGTCTCCATGGGCTGGGCCGCGGGGCTGAAGCTCCGCCGCGCGTTGGACGGACTCACCCGGGTGCTTGCCATCGAGCTGCTGACCGCCGCCAGGGCGTTGGATATGCGCGACGGCGGACTGGCCGGCTCCCGCAGTGCCCCCGCCGCTGCTGCGGCGCGGGCGGCGATCCGGGAGGTCGTTGCCGGCCCGGGGCCTGACCGGTATCTCGCCCCGGAGATCGAGGCGGTACGGGTTCTCGTGGACACCGGTGCCGTGCTGGCCGCGGCGGAGGACCAGCTGGGAGTCCGGCTGTACTGATTTCTCCGGCCGGCTCCCGGGCACTGATTCCCCGGGACACCCGCCGTTTGCCCGCGCTAGGCTTTGCGGATGAATACGCATTCGGAAAGGGGTGAGCGCCGGCTGACAGCCAGTGTCAGCGGAGAGGTGCAGGGCGTGGGATTCCGGTACCGGACCCAGCGGCGTGCCGTGCAACTCGGCCTCACCGGAGTGGTCTCCAATATGTCCGACGGATCCGTCCGGGTGGTCGCCGAGGGCAGGGAACCCGCCCTGGACGGGCTCCGGGAGTTCCTGCGCGGTCCGGAAGCTCCGGGTGTGGTCACCGGCGTCGAGGAATCCTTTGGCCCGGCCACCGGGGAATTTCCGGACTTCCGGGCGGAGTAGACCGCCAGACGGGCGAGACTGGTTAAAAGGAAAACGCCGGCAGACTATGGGCTGGTTGGGGGAAACAACCCTAGTCTGCCGGCGCCGGACCGGTCACTACTCGGTCCATTCATCACTCGCACCCTTATGAGGTACTAACTACGATAAGCGGCCCGTCTGGGTAGGTGCTGAAGACAACCTGACAACTACCTGAGTATTGGGGGGACCTTGCCTGCCAGGCAGGTTAGGCGGCGGCCAGCTCACGGTCAGGCTGGCGGACGGCGGACGCAGTGCGGACCGGTCCCAACGGGAAACCGCAGGACGGGGCACCCTCCAGACGCGGCAGAACATCCTGCTGCGCGGTGCGGATACCGGGAACTCCCATCACCGCTGCCGGGGCGGAGGAGGCAGGACCGGTGCCGGATGCCCCTTCCGGTTCCCCTTTGCCCGCATCGGCAGCCACGCGGCCCGCCGGGGTTTTGTTCCCCGCGGCGCCCGCACCCTTGTTTGCGGAACCGGGTTTCTTCCCGCCCGAGGTCTTCTTCGGAGTGGTGTTCGCCGAGGTGCCGGCCGTCCGCGAAGCGCTGTTCGTGGCGGGTCGCGACTTGCTGCCCTGTGCCTTCTGTGCCGGACGCTTGGCACCAGCCTTCTTTTTGGTGGCCGATTTATTTACAGGCGACTTGGTTTTCGACGGCGTAACCATCGCGGCGGAGGCGGCAGCCTGCTTCTCCGCTGCGGCGGCGGCGGTCAGGACCGCCGTCCGGGCAGCCAGAGCGGCCGCTACATCCAGTGCATCCACCGTCTGCGGCATCCGCACGGCAACGCTGGCACGGCCGGACGGCGAGGCAGGACGCAGAGCCGCCAGGATTTCTTCCGTAGCGGAGCGGGTCGTGTCCACAAACACGGCCGCAGCGCCGCCTTCCGGCTTGGTTTCCACCCGCTGGCGTGCGCCCCGTGAAACGTAACGGTAGATTGCCGAGACCACTACCAGCAGGGCTGCGCCCGTGCCGTAAAGAAGTACCAGCGAAAGGGCCAGGGAGGTAGTTCCGCCGGAAAAGAAACCTACGCCGATAATGGCCAGAATCAGCCACAACGTGCTGAGAACTGTGAGGATCGAACGGACCCGGATGTAAAGGGGACGCTGCTGCACGCCAACAACTTTTGGCGGCAAGAAATCTGGCACTGAGACTGACCTTTCGGGCACTGAATTTTCGATGCGTAGGTGTTTTCGCCGGACGGGCTTGATACCTACAACTCTAGGCATCTCTTGGTGTCCTAACGACCATACGGGCGGCCCTTGGCTGATTCGTTACAGCGTAAACAGTGAGATCTTGGTCACACTGTCATCCGGGCTGGGCTCAGCGCCTTGCGGAGCGGGTTTTCCGCTTCGGTTCCCTGCAGGATTCCGGCGGCGAGTTCGGCAATCCCGGAGGAGGTCTGGAACCCGTAACCACCCTGACCTGCCAGCCAGAAGAACCCCTGCACGACGGGATCCGGCCCCACCACGGGCAGCCCGTCACGGGTTTCGGTGCGCAGTCCGGTCCATGCCCGGGACACCCCGGTAATACCCATGGTGGTGACGCTGTTAACCAGTTCCACCAGCGCCTGCACATCGGCCGGCCGGGGACGGGCATCCTCCGGCACGCTTGGTTCGCTTTCGGACGGCGAGATCAGCACCTGCCGGCCTTCGGGGCGGTAGTAGAAACGGTCCTGCGCGTCGGCGACCATCGGCGCTCCGTCCGTCAGGGGCCGCTCGACGTTGACGACGGCGGCTGTCCGGCGGTATGGCGTCAGCCCCAGCGGGCGGGCCCCAAAAATTTCGGCGAGGTTGTCCGCCCAGGCGCCGGCGGCGTTGACCACCGTGCGGGCGAGGAACCGGTTTCCCTGCGCCGTAACCTCCCACGTTTCCTGTCCCGGACCTGCCACCCGGCGGGCCTGCCCCACCCGGTGTCCGGTCAGGATGCGCCCGCCGGCGGAGCGGAGCCGCTGCTGGTGGTATTCGAGCAGTGCGTCCGTGTCGCAGGCCACCGAGGTGGTGTCCAGCCCGGCGGCGCTGAAAGCTGTTGCCTGCAGCTCCGGGGCCAGCCCGAGAGCTTCCGCCGGCATCACCGGATGCATGTGCGCACTGGCCCGGTCCCGTACCGACTCTTCGTCACCGATCAGCAGGAAACTGCGGGGCGTCAGGATAGGTGCCGGCAGCTCCGCTTCCGCCCGGCGGATCAAGGCAAGCGTTCGCAGGGTCAGATCCTGCACGGGCGGCGGTCCGTAGCTGGGGATCAGCTGGCGGGCGGACCGGGAGGAGGTGTGATAGGCCAGCGTCTGCTCGGCTTCCGCCAGCACCACGTCCGCGCCGTGGGAGACCGCCAGTTCGGCGGCCAGGGACAGACCGGCAATCCCGCCGCCGATCACCAGAACATCGCAGGAAACCGGAGTGTTCTGCGCATCGGTCATGAGGAGGTCCTTTCGACGGTGAGGAGGGTGGCGTCGTCCGCGCTTTCACCGGTTTCCGTTTGCACTGTGCGCAATGACAGCAGCATCTGCTGGGCAGCCAGCGGGGACCGTGCCGCGTCCAGGAACTCAGCCGGTCCCTGCACAATTCCCAGCTCCACGGCCCGCCAGGCTCCGTCGGAGGCCAGCACCATTCTTCGGGGAGTTCCCAGACGGACCGTGCGGGCCTGGTAGGCGGCTTCCACCTCGCGCCGGGCAACCCACAACCGTCCGGGTATGTTGCGCAGTTCCCTGTCCCGGATCCGCAGCTCCCGTTCCCGCACCGGGTCCTCCTCCGGGGCAATCCGGATGTCCGCCGGTTCGTGCGTGACGTGGACCAGTGTCCCGTCCTCCAATTCCACCACTGCATGGCAGTCTGCCAATGCCAGAACGTCCACCCCCTCGCCGGTCAGCTGGGCAAGGCACATTGCGGCGGACGGGAACCGGACTCGTTCCCCGCCGACCAAGGTGGCGGCGAGCTCATCCATTCGTCCCAGGGCATCTGCAAGCACCGCCTGTGCACCAGGGACCCCGCCCGCCGTGCCCGCGGACACGACGGCGGCGTCTGTGAGCAACCGGTCCAATTGCCGTGCATACCAGGCCGGGTCGGAGGGGCCGGGCAGTCCCAGCGGGGGAAGCAGCGCGCTGGCACCATCCAGCACCCAGGCGGTGGCCCCTGCATAGCCGCACTCGTCCTCCTGGACATGCCCGTCCCCTTCGATGGAGATCCGGACCGAGTGTTTCCAGCTGCCGATCCCCACCTAGACCGTCCCTTCCATGTCATTCGTGAGGATTTCCATGAGGGTTTCGGACCCCAGCAGGTTCAGGTCCGGAGCGTCATCGGAGTTGGCCAGCAGGACCGTCGCCAGACACACAGCCCAGCCGCGGGCTCGCTGCCAGATATACGGGTCGGCGTCATACTGCGGCCCCAGCGCGGCGCGGAACGCGTTCCGGCCCGCGGCGTCGAACACCAGCCAGGCAGCAGCCAGATCGGTGGCCGGATCCCCGGCAGTCAGGTCACCGAAATCGATCACTGCCTGAAGGGCCTGGTCCCGGGAGACCAGGTTCGCGGCGTGCAGGTCACCGTGCAGCCAGAGCGGCGGCCCGGGCCAGCCGGGCGCTTCCCGCGCTTCCGACCACACCTCGCGGACCCGGACGGCGTGCGGGACCATGCCGGTGTCCAGCCGCTCCTGCACCGATTTGTCCCGATCCGGCAACGGCCCGCCCCGGAACGGATTCCGCGGATAATCCGGCGGCGCAGGCCGGTGGAAGGCATTCAGGAACGCAGCAAGGCCCTCCGCCAACGCTACGTTGCGGTCCCTGGGCTGCAGGGAAACATCCTGCCCGTCGAACCAGCGTGTGATGCTCCACGGCCACGGGTAGAGCTCGCAGGGCGATCCGGAGAACAGCGGAGCGGATGTCGGAACCGGCACATTGGCAGTGAGCTGCGGCAGCCAGCGCTGTTCATTGGCCGTGAGCCCCGCTGCGGACCGGCGGCGCGGCAGGCGGACTGCATACTCGGTGCCCAGCCGGTAAATGTGGTTGTCCCACCCGCTGCCGGCTACGTGCAGGTCAAGGCCGGCCAGCTCCGGCCGGTGTTCACGCACCAGCTGGCGCACCAGGGCGGGGTCGGCGGAGATCTCGGCAGCGGGAAGGTTGGCCATTTCGAAAGACTACCGTCAGGCCCTGCCGGCCGTCTGCCGGAAGTCGGAGATGACGCAGCCGGAGATGGCGCCGGTGCGCGCTAGGCCGGCGCGTCCGCCCGGTCCGGGCCGGCGAGCTCGACAAACTTCCGCGCCCGCACCCGCATGGCGGCCAAATCCCCCGCCGGGGTCGCGGCGTCCCCTACCAGCGGTCCGCCCAGGCCCAGTGCCACGGCGCCGGCCCGGAAGTATTCCGGCGCGTCCCCCAACCCCACTCCCCCGACCGCAATAAAGGGAATGTCCGGCAAGGGGTCCCGCAGGGCCTTCAGGTACCCCGGCCCGCCGGCAGACGCCGGGAAAAGCTTCACCGCGGCTGCCCCCTTCGCCATGGCTGCCACGGCTTCCGTGGCCGTGTAGGCTCCCGCGAGCACCGGCAGGCCCAGCCGGGCGGCTGCTGCTACCGAATCCGTCACTCCGGGCGTCACCGTAAAGCGGGCCCCGGCCGCCGCCGCGTCGCGGGCCTGCGCCGGGGTAATCACGGACCCGGCGCCTATCCAGTGCCCTGGGGCGGCTTCGCTGCGGAGGGTCTCGATGGCCTGCAGCGCCCCCGGCGTTGTCAGGGTGATCTCCACGCAGGAGATGCCCTCCTCGAACAGTGCCCGGGCGGCGGCGACGGCGGCGGTGCCGTCGGTCCCCCGGATAATCGCCACCAGCCGCCCCCGGAGCAGGGCGGGCAGGAATTCGTCAGTTGTCATCTCTGCCTACCATTCCGCGAAGGAGCCGTCGCTGTGCCGCCAGATGGGTCCGCGCCAGGCGTGCCCGCTCTTGTCCGCGGACCGCACCGCCTGTTCGTCCACTTCGATCCCCAGGCCCGGGCCCGTCATTCGTTCGATGTGCCCGTCGGTGAAGGCAAACGGAGCCTTGTCCACCACGTAATCGAGCACCTCGGCCCCCTGGTTGTAGTGGATGCCGATGCTCTGTTCCTGGATCAGGAAGTTCGGGGTGGCGAACCCCACCTGCAGGCAGGCTGCCAGTGCCAGCGGCCCCAGCGGACAGTGCGGTGCCAGCTGGACGTCGTAGATCTCGGCCAGGGAAGCGATCCGGCGCACCTCCGTGATGCCTCCCGCGTGGGAGAGGTCCGGTTGCGCCACGGCAATTCCGGCCTGGAGAACCGGAAGGAATTCCTGCCGGCTGTAGAGCCGTTCACCGGTGGACACGGGAATACTGGTGGCGGCGGTGACGGACTGCAGCAGGTGCGGGTTTTCGGGCAGCACCGGTTCCTCCAGGAAGAACGGCCGGTAGGGTTCCAGCAGTGGTGCCACCCGGCGGACATTCGCCACCGAAAAACGGCCGTGGAAGTCCACAGCCACGTCCCGGTGGTCGCCAAGGACCTCACGTGCGGCTGCCACCCGGCGGACGACGGCGTCCAGTTCCGCCACGGTGGCCACGGCACCCATCCTGCCGCTGGCATTCATTTTGACGGCAGTCAGTCCGGCCTCCACCTGTGCACTGATGTGGTCTGCAACCTCGCCGGGGTCATCACCTCCCACCCAGCCGTACATTCGGATCCTGTCCCGGACGTGACCCCCCAGCAACTGATGTACCGGTGTGCCGAAGTGTTTGCCGGCAATGTCCCAGAGCGCCTGGTCCAGGCCGGAGACCGCGCTGGCCAGGATCGGCCCGCCCCGGTAGAAGGATCCCTTGGTCAGCACCTGCCAGTTGTCCTCGATCCGCAGGGGGTCCCGGCCGACCAGGAGTTCGGCCAGCTGTTCCACGGCGGTCCGGACCGTTTCGGACCGGCCCTCGCAGGTGGCCTCGCCCCAGCCGACAATGCCTGAATCGGTTTCCACCCGGACAAACAGCCAGCGGGGCGGCACCATAAACGTTTCTATCCGGTCAACCCGCATGAGCTATCCCTTCGTGGCCCCGGCCGTCAGGCCGCTGACCACATATTTCTGCGTGAACAGGGCAATGACCATGATGGGAATCGTGACGACTGTGGCTGCTGCCATCAACCCGCCCCAGTCGATGCTGGCGTAGGAGACAAAGTCGAAAATGGCCACCGGCAGGGTCTTGGTGGACGCTCCGGAAAGCACCAGGGCAAACATGAAGTTGTTCCACGAGAAAATGAACGCGAGGATCCCGGCCGTCATGATGCCCGGCAGGGACAGGGGCAGCGTAATCAGCCGGAACGCCCCGATGGGTGAGAGGCCGTCCACCTGCGCCGACTCTTCCAGCTCCACCGGCAGCGAGTCGAAGTAACTCATCATGATGTAGACGATCAGCGGCAGCGCCACGAACATGTGGCTGAGGATCAGCACGCTGAAGCCACCCACCATCCGCAGGTTGGAAAACACGTAGTACCAGGGCACCAGCAGGCTCACGCCCGGGATGATCCGGGCCATCAGGACCACCAGTGCCGAGCGCTGCATACTAAACCTGCTCATGGCATAAGCCGCCGGTACCCCCAGGATCAGGGAAAGCAGGGTGGAGGCGAAGGCCACCCAGAAGCTGTTGAAGATGAAGACGAAATAGTTGTTGCGCTGCAGCACGTTGGAGTAGTTCTCGAACGTGGGGGTGAAGACCAGCGATTTGGCCGCGTCATAGATGTCCACGTTGGTCTTAAAGGAGGCGAGCACCATCCATGCGAGGGGTGCCAGCAGGGCCAGGATGACCACCGTCAGGGCGCTGACGCGAAAGACCTTGTAGGCGCGGCTGCGCAGCGGCTTCCGGCGCCGGGCCAGCACGGGGGCAAAGGACTCTGGAAGCTCGGTGACGGTACTCATGGGGTGCCCTTCCGGCGGCGGGTCAAAAGGAACATGATGCTGACGATGATCAGGAAGAACAGGATCAGCACCGTGGATGACAGCCCGTACTTGTTGTAGTCGAAGCTCAACCCGTAGGCGTAGATGTTCAGGGTTTCCACTTCGTTGAAGGAACCTCCGCCCTTGCCCTTGGTGGCGTACAGGATGTCGAAGGTCTTCAAGGCATCGATGCTTCGCAGCAGCACCGCGACGATGACGGTCGGCATCATCAGCGGCAGGGTCACGTACCAAAACCGCTGCCAGGCGTTGGCCCCGTCAATCCGGGCGGCCTCATCGGGCTCTTCGGAGAGCGAGGTCAGCCCGGCAAGCAGGATCAGCACGATCATCGGTGTCCACTGCCAGATATCGATGAAAATGGTGGTCGGCAGGGCACTCTCGACGCCGGACAGCCAGGGCTGCGGCGGGATGCCCACCCAGCCCAGCATTTGGTTGGCGAATCCGATGTTGGGGTCGAAAATCAGCCGCCACATCATGCCCACTGCTACCGGGGTAGCCACCAGCGGCAGCAGAATGGCCACCCGGACCCACTTTTCACCCCGAAACGGACGCCACAGCAGCAGGGCGATGCACATGCCCAGCACCATTTCCACCGCGAGGGCCGTGATCGTGAAGTAGGCAGTGCGGCCGGCGGCCGGCCAGAACCGGTCGGTATCCGTGAGGACGGTCAGGTAGTTCTCCAGGCCGATGAAATCGGAATCGGCGCGGACGGATCCCGAGGCATCGGTCAGGCTCAGGTAGACGGTCCAGGCGACGGGAAAGATGATGAGGATCCCGACGAAGATCATCGCCGGTGCTGCGAACAGCCATTTGCGGTGGACGTTCGCCCAGTCGGAGAAGGACTGCCCCGCGGTTTTCCTGGCCGGGGCGGTGGCAACGGACATGTTTTCGCCTTTGAAAGCAGGTACGGGAGGAAGGAACCGGGGCTGCCGGGCGGACCGGCAGCCCCGGGCTTACTGCTCGCCCTCGAGGAACTTCCCGAAGGCTTCGTGGGCGGCATCCGCTTCTGCATCGGAATCCGCTCCGGTGATGGCGGCCACGATGGGAGCACCGACAATTTCACGTGCCTCACCCACCGACTTCACCAGCGGCCGGTCGTGGCCGACGCCGTTTTCTGCGCTGATGCTGATCGCCTCGGCCAGATCCTCCGGGTAGGTGGAGGTTCCGCCTTCGTCCGCCCACACGGAGGCACGGGGTCCGGGGACACCGCCCTGCTGGATCTGCATGGTCATGTCCTTGCTGGTGGCCCATTCAATGAACTTCCAGGCGTTGTCCTGGTTCTGCGACGCCTCGTTGATGGCCAGGCTCCAGGACGGAATGTTGTACGGCTTCGAGCCCGCCGGTCCGGCCGGCAGAGGTGCGAAACCGACGGTGTCAGCCACCTTGGACTTCGCCGGGTCAGTTGCGTTCTTGTAAAGCGAATCGGCCTCCGTGTAGAAGGCCGCACCGCCCTGCGTAAAGATGGCCATGGCCTCGGACCAGCTCATGTCGGTGCTGACGTTTTCAGGCCCGTAGTTATTGATGAGCCCGCCGTAGAAGGCATACGCTTCCTTGGCCTCGTCGCTGGAAACGGCCGACTCGCCGTCCTCGATGAAGTCACCGCCGAAGCTGAAGAGGAAGCTGGAGAACTGGGTGACTGCTGCGGACTTACCGGTGCGGGCCACAAAGCCGGCCGTGCCGGGGTTAGCCTCGGAGATGGTTTTCGCAGCCGCTTCCAGCTCCTCCATGGTGCCCGGGACTTCCAGACCGGCCGCCTCAAGCAGGTCCTTGCGGTAGTACAGCACCTCACGCTCGGTGATGATCGGGACACCTACCACCTTGTCCTCGAAGGTGGTTGCGGTCACCGGGCCTTCCTGGAAGTCGCTCCATTCCCAGTCCTCGTTGCCTTCAACCCGGTCAGTCAGGTCCGCCAGATAGCCGTTGTCCGCGAACAGCCGCCCCTCCTGAAGGGGCCGGTACATCATGACGTCAATCTCGTCCGACCCCGCATTGAGTTTTACGTTGTACTGGTCCGAGAGCTGGTCCTCGCCCAGCTGGGTCAGTTCCACCTTCAGCCCGGTTTCCTTTTCGAACTCGGGAATGGCTTCCTTGATGGTGTCCGTCCACACATGGTTGGCCACCGTGACCCGCACTGTGTCCGAACCCTCGGTTCCCCCGTCGTCTCCGCTGCCGCAGGCGGTCAGTCCCAAAGCCAGAGCTGTCAGCACTGCTGCGGTCCGTGAAAGTTCTTTGCGCCCCACGCCGTCTCCGTCCGTCCGGGGCCGCCTCTGGCGAGGAACCCCCGCGCGGATGCCTCGTTGCTTCCGCGGTGAGCAGAGTCTAAGACGCTAAATCATACTTAATCAATGGTTTTTTTAAAGCCGTATGATTCAACGATGACGACGCCGTCGAACCGCCGCACCCCCGGCTCTCCGACTCCCGCAGCGGGGACTGCCCCGGGCCTGCATGCCCGTGTCCTGGAGGATCTGGGGCTGGCCATTTGCGAGGGGCGCCTGACAGCCGGAGAGATCCTGCGCACCGAGCAGTTTGAGGAGAGGCTTGCTGTCTCCCGGTCAGTTATCCGCGAGGTGCTGCGGGTGCTCTCGGCCATGGGCATGGTGGCCCCGCGCCGCAGGGTCGGGGTGCAGATACTTCCGGTGCAGTCCTGGAACCTCTTTGACCCGCTGGTTATCCGGTGGCGGTTGGCCACCTCGGAGCGGCTGAACCAGCTGCGCTCACTCGCCGAGCTGCGTACCGCCGTCGAACCGCAGGCTGCCCGGCTGGCCGCCGGACGCGCCGCGCCCGAACAGGCCGCGGAACTGCTGCGGCTGTCCGGAGGCATGTGGGCTGCCGGAAAAACCGGAAATGCCGCAGAGTTCCTTCGCCTGGATGTGCAGTTCCATCAGTTGCTGCTGACGGCCTCCGGCAATGACATGTTTGCCCAGCTGCAGCGGCTGGTGGCGGAAGTCCTGACCGGCCGTACGCAGTACGGCCTGGTCCCGGACGTGCCCCACGAGGAAGCGCTGCAGCTGCACATGGACATTGCCCTGGCCGTGCAGGCCGGCAATGCCGCGTCGGCGCAGGCAGCAATGGAGAGGATCGTCGAGCGGAGCATGGAGGAAACCACCGATTACTGGGCGCGGCACGCCGAACCGGAGCCTTAACGCGAAGACCGGCCCCGGATGCCCCGGGGCCGGTCTTCAGCACCAGCTGCCTAGCCCTGAACGCCCAGGCGTTCCAGAATCAGCTCGCGCACGCGGCCGGCGTCGGCCTGGCCGCGGGTGGCCTTCATGACGCCGCCCACGATGGCGCCGACGGCCTGGACCTTTCCGCCGCGGATCTTGTCCGCAACGTCCGGCTGTGCGGCAAGGGCTGCGTCGATTGCCTCGAGCAGGGGGCCGTCATCGGAGACCACGGCCAGGCCGCGCTTTTCAATCACTTCCTCCGGGGTACCTTCGCCGGCGAGGACGCCGTCGAGGACCTGGCGGGCCAGCTTGTCGTTGATCTTGCCGGCCTGCACCAGGCGGTCCAGCTCCACGATCAGCTCAGGTGTAACGCCCACGTCCACCGGATCAACTTCGGCTTCCTTGGCACGGCGGGCAACCTCACCCATCCACCACTTGCGGGCCACCTGGGCGGAGGCACCGGCGGCAATGGTTTCCTCGATGGCTTCCATGACGCCGGCGTTGACCACGTCGCGGAACTCAGCGTCGGAGTAGCCCCAGTCTTCCTTGAGCCGCTTGCGGCGCTCAGCCGGGGGCTCGGGCAGCTGGGCGCGCAGCTCCTCGATCCATTCCTTCGAGGTGACCACGGGAACCAGGTCAGGTTCGGGGAAGTACCGGTAGTCATCGGCGTCGGACTTCGGCCGGCCCGAGGTGGTGGAACGGGTGTCCTCGTGCCAGTGCCGGGTTTCCTGGACAATCGTGTTGCCGGAGTCCAGAACGGCCGCATGGCGCTGGATTTCGAAGCGGACGGCGCGTTCGACCGCGCGCAGCGAGTTCACGTTCTTCGTCTCCGAACGGGTGCCGAACTTTTCCTGGCCGTGCGGGCGCAGCGAAACGTTCGCGTCGCAGCGCACGTTGCCGCGTTCCATCTTCGCGTCGGAGACACCGAGGTTCTTCACAATTTCCCGGATGGCGGCCACGTAGGCCTTGGCGAGTTCGGGAGCACGGGAGCCGGCGCCTTCGATGGGCTTGGTGACAATCTCCACCAGCGGCACGCCGGCACGGTTGTAGTCCACCAGGGAGAAGTCGGCGCCCTGGATGCGGCCTGTTGCGCCGCCCATGTGGGTGAGCTTGCCGGCGTCCTCTTCCATGTGGGCACGCTCAATCTCGACCCGGAAGACGGTGCCGTCTTCCAGTTCGATGTCGAGGTAGCCGTCGTACGCAATCGGATCTTCGTACTGGGAGGTCTGGAAGTTCTTGGGCGTGTCCGGGTAGAAGTACTGCTTCCGGGCGAAGGTGCAGGATTCGGCGATCTTGCAGTTCAGGGCCAGGCCGATGAGGATCGAGTACTCCACGGCTTTTTTGTTCACCACCGGCAGGACGCCGGGCATGCCCAGGTCCACCGGGGTGACGGCGGTGTTGGGCTCGTCGCCGAAGATGTTCGGTGCGTCGGAGAACATCTTGGTTTTGGTGTTCAGCTCCACGTGGACCTCGAACCCCAGCACCGGGTCATACTTCTCCATGGCCTCGTCGAAGGACAGGGTTTCATCCTGGATGTGGACGGACATTTACTTCACTCCTCCGAGTACGGGTGCCGAGGCCAGCAGCGGGCCGCCCCACTTCTGCTCCAGCATGCCCTCCAGGGCGGCGCCGGCGCGGTAGAGGCGGATGTCTTCACGGGCCGGGGCCAGGAACTGGATGCCGACGGGCAGTCCGTCGGCCAGGCCGCCGGGAATCGAGATGCCCGGGACGCCGGCCATGTTGGCCGGGATGGTGGCGATGTCGTTCAGGTACATGGCCAGCGGATCGTCCAGCTTCTCCCCCAGCTTGAACGCGGTGTTCGGCGAGGTCGGGGAAATCAGCACGTCGGCCTGTGCGAACGCGGCGTCGAAGTCGCGCTGGATCAGGGTGCGCACCTTCTGGGCCGAGCCGTAGTAGGCGTCGTAGTAGCCGGCTGACAGGGCGTAGGTGCCCAGGATGATGCGGCGCTTGACCTCGTCACCGAAGCCGGCGGCGCGGGTGGCGCCCATGACGCGTTCGATGGTCAGCGGCGGCTCGGCGGGCAGCTCGCGCATGCCGTACCGGACGCCGTCGTACTTGGCCAGGTTCGAGGAAGCCTCGGACGGCATGATCAGGTAGTAGGCGCCGAGGGCGTACTTGAAGTTGGGGCAGGAGACCTCGACGATCTCCGCGCCGGCATCCCGGAGCATTTCAACCGACTCGTTGAAGCGCGCCTGCACACCGGCTTCGTAGCCTTCGCCCTGCAGTTCCTTCACGATGCCGATGCGCATGCCCGCCACGTTGCCGTTGCGGGCGGCGTCGGCCAGCGAGCCCACCGGATCCGTCAGGGAGGTGGAGTCGCGCGGATCGTGGCCGCCGATGACTTCCTGCAGCAGGGCCGCGTCCAGCACGGTGCGGGAGACCGGGCCGATCTGGTCCAGCGAGGAGGCCATGGCGATGGCGCCGTAGCGGGAGACGCCGCCGTAGGTGGGCTTTACGCCCACGGAACCGGTGACGGCGGCAGGCTGGCGGATGGAGCCGCCGGTGTCGGTGCCCAGTGCCAGCGGAGCCTCGAAGGCGGCGACGGCGGCAGCGGACCCGCCGCCGGACCCGCCGGGGATGCGGTCCAGGTCCCACGGGTTGCGGGTGGGGCCGTAGGCGGAGTGCTCCGTGGACGAGCCCATGGCGAACTCGTCCAGGTTGGTCTTGCCCAGCATCGGCATACGGGCGGCACGGATCTTGGAGATGACCGTGGCGTCGTAGGGGCTCATCCAGCCTTCGAGCATCTTGGAGCCGGCCGTGGTGGGCTGGCCCTTGGTGACGATAAGGTCCTTGATGGCGATGGGCACGCCGGCCAGTTCGTGCAGCTGCTCGCCTGCGGCGCGGGCCTTGTCGACGTCGGCGGCTACCTGCAACGCTTCATCGGTGTTGACGTGCAGGAAGGCGTTGACGGCGCCGTCAACTTCGCTGATGCGGTCCAAGTGGGCCTGGGTCACTTCGACGGCGGTGACCTCGCGGGCAGCCATCTTGGCAGCCAGCTGCGCGGCGCTTGATGTAATCAGTTCACTCATGGAAGCTTTTACTCCTCATCCAGGATGGCAGGGACCTTGAAGCGGCCGGCGGCATTGTCGGGCGCACCGGACAGGGCTTCCTCGTTGGTCAGCGTCTGCCCCACAACGTCCTCTCGGAAGACGTTGGTCAGCGGGATGGGGTGGGAGGTGGCCGGGATGTCCTCGCCGGCAACTTCGCTTACGGATTTGATCGAATCCACGATGACATCGAGCTCGCCGGCCATTTTGTCCAGCTCGTCGTTGGTCATCTCAATGTGGGCCAGCCGCGCCAGGTGCGCCACAGCCTCACGATTGATCTCAGACATGAGTCTCCCATGCGTCTTATATAGGAACGTTTTCGGTAGGTAACCGGTATCCGTTCCAGTCTACGGCGTTCGCGGGCCGCCCATGGAGGCCGCCGCCACACACTGTCAGGACCCGGAGGTGCGAAAGCCGTCCCGCCGCCGTCGGGCACCGGGACGGCTATTGCCGATGGAAAGGCAGGCTTAGACGGCCTTGCGGAAGACCCAGAGAATGTAGTCTTCGCCGGGAACCGTCCAGTCGCGCTCCGGCACCCGGACAAATCCCAGTGACAGGTAGAGGGCGTGGGCGTTGAGCATGGTGGTCATGCTGGTGAGGCTGACCGCCTCGATGCCGTCCTTGTCGCGTGCGTAGTCGATGATGGCGTTCACCAGCGCGCGGCCCACTCCCCCGCGCTGCACGGCCGGGTCCACGGCAAGCATGCGGAATTCCAGCTCACCCTCAATGGCAATGTCCGTGTAGGGCTGGCCGGCGTAGGTGATGGCGGCGGAGGCGGCCACCTTCCCGTCCAATTCCGCAACCCACAGCTCAGTGTGCTTGGCCCGGTCCTCGACGTTTTCGAGTTCCTTCACGTAGGGATTCTCGGCTTCAATGTGCTTTCCGTGCAGATAGGCCTCACGGGTAATCCGGCGGATATCTTCAAAATCAGCCTCGGTGGCAAGCCGGATGGTGATGCTCATGCGTGTTACGAATCCTTACGGTCAGGTTGAAGTGCACGTAGATTCTATCCCTCCGCCCGGCCCGCATGAGGACCGGGGTGAGGGGGCACACATTCGCCCGCGGGATGGACCTCTCCGCTACCTGCGGCGGGCCGCCGCGCAGGTGACGCAGAAACGGGTTTCAGGCCGGATTTCAAGCCTGGCAGCGGGAATGGGCTGCCCGCACTGTTCGCAGATGCCGTAGGCACCGGCGTCGAGCCGTTCCCGCGCTTCCACCAGTTCGATCATCGAGTTTTCCGCTGCGGCAAGCATGGCCACCTCATTGGCCCGTTCGACGGACACGGTGGTGCCTTCGGGATCATGTTCATCATCCGCGGGGATGTCCTTGGCTGCCAGCGTGACTTCGCGGATCAGATCGGTCAGCATCACAATCTGTTCACGGGTCTTCTCGATCCGCTCATCAATCAGGCCGGCGAAGTAGGCGGCGTCCAGTTCCGGCGGCGTCTGGGCCGCTGGTGCGGCCGGGCCGGTTTCGGGAGCCGTTCGTACGGTTTTCCGCGGCGCGGTAGTTGCTTTACGGGGCATGCCTGTACCTCCTGTGAGTCAATGCTGCACGGGATGCAATTATCCGCCGCGCGGCTGGAAAACAGGCCCGGGAAGGGCGGTCTTCCCTCAGGGCGTAATCCGGGTAGGCTTCCTCCTGAATCCGGGCGGACAAGGGAAGACATGGTTGACGCGCACTATAACGAGCCGCGCCTGGTGGCGCTGTATGACGAGGACAATGCCGGCCGCTGGGATACGGACTTTTACGCTACTACCCCAAAAGCACTGCCCCGGCCGTCGTAAAAGCCGCCTCGCGTTCGGCGTCGTCCCGCGGCGTTCCGGGACGCTGCACCGGTACTCCGGCCTCCTCGGCAATGAGTGCACCGGCGGCATAGTCGTATTCGTTCAGGCCGCGTTCCGTGTACGCATCGAGCGTCCCGTCGGCGACCATGCACAGGTCCAGCGCGGCCGAGCCGAGCCGGCGTATGTCGGCGAACTGTCCGGCCAGTGCGGGCAGGGCGGCGTACTGCTCCTCGCGTACTGCGGCGTTGTAGGAAAACCCCGTCCCCAGCAGCTTCCCGCCCCGCTCCGGATCCGGCCCGGTAAGCCTGCGGACGCTGCCGTGCGCTGAAAGCCACGCCCCGTGGCCGCGGGCAGCCGAATACACGCGTACCAGCGCCGGAGCGTGGACGACGCCGGCCAGCCACTCGCCGTCGTCGTTCACGGCTGCCACGGAGGTGGCGTAGTAGACGATGTCGCGGATGAAGTTGGTGGTGCCGTCCAGCGGGTCGATGGACCAGCGGATGCCGGACGGATTGGGCGGGGTGGCCGCCTCCAGCTCCTCCCCGGTCACGACGTCGTGCGGGCGCAGCCTGGCAAGAACCTCCCGCACGGCAATCTCGGCAGCTGTGTCGAAATCGGTGACCCAGTCACCGGCGGCGCTCTTGTTCACCGCATTCAGGCCGCCGGCGGACCGCCCCGCCAGCACCGCGGCGCCGGCAGCGGCGGCTTCACGGGCTACTTCAAGAAGTTCCAGCGGATCGGTGGCGTCCGGCAGCGGGCTCATTCGGTACCTTCCTCCAGTACGTCTTCCACGGGTTCACCCTCGCCTCCGTCGCCGTCACGCGGCACCGACCCTTCGGCCAGCAGCGTCCGGAAACCGTCTTCATCAATGACGCGGACGCCCAGGGCCTCGGCCTTCTCCAGCTTGGTCCCGGCGTTCTCTCCGGCCACCACGTAGTCGGTCTTTTTCGACACCGAGCCGGACGCCTTGCCGCCGCGCGAGAGAATGGCTTCCTTGGCCTCGTCACGGCTGAAGTTCGGCAGGGTACCCGTGACGACGACGGTCAGGCCTTCGAGCGTGCGCGGCATGGATTCGTCCCGTTCATCGGCCATCCGCACCCCTGCGGCGGCCCAGGCGTCGACGATCTCACGGTGCCAATCCTCGGCGAACCATTCCTTCAAGGCCGCGGCAATGGTGGGGCCGACGCCGTCGACGTGCGCCAGCTGCTCTTCGGTTGCTGCGCGGATGGCCTCCATGGAGCCGAACGCGCCGGCGAGGGCGCGCGCCGCCGTCGGGCCCACATGCCGGATGGACAGCGCCACCAGCACCCGCCACAGCGGCTGGGACTTGGCCTTCTCCAGTTCGTCAAAAAGCTTCCGGGTATTGGCAGAGGGAACCGAGGGCTTTTTGGCGGTGCCCTTGGTGTAGAAGTACGGGACCAGTTCGGTGCCGTCCACCACGCCCTTAACGCGCTTCGGCCGTTCGATCCGTACGTCGGCCAGGTCCTCGACCTTGAGGTCGAACAGGCGTGCCTCGCTGGTCAGCGGCGGGTTCTCCGGTTCGGCCGGCGAGGTGAGGGCAATCGCTGCCTCCCAGCCGAGCGCCTCGATGTCGAAGGCTCCGCGGCCGGCCAGGTGGAAGACCCGTTCACGCAGCTGCGAGGGGCAGGATTTGGCGTTGGGGCAGCGGATGTCCACGTCCCCTTCCTTTGCCGGTTTCAGTTCCGTGCCGCAGGAGGGGCAGTGCGTGGGCATCACGAAGTCGCGTTCAGTGCCGTCGCGGAGGGCGACGACGGGGCCCACGATTTCGGGGATCACGTCACCGGCCTTGCGCAGCACCACCGTGTCGCCGATCTTCACGCCCTTGGCCTTGACCACGTCCTGGTTGTGCAGGGTGGCCATCTCCACCGTGGAGCCCGAGACCAGCACCGGCGTCATGATCCCGTACGGGGTGACGCGTCCGGTGCGGCCCACGTTCACCCGGATGTCCAGCAGCTTGGTGTTCACTTCCTCCGGCGGGTACTTGTACGCCACGGACCAGCGCGGCACCCGGGACGTGTTGCCCAGTGCCCGTTGCAGGCCGAAATCGTCCACCTTGACCACAATGCCGTCGATTTCGTGGGACAGGTCGTGCCGGTGCTCACCGTTGTCGGCGATGTACTTCAGCACTTCTTCGTACGTGTCCAGCACCTTGTAATAGGGCGACGTCGGCAGTCCCCACTGCTGGAGCAGCTCGTAGGTTTCGGACTGGCTGGCCACGTTGAGACCTTCGCGGGCGCCGATGCCGTGCACGTACATGCTCAGCGGCCGGCGCGCGGTGACTTCGGGGTCCTTCTGCCGCAGGGAGCCGGCAGCAGCATTGCGCGGGTTGGCGAACGGGGCCTTGCCGGCTTCCACCATGGTTTCGTTGAGCTGCGCGAAGTCCTTGGAGGGGATAAAGACCTCGCCGCGGATTTCCATTTCCGCGGGCAGGTTTTCACCCTTCAGCGTGCGCGGGATGGACCCGATGGTGAGCACATTGTGGGTAATGTCCTCGCCCGTGGTGCCGTCACCACGGGTGGCGGCCCGGACCAGTTCCCCGTTGCGGTAGAGAAGGTTTACCGCCAGTCCGTCGATCTTCAGTTCGGTGAGCCACTTGATCTTCGCGCCGGGCGCAATGTTGGCCACGGAGCCCTCGGTCTTGCGCACCCAGGCATCCAGCTCGTCGAGGGAGAACACATCCTCGAGGCTATACATCCGCTGCAGGTGTTCCACCGGGGCGAAGGCCGCTGAGACCTCGCCGCCGACTTCCTGGGTGGGTGAGTCGTTGGTGACCAGTTCGGGGTGCAGCGCCTCGATCTCTTCGAGCCGGCGGTAGAGCGTATCGAATTCCGCATCCGACACCAGGGGTGCGTCCTCGTTGTAATACGCGAAACGGTAGCGGCGCACCTGGTCCGCGAGCGCGTCATATTCCTCGCGCAGGTCCCCGGCGGGCGGGGTGTCCGTGCTGACCGATTCAACGGCCGCTTCAGTGTCCGTGATTTCCGGGGATGTCTTGGCTGTGCTCACCTAACCAATCTTGCCGCATAGCGCGCGCTTGCGGGAGCGGTGCACCGCTGCCGTACCCCGACGGCGGCTCTGCGGCACCGGCCCTTCACATGTTGGAAGCAAGACACCGCCTTGCCTGATGCACGGAAACGGTCGCCGGGAGCCGCATGCCCAGAGCCTTGTTCAGCCATGCCCGGAGCGGCGCGCATCGGTCCTGCGCGGCCTTGGTGCTTGCGGCGGACCCCCGGGACTGCTAGGCCTGATGCTAGGCAACTATGTTCGCGGGCCAGGACGGACGCGCAGCTAAGCGATGAAGGGAAGTGCGGCGTGGCCAGGAAAGAACCCCGGATAGAGGACGTCAACGAAAAGGACATCCAGGTCGCATCGCGGCCCAAGGAGTGGGCCGCCGGGCTGCCGGCCGTCTATCACTCCATGAAACCGGCCATCGAACAGATGGGTCTGGCCCGCGCCCTGGGCACTACCTTCCGGATGAACCAGAAGCACGGCTTCGACTGCCCCAGCTGTGCCTGGCCGGACCCCAAGGACCGCAGCCCGTTCGAATACTGCGAGGAAGGGGTCAAAGCCGTCACGTGGGAAGCCACGCCGGTGGTCATTTCTTCCGATTTCTGGGCCGAACACAGCCTTACGGAGCTGCGTGAACGGACCGAGTACTGGCTCGGCATGCAGGGCCGGCTCACGGAACCCCTCTACAAACCCGCCGGTGAGGACCACTACCGCCCCGTGGGTTGGGACGAGGCACTGGACATCGTGGCGCAGCGGCTCAAGAGCCTGGATTCCCCGGACGAAGCCGCGTTCTACACAAGCGGACGCACCTCCAACGAAGCGGCGTTCCTCTACCAGTTGTTTGTTCGGGCCTACGGCACCAACAACCTGCCCGACTGCTCCAACATGTGCCACGAGTCCTCCGGCTGGGCCATGGGCCAGACCATTGGCATCGGCAAGGCAACGGTGACCTATGAGGACTTCGGCCAGGCGGACCTGATCATCCTGATGGGCCAGAACCCCGGCACCAACCATCCGCGCATGCTGACGGCGCTGGAGAACTGCAAGCGCAACGGCGGCAGCATCGTGGCCGTGAATCCCCTCCCCGAAGCCGGCTTGAAGCGGTACAAGAACCCGCAGAAGCCCCGCGGCATTGCGGGAAAGGGCACCGAGCTCGCAGACCAGTTCCTGCAGATCCGGCTGGGCGGGGACATGGCACTGCTGCAGGCCATTTCCAAGCGGGTGTTTGAAGCCGAGGAAAAGAATCCGGGGACCGTCCTGGACCACGAGTTCCTTGAGAAACACTGCGAAGGTCTCGAAGACCTCAAGGAGCACCTCGCCTTCCTCGACGACGATGAGGTGCTGGAAGCCACCGGGCTGCGTGCCGAGGAAATAGATGAGCTGGCTGAGCGCTACCTGAACGCCGAGAAAGTCATCATCACCTGGGCCATGGGCATCACCCAGCAGAAAAAGGGCGTTGCCACCATCAAGGAAATCATCAACCTGCTGCTGCTGCGGGGAAACATTGGCAAGCCCGGTGCCGGTGCCGCACCCATTCGCGGGCACAGCAATGTGCAGGGTGACCGGACCATGGGCATCTGGGAGCAGATGCCCGGCACTTTCCTGGACTCCCTGGGCAAGGAATTCAGCTTCGATCCGCCGCGGGAGCACGGCGCCGATGCGGTTGAAACCTTTCACCGGATGCAGGACGGGCGGATCAAGTTCTTTATGGCACTGGGCGGCAACCTGATCTCCGCCATTTCGGACACCCGGCTCGCTGAGGCGGCGATGGAAAAGACCGACATGTCGGTGCAGATCTCCATCAAGCTCAACCGCTCGCATTTGGTCACGGGCAAGGAAGCCCTGATCCTCCCGGTCCTGGGCCGTACCGAAATAGACGTCCAGGAGACTGGCCGGCAGTTCGTGTCCGTAGAGGACACCGTCTGCGTGGTGCATGCCTCACACGGCGGGGTGGAGCCGGTCTCCCCCAATCTGCTGTCCGAACCTGCCCTGGTTGCCCGGCTCGGGGCCCGGGTTATCGGGGACCGGATCGACGCAGACTGGGCCGGCTTCGAAAAGGACTATGACCTGATCCGCGACTCCATTTCCCGGGTGGTGGAAGGCTGCGAGGACTACAACGAGCGAATCCGGCATGAGGGCGGATTCGTCCTGCCCAACGGTCCGCGGGATTCGAGGACCTTCCACACGCCCACCGGCAAGGCCATCCTGACCGTCAATGACCTGGAAGCGGTCCAGCGGCCTGAGGGCACCCTGCTGCTGCAGAGCATGCGCTCACATGACCAGTGGAACACCACCATCTACGGGCACAATGACCGCTACCGCGGCATCAAGGGCGGCCGGCACGTGCTCTTTATGAACACCTCTGACATTACGGAGCTGGGGCTGGCGGACGGCCAGTACGTGGACATCCACGGCGTCCACCACGACGGGGTGGAGCGGGTGCTGCGCAGTTTCCGTGTGGTGTCCTATCCCACGCCCAAGGGATGCGTGGCGGCCTACTATCCGGAAGCCAATGTGCTGGTGCCAATGGATCACGTGGCGGAAGGAAGCAACACCCCGGTGTCCAAGACGGTCCTGGTCCGGGTGGAGCCTGCGGTCAGCGCCGGCGCCGAAGACAAGATGCGCCGTACCCCGGCGCCGGCGTAAGGGCAGTACTACTGCGCGGATCCCTTCCAGCCTGGCTGGTCCGGCCCCTCCAGGCCGGTCTCAGCCAGCTGGAAGACGGTATCCGCTGCTTTCTTCACGGCTTCCTCCGCCGATTTCCGTCCGCTGGTGGTGGTCAACCCTGCGGCATAACCCACCATGAATGCACTCACCACGCCCGCGTTGGGGGCCACCGTGCTGCCGGATTTTTCGCCGAGCTCCACGAGCATGGCCGGGTCTACCTCGAGGTCCAGGATCTGCAGCGCCTGGGTCAGCCGCCGGCTCCAGTCATTCAGGCGGCGGATTTCCATTTCGTCCGGTTGGGTGCTCATCGGGGGCTCCTTCGTAGATAGGCGGAATTCGCAGAGGTGCAGTGCTCACGGAAGCGGGGCAGTTTATCCCGCCCCGCCGGTGAGCGTAACGGCCGCGGGCTCGGACTCGGGGCCGACTGCGCCGCCCTCGGTGTCGACCACCAGTGCAGTGATGTTATCCCGGCCGCCGGACCGCAGGGCTGCCTGGACCAGAGCGGAACAGGCGTCCTGGGGATTCGCCACCGAAGCCAGGATGTCCTGGATGCGGTTGTCGGATACCTCTCCGGTCAGGCCGTCCGAGCACACCAGCAGCCGGTCCCCGGGTCCCGCCGGCACCAGCCGGACGTCCGCTTCCGAATCGTTGCCGGTGCCCAAGGCCCGGGTGACGACATGGCGGCGGGGATGCACCAGCGCTTCGTCCGGGGTGATCTGGCCCAGGTCCACCAGCTCCTGCACCTCACTGTGGTCCACGGTTATCTGTTCCAGCACTCCGGCGCTCAGCCGGTAGGTGCGGGAATCGCCCACATTGAACACCAGCCAATGGGGTTTGCCGCCCTCGCTGACCAGCACTCCGCCGGTGAGGGTCGTGCCGGCCCGGCCACCGGTGGCGTCGCGGATCCGGCGGTCTGCCTCCACCAGCAGGTCCTTGAGCTGTTCCGCGGAAAACTCGGGCAGGTGCTGTCCCACTATCGGGGAATCGCCCAGCGTGCGGACGCAGATGCTGCTGGCCACCTCCCCCGCTTCGTGTCCCCCCATGCCGTCGGCTACGGCAAAGACCGGATCGGCGGCGATCAGCGAGTCTTCATTCAACTCGCGCCGCAGGCCGCGGTCGGATGCATAACCAAACACTGCATGCAGGTCGGTATCCGGGGATGTCGTTTCGTCGGAGTTCATTCACGCCCTGTCCGGAAAGCTGTTCGTTCACTAGGTGATCCGTCTTACAGTATCTCTCCATACACTAACCGACGGCAGGCACCCTGCGGTCCGGCGGAAATGGCGCGTCGGCCATTGGGCGTCCCGGCTAGTCGAGGACCAGCCCGGAACCGGTACCCCGTGCCAAGGTGACCGGATGGATTTCACCGAAGCCACGCACGTTGCGCGGCTGATGGGGAATCAGCACAAACCGAGGATTGTCCTTCAACGCGGCGGCAGTGGATGCATCGGTCAGGACCGTTCCGGGTTCGGCCAGGGACGTCAGCCGGGAGGCCAGGTTCACGGTGGGACCGTAAATGTCGCCCAGGCGTGAGAGCACCCGCCCCCAGACCAGGGAAACCCGGGCGGAGGGGAGCAGTTCGTCCTCGGTGAAGGCCTTCGCGAGGGCGAGGGAGATTTCCGCTCCGGCCTCGGGCGTTTCGGCGTTAAAGAGGACTTCGTCGCCGATGGTCTTGACCAGCCGGCCGCCGCCCACCGAGATGATCTCGGCACATTTGTGCTCAAATCGCTGGACCATCTGCGCCAGGGTCTTTTCGTTCATTTGGCGGGACAGGCTGGTGTAGGAGACCAGGTCAGCGAAACCGACGGCGCGTGCCAGCGGCAGCGGTGCGTCGTCCGAGGCGCTCCCGTCATGGCTGGCCAGCCCGGCTTCCGCGCGCAGCGCCAGCCGCTGGATGGCAGCGTTGAGCTGGCGTTTCCATGCATAGACCAGGGTTTTTTCCAGCGGTTCAATCAGGTCCGGCAGCGCCGCAACCAGGTTCCTGCGGGCTTCAGCATCGGAGATGCCGCGGGTGGATACCATTTCCTCTACGAGGGCCTCAACCTGCCAGACAACCATTCGATCGGTCATCTGGCCGATGGACCGCATGATGGAAATCGCGGCTTCCTCGGTGAGCTGCTCGTCGCGCACCAGCTCGATCACGGTGCTGAGGGCCTCACGGTCCTGCTCCGTAAAGAAGACCGCGTCATCATCCAGGTTGGGGAATCCCATGGCCCGCCAGAGCTTGCGGGCCGAAAGCAGGGACACCCCGGCTTCGGCAGCCGCCTCCCGGCGCTTCAGGGTTCGGGGCCCGCCGATCAGCTGCGCTTCCAGCCGGCGGACGTCCTCACGGTCTATCTCGGTTCCGGTGTCCGCCATCGAATAGTCCGGCCGGGGCGTTTTGACCGCCGGCATGGACAGGGTCATCGGTTCGGGGTGGCTCGCGGGTCCGGACTCACCGTGGCCTGCGTCAGTCATAGTCCCTCCCTTCATAGTCGTATCCCCCGTCTCCCTCAATATCTACACCATCAAACATGGCAGTCAGCGGCAGTTGGCCTATGGCGGAAACCACAATGGAACGGAAACGGTGCACCTCCGGCACCGCCGGGTACTGCATAATCCGGCCATGGCCCAGGTCAAGCACGAGGGTGCCGCTGCCCTGCATCCGGTCTGTGACGGTCTGCCTGATTTCGAGCTGGTAGATCGCGGCCAGGGCAATTTCATGTTCCCGGCGCAGCAGCACGCCCTGCCGGCGGATGAGCCTGCGGTCGGTCAGGATGATCCTGCCGGTAAACCAGCGAAGGACGGAGGGCAGGCAGTAGCGCAGCAGCACCAGCAATGCCAGCGCCACGACGGCCGGCTGCAGGTACGGGCTCCAGTCCGCCAGTTGTCCGGGCAGGGTATCCCGCCCCAGCCAGCCCAGCGCATACCCGGCTGCCGCGCCCGTTACCCCGGCCAGTGTGAGCGGTTTCCAAAGCGAACGCGCGTGCGGACGGCCGGCGGCAATAATGAACTCTCCCGGAGACAGCCTCAAGCGCATGAGGCTTCCCTCCCGGCCGGGGGCAGCAGTACCGGGCTCATGAAGCCGGCCTCATACCGGCTCGGCACGCAGGTGCACCACGTCCGCAGCGGAGACAGTGTGCGGTGCGCCGGTACCGTCGACGATGACCAGCGCACCGGTAGCGGCCAGCGCCACGGCCCGGCCGGTCAGGACAGCTCCGCCGGGGAGCTGGGCACGGACATCCCGGCCCAGCGTGGACAGGCGCGCGGTGATTTGCGCCCGCAGCGACGCCTGCCCGGCCGGCGCGGCCTCCGGATCTCCGTCCACGGAGCAGAAGGCACGGTACTTTTCGGCCAGCGCCTGCAGGTAATCCTGCAGCAGGACGTTGCGGTCGGTGGTGGAGGCATACTCCATGAGCAGGCTGGTTGCCGTGGGCACCGGCAGGTCTTCATCGGTGAGGCTGACGTTCAGGCCCGCACCGACTACTGCTGCCGGCGGCGAGCCGTCGGAAAAGGGAACAAGCTGGGCCAGGACACCTGCCAGTTTGCGGTTGTCCACCATGACGTCGTTCGGCCACTTCAACCGGGCTTCGACGCCGGTGCGGGCGGCCACGCTTTCAGCCATGGCCAGGGCGGCGATCAGGGAAAGCCAGCCGTAGGAGGAGGTTGGCAGCGGGCGCCCTTCGGCATTCACCGGCCGGAACAGCACGCTGACAAACAGGGAGGACCGCTCGGGAGCCACCCAGCTTCGGTCCAGGCGCCCCTTGCCCGCAGTCTGCAGTTCGGCGGTGAGGACCGTCAGGTCCAATGCTGCCGACGGGCGGAGGCGGGCGGAGTCTGCCAGATCGGCGTTGGTGGACCCGGTTTCCTGCACCACGTCCAGCGCGGCGTAAGGCCCGTTGGGGGCCACCAGCGCCGCCCTGAGGCGGTCCGGGTCCAGGCCCGGTCTTTCCATGCTGGAGTAGTGCAGTTGCATGCCTTTGATCTTACGCGGGCGCCCGGACATTCCCGGGCGCCCGGTTCAGGACAGAGCGTTTAGAGGAAGAAGTCCTGCATCAGCTTCTCCGGGGGCACGCCGGGTGCGTAGCGGTCGAAGTCGGTCACGCCCTCCTGGCGCAGCACCTCTTCATCGGTGAAGAAGTTGCCGGTTGACGAGCGGCTGGGCCGGGTAAGGATGGCGTGGGCGGCATCTGCCATGATGTCGGCGCTGCGTGAGGCCGCTGCCAGCTTGTCGCCGCCGGGCATGTTACGGATGGCGGCGGTGTCAATGCCGGTGACCGGCCACAGGGAGTTCACCGCCACGCCGTCGTTCTTCAGTTCCTCGGCCAGACCCAGGGTGGTCAGGGACATGCCGTACTTGGCCATGGTGTACGCCAGGTAGTTGCCGGCCCACTTCGGGTCCAGGTTCAGCGGCGGGGACAGGGTGAGGATGTGCGGGTTATCAGACCGGCGCAGGGCCTCCAGCGAGAACTTCGAGAGCATAAAGGTGCCCCGGGTGTTGATGCCCGCCATGAGGTCATAGCTCTTCATGGTCACGGCGTCGGTGCCGGAAAGGTCAATGGCGGAGGCGTTGTTCAGGACAATGTCGATCCCGCCGAACTGCTTCACCGTTTCTTCCACGGCACGGGCAACGTCTTCGTCGCGGCGCACGTCGCCAATGATGGGCAGGGCCTTGCCGCCGGCGGCCTCGAGCTGCTCGGCCGCCGTGTAGACAGTACCTTCCAGCTTCGGGTGGGGCTCTGCCGTCTTCGCCAGCATGGCGATGTTGGCGCCGTCGGCCGCTGCGCGCAGCGCGATGGCGAGTCCGATACCGCGGCTGCCGCCGGACATCAGGATGGTGCGCCCGGCCAGGGACCGCGACGCCGTTTCCGGGGTGTTGTTGGGGATGCTCATAGCATGAGGGTAATGCACCTCACGTCGAGGTTACTAGTGAGTAACATCGACGCCTCCGTGTCCGCACGGCCCCGGTCCGACCAACCACCGTGGATACAAATTGTAGGTTTTCTACACTCACTCCCGGTGGACCGGCTCACTAGACTGGGTGAACCGCCACATCCTTTGTGCGGAACCTACTTAACGCCCTGCACGGCCGCCCTCCACGGAAAGCCGAACAGAGTCTGAACCTGCGCACCGGAGGCCACCTTTGAGTATTGATCAGGACCTGTTCCTGCACACGACGGCAGGGAAGATCGCCGAGTTCCGCCGCCGGCAGGCGGAAGCCGAGGTGCCCTCCGGGCCCGCCGCCGTCGAGAAGCAGCATGCCCGCGGCAAGCACACGGCCCGCGAGCGCATCGATCTGCTGGTGGATGCCGGGTCCTTCGTGGAATTCGATGCCCTGGCCGTGCACCGGTCCACCGCGTTCGGCATGGAAAAGAAAAAGCCACTGGGCGACGGCCTGGTCTCGGGCTACGCCACGGTGGACGGCCGGCCGGTGGCGGTCTATGCCCAGGACTTCACTGTGTACGGCGGCTCGCTCAGCCAGGTCAACGGCGAGAAGATCGTCAAGGTCCAGGAGTTCGCACTGCGCAACGGCTGCCCGGTGGTCGGCATCCTCGACGGCGGCGGTGCCCGCATCCAGGAAGGTGTCGCCTCGCTGGCCATGTTCGCCGATATCTTCCGCAACAATGTCCATGCCTCCGGCGTCGTCCCCCAGATCTCCCTGATCATGGGCCCCTCGGCCGGCGGGGCCGCCTACTCCCCCGCGCTCACGGACTATGTGGTCATGGTGGACAAGACCTCGCACATGTTCATCACCGGACCCGACGTCATCAAGACGGTCACCGGCGAAGACGTGGACATGGAAACCCTGGGCGGGGCCCGTCAGCACAACGCCACCACCGGCACCTCCACCTACCTCGCCTCCGACGAAGAGGACGCCATCGAATTTGTCCGGGAGCTGCTGGACTTCCTGCCCTCGAACAACCTGGCCGAGGCGCCGCTGACCGCCTTCGATCCGGAGCCGGAGCTCACGGACGCGGATCTGGCGCTGGACGAGCTGATCCCGGATTCGGCCAACCAGCCCTACGACATCCGTGCCGTGATCGAGAATGTCCTCGATGACGGGCATTTCCTGGAGATGCAGGCCCTCTACGCACCCAACGTCATCATCGGCTACGGCCGGGTCGAAGGGCACACCGTGGGCATCGTGGCCAACCAGCCGATGCAGTTTGCCGGCACGCTGGACATTGCCGCATCCGAGAAGGCCGCCCGCTTTGTGCGCAACTGCGACGCGTTCAACATCCCCATCCTGACCTTCGTCGACGTTCCGGGTTTCCTGCCGGGCAAGGACCAGGAGTTCAACGGCATCATCCGCCGCGGCGCCAAGCTTCTGTACGCCTACGCCGAGGCCACCGTGCCCAAGCTGACGGTCATCACGCGCAAGGCCTACGGCGGCGCGTACATCGTGATGGGCTCCAAGAAGCTCGGCGCGGACATCAACCTGGCCTGGCCCACCGCGCAGATAGGCGTCATGGGTGCCCAGGGTGCCGTGAACATCCTTTACCGCGCCCCGCTGAAGGCAGCCGCCGACGCCGGCGAAGACGTTGATGAGGTTCGGCGCCACTACATCGAGCAGTATGAAGACGAACTGCTCAACCCGTACCAGGCTGCGGAGCTGGGTTATGTGGACGCTGTCATCGCCCCGTCCGACACCCGCCTGCAGCTGGTCCGCGGACTGCGGGCGCTGCGGGACAAGCGGGCTTCGCTGCCCGCCAAGAAGCATGGGAACATGCCGCTGTGAGTGTCGAAGGCACACCCCTGGAACCGGCAGCGGCGGCTGAACCGCTGCTCTCGGTCCTGTCCGGCAACCCTACGGCCGAAGAGCTGGCCGCCCTGGCGGCCGTTGTTGCAGGGCTTGGCACACCGGCCCCGGCCCCTGCGGCCCGGCAGCCGTACCGCGCCTGGGCCCGGCGGAGGATGCTCAGCCTGGCTCCCACGCCGGGCCCGGGAGCCTGGCGGCGCAGTTTCCGCTGACATGAATTAGGCCCCGGCACCGGGTGTGCGGTTAGGCTACCGTCTGTGACCCACCAGACATCATCTTCCGAGTCCCTGCCCGCCGCTGGCCATGTTCCGGTCCGCCAGCCGACCGCCATCGACGCCGTTGCCGATGCGTTCACCAATACCCTCCTGCAGTTGGATCCGTCCTTCGCTACTTCCCTGGGCATCCCGGGAAGGGAGACGGAGTACGCCGATTATTCTCCCGCGGGGCTGGAGTCCTTAGCCGAAGCCATCCGGGAAACCCTCGGCCGGCTGGACGGGCTGGAACCGGCCGACGACGTTGACCGGGTGACACTGGACGCCATGCACGAACGGCTGGGCCTGGACCTGGAGATCCACGAGTCCGGCTGGGATCTTGCCGATCTGAACAACATTGCCTCCCCGGCACAGGGAATCCGCAGCATCTTCGACCTGATGCCCACGGAAACCGAAGAGCAGTGGCGGCACATCGCCGGCCGGCTGAACAACGTTGACGACGCCGTCGCCGGGTACATCACCAGCCTGCGCAGCGGCATGGAACGTTCCCTCGTCGCCGCCCGCCGGCAGGTGAAGATCGTCATTGAGCAGGCTTCCGCCTACGCCGAGGACGGCGGATACTTCGATGCCCTGGCGGAGAACGCCGCCCTGTCCGATGGTGCGGCCCTGCCGGAGGCGCTGCGCACGGAACTGCGTGCCGGCGCCGAATCCGCCCGCCGTGCCTACCTCAACCTGGCCACCTTCCTTGAAGACGAGCTGCTTCCGGCCGCTCCGGAAAAGGACGCCGTGGGCGCTGAACGGTATGCCCTCTTTTCCCGCCAGTTCCTCGGCTCTGCCGTTGATCTGGAGGAAACCTACCGGTGGGGCGTGGAGGAGCTGGACCGCATCATCGCCGAGCAGGAAGCGGTGGCCGAACAGATCCGCCCCGGTGCGACGGTGGAGGAAGCCGTGGCCATCCTCAATGAGGATCCGGCGCGCCAGCTCCACGGCACCGAGGAATTGCGTGCCTGGATGCAGGGGCTGGCGGACCGCGCCGTCGAGGACCTGGCCGGCTCGCACTTCGACATCAGTGAACCCATGCGCCGGATCGAATGCATGATCGCCCCTACCCAGGAAGGCGGGATCTACTACACCGGGCCCAGTGAAGACTTCGCCCGTCCCGGGCGTATGTGGTGGTCCGTCCCCGCGGGTGAGGACACCTTCACCACGTGGGCCGAAACCACCACGGTTTACCACGAGGGCGTGCCCGGCCACCACCTGCAGATTGCGACGGCGACAGCGGCCCGCGGCCTGCTCAACGCCTGGCGCCGCAACGTCTGCTGGGTCTCCGGACACGGCGAAGGCTGGGCGCTCTACGCCGAGCGGCTGATGGACCAGCTGGGCTACCTGAGCGATCCCGGCGACAAAATGGGCATGCTGGACGCGCAGCGGATGCGCGCCGCCCGTGTGGTTTTCGATATCGGCGTCCATTTGGAGCTGGAAATCCCGGAACGCTGGGGCGAAGGCACCTGGACGGCTGAAAAGGGCTACGACTTCCTGCGGCAGAACATGTCCATCAGCGAAGGCCAGCTGAACTTCGAGTTCACCCGCTACCTCGGCTGGCCCGGACAGGCGCCGTCCTACAAGCTCGGCCAGCGCCTCTGGGAGCAGATCCGGGACGAAGTCCGCACCCGTGAAGGGGACGCCTTTGACCTGAAGGCCTTCCACACCCGGGCCCTCCAGCTGGGCTCGGTGGGACTGGACACCCTCCGCAGGGCACTCCTGGGCGACTAAGCGCAGAGGCCAGACAGCGACATTGGTCACAGCGGCCCGGGGAATAACCCGGGCCGCTCGCTCCCTGCCCCGATCCGGCGCGGAATTTGCCATCTTCCGGCTGATTGGACCGCGGATTACCGACGTAATATTTCGCAACTTTCACAACCGTCTGATAAAGGCCTGCGGCTAGAGTCTTTCCGTGACCTCACAGACCTCCTCCCCTGAAACCCCCGCCCGGCGGCTGCCCCGATGGGTAACGTCCTTCGGACCGCAGATCATCGCCGCCCTCATCGTGGGCCTGGCGCTGGGCCTGCTGGCCAAGTCGATGGGCACCGTTGACGATGAGCCGAACTGGCTCGCCACCACCCTGAGCACCATCGGCACCAGCTACGTCTCGCTGCTCAAGGCCGCCGTCGTTCCGCTGATCTTCACGGCTGTCGTCAGCTCCATTGCCAACCTGCGCGCCGTGTCCAACGCGGCCCGGCTGGCCTGGCAGACGCTGCTCTGGTTCGCCATCACCGCACTGATCAGCGTTGTCATCGGCATCCTGCTCGGCGTCCTGCTGCAGCCGGGCAACAACGCCGACGTCGCCGCGGCTGACGGGGAGTACACCGGCAGCCAGGGCAGCTGGCTCGGGTTCCTCACCGGACTGATCCCCGCAAACTTCCTGGGCCTCGGCGCCAGCTCCAAGATGGCCGAATCCGGCGCCCTGACCACCAGCGTCAGCTTCAACGTGCTGCAGATCCTGGTCATCGCGATCGCCGTCGGCATTGCCGCCCTTAAGGTCGGCAAGCCCGCCGAACCCTTCCTGGCACTGAACGCCTCCGCACTGGCCGTAATCCAGAAGGTGCTCTGGTGGATCATCCGCCTCGCTCCGGTGGGCACTGTCGGCCTGATCGGCACGGCCGTTGCCACGTACGGCTGGGACACCATCGGCTCGCTGGGTATGTTCACCCTGACCGTCTACATCGGTCTGGCCCTCGTCGTCTTCGGCGTCTACCCGGCACTGATCAAGGCGCACGGCCTCTCCGTCCGCCAGTGGTTCTCCGGCGCCTGGCCTGCCATCCAGCTGGCCTTCGTCTCCCGCTCCTCCGTGGGCACCCTGCCGCTGACCCAGCGCGTCACCGAGCGCAACCTCGGCGTCCCCCGCGCCTACGCCTCCTTCGCCGTGCCGCTGGGCGCCACCACCAAGATGGACGGCTGCGCCTCCATTTACCCGGCCGTCTCCGCGATCTTCGTGGCGCAGTTCTTCGGCATTGACCTGAGCTTCACGGACTACCTGCTGATTGCGCTGGTTTCCGTGCTGGGTTCGGCCGCCACTGCCGGAACCACCGGCGCCGTCGTGATGCTGACCTTGACGCTCTCCACCCTGGGCCTGCCGCTGGCCGGCGTCGGCCTGCTGCTGGCCATCGATCCGATCCTGGACATGGGCCGGACCGCCGTGAACGTGGCCGGACAGACCGTGGTTCCCACCCTGGTGGCCAAGCGCAACGGGCTGCTCGACGCAGGTCTCTACGGCGCCAAGCGCCAGGGCGATCCCTTCGCCGACGACTCCGAGCAGATCGAGGTCCCGCTGGTAGACGTAGCGCAGGACACGGCTCCCCGGGCTGCTGAATCCCGGAGCTGATCCTTCCCGACCACACGCCGGGCCGCCCCTTCCGGGCGGCCCGGCGTGTTTCGTTATGTGCCGTGTTCTTGCTGCGACCGGGCCGGGTTCATGCAGTCCCTCGCGATATTCGGGTCCCCGTACCCCGCGGTTACCGTGCCGGGCGGCGCCCGCACTAGGCTTGTTGCCGTGACCAACCCGAACCTGAGCCTCATTCTGGCCTCCGCCTCCCCCGCCCGTACCAAGCTGCTGACCGACGCCGGCATCTCCCACTCGGTGCTCGTCTCCGACGTGGATGAAGACGCCGTCACCGCCCGCTACGGCCTGACCGATCCGCATGACACCGCTCTGCTGCTCGCCCGCGCCAAGGCCGAGGCCGTGGCCGCGCTCCCGGACGCCGAGGGTGCCCTGGTGATCGGCTGCGATTCCGTCTTCGAGTTCGACGGCGAGGCGCACGGCAAACCGTGGGAGGCCGACGTCGCCCGCGAGCGTATCCGCCGCATGAGCGGATCCTCCGGGGTACTGCACACCGGGCACTGGCTGGTGGACTGCCGGGATACCGATGACGACGGCTCGGGGGCCACCCTCGGTGCAGTGTCTTCTGCCGAGGTGCACTTCGCCAAGCTCACCGAGGATGAAATCGAGGCCTACATCGCCACGGGTGAGCCCCTGCAGGTGGCGGGTTCCTTCACCATCGATTCCCTGGGCGGCGCGTTCATCGAGCGTGTCGACGGGGATCCGCACGCCGTCGTCGGGCTCTCCGTTTCCACGCTGCGCCAGCTGCTGGCCAGCGCCGGGGTGCGGATCATCGACCTCTGGAAGTAGCCCCCGCTTTCCTCCGCCGAAAGTACAGATAATCCGCCGAAAGTACAGATAACGGGCTTATCCGGAACCCAAAAGCCCGTTATCTGTACTATCGACGCCGGCCGGGACGGCTAATCAGATGTGGCCGCTGGGCGGTGTCCACCCGGCCAGAACCAGGCCCCGGCGGACCTTCGCCCTGACGCAACGCGGCCCCTGGTGGAAATCGACTTTGCTGATCTTGACCTGCACCCATCCCAGCTCCGCGGTCTTCAAATCCCGGTAGTGATCGCGAGCCTGCTGTTCGGGCGTCAGGTGGTGCATGCCCTCATACTCAAGACAGGTTCGAAACTCTCTGCAGCCTAGGTCCGTCCAGACCTGGGGCTTCCCCCGCGGGTCGCAGACGGCGACATTGGGCAGGAACTCCGGCAGCTCGGGATCATCCTGCAGCATCAGCCGAAGCAGGGTCTCCGGCGGGGAGTCCACCCCGACCCGCACACGCTGCAAAGCCTCCCTGCACCTGCGAATATGTGCGGCCCGGGCCTTTCCGTCGACATAGTCCCGCAGGAGGCCGAGCGGGAGCAGGGCCGTACGCGGTGGCCCAAAGCTGCGGTGGTGCTCACTGACTATCTGGTCTGCCATCACTATGAGTTCATTCCGGGTCAGCATTCCGGCGCAGTCCAACCAGGTGCGGGCGACTGCGGTCACGGGTATCCCCTGCACTTGCACCACGTCCTGCCCTGGCAGGTCCAATCGGTGCCCCACCACGTTTCGCCTCCTGGGTATCCCTTGCCCCGGGCATCTGCTCAGATGCAGCACCGCTTCCTCCGCCAAACGCCGGGGCAGCACCAGGCCATGCAGCCGCGCCGCCGTGGAATGGCTCACGACGGCATCAGGGGTCAGCTCGATGTACGGCCGGCAGCTGGCCGCAAGACGAAATGGCCCGCCCGCAGGCACCCGGATGGATCGACTGGGAACGCGGAGATCCGAAGCCCGCAGCCTCTCGCGGCTCAATCCGTGCGCTTCAGCGGCTGGCAGGGTGAAGGGTACCCCTCGCAGGGACGGGGGCAGCGGGTCGGGGTGTCTCATGAAGCCATTGCATGCATCCGTCCACCCAAAGAGCCGGTTCCGGAGTGCGTCTGCGGACAACCGCCCCCGAGGGCCCTGCAGGGGAGGAGCAGTCCGCCCAGCACGGCCACCAGCCCCGCCGTCAGGCCGCCGACGCAGCAGTGACCGGCCCGGCCGACACCCACACCGGCACCCGGCACCCCTTCGCGCAGGCTCACCGACGACGCCACCTTTGTAGAATCCCCACAACGAACGGCTGTTCCCCACGCAGAAACAGCACGGATTATGGCCCGAGACCACAAAACCGCGCTAGGCTCCGAACAGATCAAAAGGAGCCAGTGCACCAATGAGCCAGAACACCCCCGAGCCTTCCGCGACGCCCGCAAAGGCACTCACCAAAATCCTCATTGCCAACCGCGGCGAGATTGCCGTGCGGGTTATCCGCGCCGCGCGCGACGAGGGCATTGCGGCAGTTGCCGTCTACGCGGATCCGGACCGCGACGCCCTGCACGTCCGCCTCGCTGATGAGGCCTACGCACTGGGCGGCAGCACCGCTGCCGAGTCCTACCTGGACATGGACAAGATCCTCGAGGCCGCTGCCAGGTCCGGTGCCGACGCCATCCACCCCGGCTACGGCTTCCTCTCCGAGAACGCTGAATTCGCCCAGCGTGTCATCGACGCCGGATTGACCTGGATCGGCCCCTCCCCCAGCGCCATTTCCTCCCTCGGCGATAAGGTCCAGGCCCGCCACATTGCCGCCAAGGTGGGCGCCCCGCTGGTCCCCGGCACGCCGGACCCGGTCGAATCCGCCCAGGACGTCCTGGACTTCGCGGACCGGCACGGCCTGCCCCTGGCCATCAAGGCAGCATTCGGCGGCGGCGGCCGCGGCATCAAGGTGGCCCGCAGCCGCGAGGAAATCCCCGAAATGTTCGAATCGGCAGTCCGCGAGGCCACGGCCGCCTTCGGCCGCGGCGAATGCTTCATCGAGCGCTTCCTCGATGCTCCCCGGCATGTGGAAACCCAGTGCCTGGCCGACGCCTATGGCAACGTCGTGGTGGTTTCCACCCGCGACTGCTCCCTGCAGCGGCGCAACCAGAAACTGGTCGAGGAAGCCCCCGCGCCCTTCCTCACAGAGGAGCAGAACGCCAGCCTGTACGCGGCGTCGAAAGCCATCCTCAAGGAGGCCGGCTACCAGGGTGCCGGAACCTGCGAATTCCTCGTGGGCACGGACGGCACCATATCCTTCCTCGAGGTCAACACGCGCCTGCAGGTGGAGCACCCGGTGTCCGAAGAGGTCACGGGCCTGGACCTGGTCCGGGAGCAGTTCCGCATCGCACGCGGCGAAGCCCTGGGCTACAACGACCCCGAAATCCGCGGCCATGCCTTCGAATTCCGCATCAACGGCGAGGATCCCGGGCGCAACTTCATGCCCGCGCCGGGCACCGTCACGGCCTTCAAGCTGCCCACCGGCCCCGGCGTGCGCGTGGACTCCGGTATTGAAGCAGGCGAAACGGTGGGCGGAAACTTCGATTCCATGCTTGCCAAGCTCATTGTCACCGGTGCCACCCGCGGGCAGGCGCTGCAGCGTGCCCGCCGCGCGCTGGCGGAAATGGACGTCGCCGGCCTCCCCACCGTGCTGCCCTTCCACCGCGCCGTTGCCGCACACCCGGCGTTTACCGCCGAAGACGCTTTCGGTGTCCACACCCGCTGGATCGAGACGGATTTTGCCAACACCATTCCGGTCTGGGACGGCGAAGCAGGCATGACCAACGACGACGACGAGCGCCGCCGCGTGACTGTGGAAGTGGGCGGAAAACGCCTCGAGGTGGTGCTGCCGGCAGGTCTGGGCGCGCCGGCAGCAGCCTCCAACGGTTCCCGCAACGGCACCAATGGCAAGGGCCGGAAGCGCTCCCGCGGCGGGGCGTCGAACGCAGCAGCGGGTGACGATCTCACCTCCCCCATGCAGGGAACCATCGTCAAGGTAGCCGTGGAAGACGGGGCTGCGGTCCGTGAGGGCGACCTCGTCGTGGTGCTGGAGGCCATGAAGATGGAACAGCCCATCACTGCCCACAAATCCGGCACCGTGACCGGACTGACCGCAGCTCCCGGGGCCACGGTCTCCGCCGGCGCCGTCATCGCCTCCATCCAGGGCTAGGCACCCGGCGGCGGCCAACGTGAAAAGGCCCGGCTCCCCCATTCGGGAGCCGGGCCTTTTCGTACCAACCGAACTTAGCGAGTCTTCACGGTTTCGCTCGAGTTGTTCTCGTAGTCGACGTCGCGGGTTTCCTTGCTGACGAACAGGGCAATCAGGGTCAGCACCGCCATGGAGCTGAGGTAGATGCCCACCAGCCACGGGCTGCCATCCGCTGCCTGCCACAGGGCGACGGCGATGAACGGTGCCACTGCTGCACCCAGGATGGAGGAGACGTTATAGGCAATGGCTGATCCGGTGTACCGGACGTTGGTCGGGAAGAGCTCCGGCAGCATGGCGCCCATGGGTCCGAAGGTCAGGCCCATCAGGGTGAAGCCAATGATCAGCAGGGTCATCACCCCGGCGGTGCCGCCGTCGAACAGCGGGGCGAAGCTGAACCCGAAGAGGAAGATGGCGGCGGTGACGGCGAGCAGCGTCTTGCGGCGGCCGAACTTCTCTGCCAGCGGCCCGGACACCATCGTGAAGATGCCGAAGAACACCACACCCACAATCAGCATGATCAGGAAGTCGTTGCGGGCGTAGCCGAGGCCGGGGGCGAAGGAGTCGGGATCGAAGACCTTGCCGGCGTTTTCAGCGGCGGCGCGGGCAGCCTCCTCGGACTTGGCGGCCGTGCCGTAGGAGAGCGTGAACGTGGTCATCAGGTAGAAGAGCACGTACGTGGCCAGCATGATGAACGTGCCGGCAATCATGGCGCGCCAGCTGAAACGGAACACCCGGCCCAGGGGCAGCTTGCTGACCTCGCCGGAGTCCACTGCCTTCTGGAAGGCCGGAGTTTCCACCAGCTTCATGCGCACGTACAGGCCGATGATGACCATTACCGCGCTGGCGAGGAACGGAACGCGCCAGCCCCAGGAATCGAACTGCTCGTTGTCCAGGTTCATGCTGAGGATCAGGAACAGGCCGTTGGCCAGGATGAAGCCGATGGGAGCGCCCAGCTGCGGGAAGGTTCCCCATACAGCGCGCTTGTTGGCCGGAGCGTTCTCGGTGGCCAGCAGCGCCGCCCCGCTCCATTCGCCGCCGAGCGCCAGGCCCTGGGCGAAGCGCATGACCACCAGCAGTGCCGGCGCCCAGAAGGACCAGCCGGACATCTCGGCGGTGGGCAGGCACCCGATGAGGAAGGTGGCGATGCCCATGGTCAGCAGGGAGGCGACCAGGGTCCCCTTGCGTCCGACCTTGTCACCGAAATGTCCAAAGATAATCGACCCGAGCGGACGGGCAATGAAGGCAACACCGAAGACGGCGAAGGAGCTCAGCAGCGCCGTGGCACCTTCCGCGTTGGGGAAGAACAGCCGGGGGAAGACCAGGACGGCGGCGGTCGCATAGACGTAAAAGTCGTAGAACTCGATGGAGGTGCCGACAAGGCTGGCAACCACCACCCGGCTCTTGGAATTGGCCTTTGCCGGCGCCGTCGCCGTGGAGGGATTCGTTGTAGACATTTGGTGGTCTTTCGCAAGAGGAATTGAAGTATCCACATCGTAAAAGCATGCGTCCGTTATCTGAGACTTGTGTCCACATAGTGGACACATATTTCGCTGCGGTTTGTCCGGGGCAGAAAAAATCCCGCGCCCGAAACGGATAATCCGTCCCGGACGCGGGATAAACAAGCGTAAAAAGTTACATGTGGACGTGCAGGCGCCGTGCAGCCTCGGAGATGGAGCCGGTCAGGGACGGGTACACCGTGAAGGTATTCGCCAGGTCGTCCACGTGCAGCTTCTGCGAAACGGCAATGGCGATCGGGAAGATGAGCTCGGAAGCACGCGGTCCCACCACGACGCCGCCAATGACCGTACCGGAACCCTTCCGCGAAATGATCTTCACGAAGCCCTCCTGCACATCCATCATCTTGGCCCTCGCGTTAGTGTGCAGCGAGAGCTTGATGACGTCGCCCTGGTAGCGGCCCTCTGCGACGTCGGCCTCACTGACACCCACCGAGGCGATTTCCGGCGAGGTGAAGATGTTGGAGGCAACCTGCTTCAGCTTCAGCGGTTTCACGCCGTCGCCCATCAGGTGGGCCACGGCTATGCGCCCCTGCATGGCTGCCACGGAGGCAAGGTTGAACACGCCGGTGCAGTCACCTGCGGCGTAGACGTTGGGCGCGGTGGTGCGGGAGACGCCGTCGACCTTGATCTGGCCGCGGTCATCCAACTGGATTCCCGCTTCTTCCAGCCCGATTCCGGCGGTGTTGGGGATGGCACCCACGGCCACCAGGCAGTGGCTGCCTTCCACCGTGCGGCCGTCGGACAGCGTGACGAGCACGCCCTGTCCCGTGTTCTTCACCGAGTCTGCGCGCGAACGGCTCAGGACGGTCATACCGCGGGCCTGGAACACGTCCTCGAGTACGACGGCGGCATCCGCGTCCTCGCCCGGCAGCACGCGGTCGCGGCTGGAGATCAGCGTGACCTTGGTACCCAGCCCGTTGTACGCCGAGGCAAACTCGGCACCCGTGACACCGGAACCGATAACGATCAGGTGCTCCGGCACCTCGGTCAGGTTGTAAATCTGCTTCCAGGTGAAGATGCGTTCGCCGTCGGGCATCGAGGTCTCCAGCTCGCGCGGGTTCGCACCCGTGGCGATAAGCAGCGCCTCCGCTTCCACGGTTTCCACTGAGCCGTCCGCGGCGGTGACCTCGATGGTGTGGTTATCCAGCAGCCGGCCGTCGCCGATTTTGACCTTCACACCCACCCGCTCCAGGGTGCGGCGGATGTCATTGGACTGTTCCTTGGCCAGCGCCAGCAGGCGGTGGTTGACGACCTTCAGGTCTGCGTACACCGGGGACTCGACGTCGCCGAATTCCACTCCGAGGTTTCGTGCAGCGGTCAGTCGTGTCATCACGTCCGCCGTCGCAATCAGCGTTTTGGAGGGGACGACGTCGGTCAGCACCGCGGAGCCGCCCAGGCCCTGCCGCTCTACAACGGTTACGTCCGCCCCGAGGGAAGCCGCTACCAGAGCGGCTTCGTAGCCGCCGGGGCCTCCTCCAAGAATCGCAATTTTCCGGGCAGTAAAATCTAGTTGGCTCGTCACAAGGCTCTATTCTGTCCCATCCCGTGACGGCGCTCAAACGGTGCACTTCGGCAGCGCACTCAGTCCCCGCGCATACACGGTAGGTTTGTTAAGTGACTAACGACCCATTTGAACTTGCCCAGCAGGCCGCCGACTACATTGCCGAGCACACTGGCGTGCCCTCCCATGACATCGCCCTGGTCCTCGGCAGCGGCTGGGGTGAAGCGGCCGAACTGATCGGCGAAACCACCGCCACGCTCTCCGCCGCCGACATTCCCGGCTTCTCCGCCCCGGCGGTGCAGGGCCACGTGGGCACCATCCGCTCCGTCCTCACCACCGACGGCAAGCGCGCGCTGGTGCTTGGCGCCCGCACCCACTACTACGAGGGCAAGGGCGTCCGCGCCGTCGTCCACGGCGTCCGGACAGCAGCAGCTGCCGGCGCCAAGGTGATGGTCCTGACCAACGGCTGCGGCGGGCTGAACCCGGAGTGGCAGCCGGGCACCCCGGTGCTGATCAGCGACCACCTGAACCTCACGGCAACGTCGCCGCTTGAGGGTGCCACGTTCGTGGATCTGACGGATCTTTACTCGTCCCGCCTGCGCGAGGTTGCCCGCAGCGTGGATCCGACCCTGGACGAGGGCGTTTACGCCCAGTTCACCGGCCCGCACTACGAGACGCCGGCAGAAGTCCGCTACGCCAAGACCATCGGGGCAGACCTCGTCGGAATGTCCACCGCGCTGGAAGCCATCGCAGCCCGGCACGCCGGGATGGAGGTTTTCGGCATTTCCCTGGTGACCAACCTGGCGGCCGGCATCAGCCCGGTGGCACTGAGCCACCAGGAAGTGCTGGAGGCCGGCCAGGCTGCCGGTCCCCGCATTTCCAAGCTGCTCGCCGAGATCATCAACCGCATCTAGCCGGCAGTCTTCACCCGGTCACTCCAATCGTAGGTACACATCATGACTAGCAACCCCGCTGAACTGGACGCACTCACCGCCGCTGCGCGGACTTGGGCTGACAGCGACCCCGACCCGGATACCGCCCGCGAGCTGCGCTCACTCCTGCGCACCCTCGGTGAGGCTACGGAGGAAGAAGCCGCCGCAGCCGCCTTGGACCTGGCAGACAGGTTCGCCGGCACACTGGAATTCGGCACCGCCGGGCTCCGGGCCGCCCTTGGCGCCGGTCCGCGCCGGATGAACCGCGTGGTGGTGCGCCGCACGGCTGCGGGCATCGCCTCCTTCCTGCAGGAGACTGCTGGAGACAACTGGACCCCCAGCGCCGTCATTGGATACGACGCCCGGCACAAGTCCAAGGATTTCGCGCTGGAAACGGCTGCCGTCTTTGGTGCGGCAGGCATCGAGACCTTCCTGCTGCCCTGCACGCTGCCCACCCCGCTGCTGGCCTACGCCGTCCGCGCCCTGGATACGGACGCCGGTGTGATGGTCACGGCCAGCCACAACCCTGCGCTGGACAACGGGTACAAGGTCTACCTTGGCGGCCGCACAGTGAAGGGTCCGGGCCGCGGCGCGCAGATCGTGACCCCCTACGACGCCGAGATAGCGGCACGGATCGATTATTCGACGCCGCTGAGCTCCATCGAACTGGCACCGGACGGCTACACCGAGGTGTCCGAATCCCTGATTGCGGACTACATCGGAGCAGTGGACCGGCTGATGCATGCCGAAGGCTACCCGGAACGGGACCTGGACATTGTCCTCACACCGATGCACGGCGTCGGCGGAGAAACCATGTCCGCCGTGCTGCGCGGCGCCGGGTTCACCAAGGTGAAGCTGGTGCCGGAGCAGGCTCTCCCGGATCCCGACTTCCCCACCGTCGCCTTCCCCAACCCGGAAGAGCCCGGCGCATTGGACCTGGCCCTGAAGCTGTCCGTGGAACGCAATGCGGATCTGGTGCTGGCCAATGATCCCGATGCGGACCGTGCTGCCGTCGCGGCGGAGGACCCCTCCTCGGGTGAGTGGCGGATGTTGCGCGGGGACGAGGTAGGTGCCCTGCTGGGCCGCCACATTGCGCGCAGGATTGCCGCCGGGCGCTGGAAGGTCCGAGGCGAAAAGACCCGCTCCAACGTGGTGTTCGCGAACTCGATTGTCTCCTCCCGTCTTTTGGCGCGGATTGCCGAGTCGAACGGGTTCGCCCATCAGGAAACCCTCACCGGCTTCAAATGGATTTCACGGGTGCCCAAGCTGACCTATGGATATGAGGAGGCCTTGGGCTACTGTGTGGCCCCGGGCCTGGTCCGTGACAAAGACGGGATCTCTGCCGGTGTCCTTCTGGCGGAGCTGGCAGCATCACTGAAGGCCGCCGGGCGGACGCTTTTCGATGAGCTCGATGACCTGGCACTGGAGCACGGGCTGCACCAGAGCGACCAGCTCTCGGTGCGGGTGGACAATCTGGGGCTGCTCACGGAAATGATGGACCGGCTGCGTGCCAACCCGCCCGCCTCCTTCGCCGGTTCGCCGGTGGAAACCGCCGTCGATCTCTCCGAGGGTGCGGACGGCCTGCCGCCCACCGACGGACTGCGGTACATCACCCGCAACGGCACCCGGGTCATCATCCGGCCCAGCGGGACCGAGCCGAAGCTGAAGTGCTATCTGGAAGTCATTGAACCGGTGGGATCGGCAGACGAGCTGCCGGCCGCGCGGTCCAAGGCACGGGCAACACTGGATGCCGTGCTGGCGGATGTCAGGTCGTCCCTGGGACTGTAACCAGGCTGCAGGCCGGCGCGATTCATGGCGCCGGCCTGCACTGTCTGCGGCGGAGCCGGCCGCCTAGGCAACCAATTCCGTTGCCAGCGGCAGCCGGCTGCCGCTGGCAAGCAGGGTGCCCACCTGATCTGCGGAGATGGGCCGGCTGAAGTAGTAGCCCTGCCCGCTGCAGCATCCCATGTCGCGCAGCTTGCCGGCCTGCTGCTCGGTCTCAATACCTTCGAACACCGCTTCCATGCCGGCCGCCCGAATCAGCTGATGCACGGCGTCCACGAACTTCAGCTGCCCCTCATCGCCGCAGATGTCCGCGATCAGTGTCCGGTCCACCTTGACCGTGTGTACCGGCAGGCGGCGCAGGTAACTGATGGAGGAATATCCGGTGCCGAAATCGTCAATTTCCAGGCGCACGCCGAGGGCTTTCAGCGACCGCATGGAGTAGGTTTCCACGTCACCGCTGCCCACGAAGGCGCTCTCGGTGATTTCCAGGACCAGCTCCTGAGGTGAGGCACCCGTCTCGCGCAGGACGGAGCGGACGTAGTCCACCAGATCCATCGCCTGCAGCTCGGCCGCACTGACGTTGACCCGGACGTGGAAGTCGTCCCGGCCCTCCGCGCTTTTGCGCCAGATCGCCAGCTGTTCCAGCGCCTTTCGCAGCACCCAGCGTCCGATTTGCAGAATCGCACCGCTTTCCTCGGCAAGCGGGATGAACATATCCGGCATGACCATTCCCTGGGCGGGGTGCTCCCACCGGACAAGGACTTCCACACCCTGCATGTGCCCGGTCACCAGATCAACGATGGGCTGGTACACCAGACGCAGTTCATCGCGCTCTACCGCGCTGCGCAGCTCGGAGGCCATTTCCCGTCGCAGTTGACGGGCATACAGCATGACCGGTTCAAAGGAGCGGACCAGCCCCGGGCCCTCTTCCTTGGCGACATACATGGCTGTGTCGGCGCAGAGCAGCAGGTCTTCTGCGGTCTGGCCCTGCTCCGCCACGTGGACGCCGATGCTGGCGCGCGGCCATACGTCCAGTTCCTCTATCTTGGTGCGGATTCCCAACGAGTTCTGGATCTGTTCGGCCACTCCCCGCGCGGAAAGGCGCCCGACGGCGGGAACCAGCACAGCGAACTCGTCACCGCCCAGCCGCGCAACCGAGCTACCTTCCGGGACGGAGGCAAGCAGGCGTGCAGCCACCTCCTGCAGCACCACGTCTCCGGCGTGGTGCCCGAAGCTGTCATTGATTTCCTTGAAGCCATCCAGATCGATCATCAGCACACCCGGTGCCGATGCACCGCCGTCCCAGTTCATCAATGCCTGCTGCACGTGCTGCATTAGAGCGATGCGGTTGCCCAGCCCGGTCAACGGATCGGAGAGGGCCATGCGCTGCATCTGCCTGTGCGCTTCGCGGAGTTCCAGGGTCCGGGTTTCCACCCGTTTTTCCATGTCCTGGTAGATGTCATCGAGCTCCGAGGCAAGCAGGTTAATGCCGGTGCTGACGGCATCGATCTGGTCCCGTGCAGGGGACACCGGGATCCTGGAGGTCAGGTTTCCGGCAGCGATGCTGACAATCCCCTCGACAATCCGATCCAGGCGCGGATCCTCCGGCAGTCGGCCGGACTCCGTTGGAGCGTCTGTCACGGCGCGTGCCGTTTCAGCCAGGCCCGGGCGTCTTCCTCGCGGGAGAAGTAGCGGGTAGGACAGGGTTGGACTTCGCCGCCCAACAGAAAATTGGCTATAACCCGGTCCACGGGTGAGATGCCGATAACCGCGACGGCGGAGAGGGAACGGGCAGCACTGAAAATGTCCCGGGCGGTCCGGGTAATCGATTCGACGCCTGTCAGAGTGAGCAGCAGCGGCAGGCGGCGCACACCGGCCCGGCCCTCAATCTCCTCGGCTGCTTCCGCCGCCATGGCACCGGTAACCACCTCGCCGGGAGGCAGCACGAGCGTCAGCTGACCGTCCGCAGTCATGCCCACCCGGGCACTCACTGCGGGCGGGGCTTTACGCATCCCGTCTGCGGACTCCAGGCGCTCCGGTCGGTCCTGTGTACTGCTTTGCTGCACCATATTCTGTCTTGCCATAGCTCCCCCAAGTCGCCGCGCAGGACCTCAATGCAGCGGATTTGCCATAGTAGGTCTGGAGGACGGATTAGTGCTTGCCTGACCAGACCTGTAACGCTGTTTGTATTGTGCGCCTTCGATGCTTAAATATCGAGTTATTGCCGGCACGTGTCTCGCGTTAACGAGCCGGCTCTTCGAAGCTGTCTAAGATCTTCCGCGATTCGGCTGCCAACACCTCGGCACCCACCTCGGTAAAGATCCGTTCACTTTTCTCTGCACATTCCACAGCATCTGACCCGCGCCCCAACGCGTAGAGGGCGCGGGCGCGCAACTGGAGCGTACGACCGAGAAGGAAGGGATAGGGCCCGGCCACTTTGGCCTCTATGGGTTCAAGTGACTCGTTGGCTCTTTCAGGGTTCCCGGTCTCGAGCTCCCACCAGGCCCGCGTGATGGTGATCTCGTAGCCGTCGATTTCAGTTACTTGTACGACTTCGTACGCCACTTCCGCACGCTCAATGCATTCGACGGTCTCCTGTGTAACTAAGCCTGCGGTCAACCGCATATGCGCGGATGCTTTGTTGAATAGCCCCCAAAGGCTGACGTCGTTGATCATCGCCAGTGATTCCGCCGCTAACCGGTGATAATTCAATCCGGCATCGATCCGGCCGGACATGAACCCCGCGTTTCCTATGGCCCAATAGGCCATTCCCGCGACGCGGGGCAGCGGTTCGTCCTCCAACATTGCGGCCAGGCGAACGGCCTCATCCCACGCCGACTCCGTGTCGCCTTCCTCTGCCAAGGCCGCCACGAGCACATGCTGGACGCTCAAGCGCCCTTCTGAGGACAAGCCCTGCGTAGGCATTCGCGACACCTCTCGCGCGGACGCGAGGGCATCTCCCATCTGGCCTCGGTTATGCATCGCCCGAGTGACGAGAACCTTCGCACGTGACTCATAATCCGGGTACTGTTTTATCGCATCAGTCTCGAATAGATCCGCGCAGATCGCGATGCAGTCATCCATAAGACCAAGCGCGAGCTGCAGCTCCGCCGCATTGATCGTCATGCGACAGAATCCCCAGCTATCATCTGCTTCAGCCGCCTTCTCAGCCGCCGCAACAGAATACTCAATCGCAGAAGCGTAGTCCTTGCGTTCTTCGGCTTGTCGAGCACGGTATTCGTTCAAGATGAACGCTGTATTGCTATCCATTGCCCGGCACTTTCTCGCTGTAATAACCATCGATAACCTGAACTGTAGCCTCAGGTACGTTCCCACGCGGCGATAAACGGAAGTTTCCGGGAGTCGGGCGTGACCAACGTAGATCAACTTGTCCTCAGTTTTTCTACAAGTCCTCAGCTTACGATATTCGGGTGACCGCCTATATAGCTATACTTCGAGAGTCGTAGTTACTCATTAGATAGATTTTTAGGGGTAGAGAATGAAGAAACTTGGTGCAGCACTTGTACTGGCCGCCGTTATTGCAGGAGCGGGAGTAGCGGCGCCGGCAACGGCCGCTGCGGCTCCGCTTTCTCCGTCCAATAACGTGGTAAAGCCTTTCGGCATGTGGCCGAACGGCTAATGAGTTATCAGCAATGGCCCGGATTCCCCTCACCGTGGAGGGAATCCGGGCCATTGCTGTTTCCGGCGTGCGGACCACTTCCCCGGCAAACTCCGCAGCGGATATCCTCGCTGCCCTATGGCAAAATGGATTCATGCCTACCCCTATTGCCTCTTACATTGACCACACGCTCCTGAAGCCGGAGGCCAGCCGGGAGGACATCCTCAAGGTCTGCGCCGAGGCAGCGGAATACGGTTTCAAGTCCGTCTGCGTGAATCCCCTGTGGGTCGGCACCGTCCGGACTGCCCTGAAGGGCAGCGGCGTGCTCACCTGCTCCGTCATCGGATTCCCCCTCGGGGCGACCACCACGGAGGTCAAGGTATTCGAAGCGCAGGGCGCACTCCAGGACGGCGCGGACGAGATCGACATGGTCATCGACATTTCCGCCGCCCGCCGGAATGACAAAACCGCACTGGTCCGCGACATTGCCGCCGTTGCCGATGCAGTGCATGCCGCTGGCGGCATCCTGAAGGTCATTATCGAAACGTCGCTGCTCACTGATGATCAGAAGGTCCTTGCCTGCGAAGCATCGGTCGAGGCGGGAGCCGATTTCGTGAAGACCTCCACCGGCTTCAACGGCGGCGGGGCCACCGTTGAGGACGTTGCCCTGATGCGCCGCACCGTCGGCCCGGAGCTCGGAGTCAAGGCTTCCGGCGGGGTGCGTTCGCGCGAAGACGCCCAGGCGATGATCGACGCCGGAGCCACGCGTATCGGAGCGAGCTCAGGAATCGCTATTGTTAAGGGAAGCAAAGCCACGTCGGACTACTGACCCGCATAGCTTTAGAACACTTTTTGAAACGGAGAACTCCATGGTTGGAACACGGTCGAAGCAGCCGACGCACTCGGGTGAGGGCCATCTGGTCAGCAACCTCATCACCTTTACCGTACTTTTCGCGCTGTTCTGCGCCGGTATGTACTCGCTGAACTGGCTGACCCTGGGCAACGTCTGGCCCATGGCAATCCTGCTGGTAGTCGGCACTGCCGTGTACCTGGTGGCCTTCAGCATCGGCCGTTCAGACACCACCACTGAGCTGGCCAAGGGTTACTCGCACAACGAGTAAGGCAGCACTTACGTAACCACTGATGCACCCGGCCGAGGCGGTCCGGGTGCATCAGTCGTTAAGCACTAAGTAGTGCCCGGCGGCAGGCAGGTAGGTCCTACTCTTCGCGCGGCACACGATCTCTCCCTAGATTCTGCATATGACTACCACGATGACCCGTAGGGAATGGCGCCGGGACAGGGCCCGGCAGCAGCGCATCACGTTTGTCGGTTACGCGGTACTCGCTTCCTGTGTGGTGGCTGCCGCCGTGGTTTTAGTCGTTGCCCTTAGCGGCTAGCCCGCATTCCGCCCCGGGCGACACCCCGGCGCGCTACTCCTTGAAGATCGCCTCCAGCACCTGTTTGGCCCAGGCCAGGATTTCGGCATCCACCAGATCCCTGCCGCCAATGCGGGCAGTCTTTGGCTTGGGCACAAGGACGGCGTTGAGTGCCGGCTTTACCTGGGCGCCGGGATACATCCGCTGCAGGCGCATGGTCCGGGATTCAGGCAGTTCCGCCGGCGCAAACTTAATGAAGTTGCCCTGGAGGGCGACGTCGGTGAGGCCGGCCGCCCGGGCATCCACCCGGAAGCGGGCCACATCGATCAGGTTCTTCACTTCCTGCGGCGGCTCACCATAGCGGTCCACCAGTTCGGCCAGGACCTCATCGATGGCTTCATTGGTGATGGCCGAGGCGAGTTTCCGGTAGGCCTCCAGCCGCAGCCGCTCCCCCGGTACGTACTCGTGCGGCAGATGGGCGTTGACGGGCAGCTCGATCTTCATTTCTGCGGCCTTTTCCTCGGCTTCGCCGCGGTAGTCTGCCACCGCCTCGCCCACCAGACGGATGTACAGGTCAAAGCCCACACCGGCAATGTGGCCTGACTGCTCTCCGCCCAGCAGGTTGCCCGCGCCGCGGATTTCCAGGTCCTTCATGGCCAGCTGCATGCCGGCGCCGAGCTCATTGTGGGTCGCCACCGCTTTCAGCCGTTCCAGCGCCACCTCGCCCAGCGGCTTTTCCGAGGGGTAGAGGAAATAAGCGTAGGCCCGTTCCCGGCCACGCCCCACACGTCCGCGCAGCTGGTGCAGCTGGGAGAGGCCGAAGTGGTCCGCCCGGTCCACAATCAGGGTGTTGGCGTTGGAGATGTCCAGGCCGGTCTCAATGATGGTGGTGCACACCAATACGTCGAAGCGCTTCTCCCAGAAATCGACAATGATCTGTTCGAGCTTGGACTCACTCATCTGTCCGTGGGCGACGGCGATCCTCGCCTCGGGGACCAGTTCCTGCAGATGCGCGGCGGTCCGGTCAATCGACGAGACCCGATTGTGCACAAAGAACACCTGGCCCTCGCGCATCAGCTCCCGGCGGATGGCCGCAGAGGCCTGCTTGTCCGTGTACGGGCCCACGTAGGTCAGCACCGGGTGGCGTTCCTCCGGCGGCGTGGCCAGCGTGGAAGTCTCCCGGATCCCGGTCAGGGACATTTCCAGGGTACGCGGAATCGGGGTGGCACTCATGGCCAGGACATCGACGTTGGTGCGCATTTTCTTCAGCGCTTCCTTGTGTTCCACGCCGAAACGCTGTTCCTCGTCCACAATGACCAGGCCAAGGTCCTTGAACTGGACTTCGTTGGAGAGCAGCCGGTGGGTACCGATCACCACGTCCACCGAACCGTTCTTCACCCCTTCGATGGTGGCTTTGGCCTGCTTCGATGTCTGGAACCGGGAGAGCGAATCCACCCGCACCGGAAACCCGGAGAACCGTTCAGAGAAGGTCTCCATGTGCTGCTGCGCCAGCAGGGTGGTGGGCACCAGCACGGCCACCTGCTTACCGTCCTGCACGGCCTTGAAGGCGGCCCGGACGGCGATCTCGGTTTTGCCGTAGCCGACGTCGCCGGAGACCAGGCGGTCCATGGGCACTTCACGCTCCATGTCCGCCTTCACCTCATTAATGGTGGTGAGCTGGTCGGGGGTCTCCACATAGGGGAAGGCTTCCTCCAGTTCCCGCTGCCACGGGGTGTCCGTGGCGAAGGCATGGCCCTTGGACGCCATCCGCGCCGAGTACAGCCGGATCAGCTCCCCGGCAATCTCCTTGACCGCCTTGCGGGCCCGGCTCTTGGTCTTGGCCCAGTCGGAGCCGCCCATCTTGGACAAGACCGGGGTCTCCCCGCCCACATACCGGGTGATCTGGTCCAGCTGGTCGGTGGGAACAAACAGCCGGTCGCCGGGGGCGCCGCGTTTGGACGGTGCATATTCGAGCACAAGATACTCGCGCACCGTCTTGTTGGCGCCCGCACCGGTGGAGCGCTGGATCAGTTCAATGAACTTGCCGACGCCGTGCTGCTCATGCACCACGAAGTCGCCTTCCTGCAGCTGCAGGGGATCCACCGCGTTGCGCCGTTTGGAGGGCATCCTGCGCATGTCCTTGGTGGAGTACGCGCTGGCACGGCCCAGCAGGTCCGCCTCCGTGAGCAGGCCGGTCTTCAGCGTGTCGAAGACGTAGCCGCGGCCTGCGCTGGCCGTCGTGACGGCAATGACCCCCGGTTGCGGTTCACTGTCCACGGAGTCCACCAGCGCAGCCGGTATGTCATTTTCGCGGAACAGCTCCGCCAGCCGGGACGCGGGTCCCGGGCCTTCGGTCACGACGACGACGCGCCACATGTCGCGGACCCGCCCGCCGATGAATTCCATCATCTCGGCCACGTCGCCGCGGTACCCGCGCGGCTCACGGGCGTTGATGGTCAAGGTGTCGATGTCCAGCACTGTCTCGTCGTCGGGGTTGAACGAGGTGATGGACCACCAGGCAACCTTGTTGGCGTGCGCGGCAGTGCGGGTCTCGGCAAGCGACCGGAAGCTCGCAGCATCAAGGTCCGCGGTGAGCCCGGCGGAGAGATCCAGCGGCGCCGAACCGCCGTCGGACGCCGTGGCCCACGCAGCGGCCAGGAATTCCTCGTTCGTGGCCGCCAGATCGTGGGCGCGCGCCCGGACCTTTTCCGGCTCGACCACCACGGCAATGGATCCTGCGGGCAGCTCCCCCATCAGCGGAACCATGGAATCCACGAGCACCGGTGCCAGGGATTCCATGCCCTCGACAGCTATCCCGCCGGCGATCTTCTCCAGCATGTCCGCCGCAGCCGGCATCTGGTCCCTGAGCTTGGCGGCGCGACTCATCACGGAAGGGGTGATCAGGATTTCCCGGCAGGGCGGGGCATACAGCTCGGTGGGGTGCTCCACATGCTCCCCGGTGAGGGTCCGCTGGTCCGCCACGGCAAACCAGCGCATGGAGTCCACCTCGTCCCCGAAGAAATCGATGCGGATGGGGTGGTCATCGGTGGGCGGGAATACGTCGAGGATGCCGCCGCGGACGGCGAATTCGCCGCGGTGGGAGACCATGTCCACGCGTGCGTAAGCAGCTTCGGCCAGGGCGGACACCACAGCGTCAAAGGGTTGCTCCTGTCCCACTTTCAGGGACACCGGCTTCAGCTCGCCGAGCCCGGCCACCAGCGGCTGGACGACGGCGCGCACCGGGGCCACCACGATCTGCACCGGGGATGTCTCCGGGTGCGCCAGCCGGCGCAGCACGGAGAGGCGGCGGCCCACCGTGTCCGAGCGCGGGGAAAGCCGCTCGTGCGGCAGCGTTTCCCAGCTGGGGAACTCTTCGATGCCGGCCAGCGGCAGGTAGCTGCGCAACGCAGCGGCCAGGTCCTCCGCCTCCCGTCCGGTGGCGGTCACGGCCAAAACCACCGGTGGAACTCCGTCGCCGGTTCCGGCTCCCGCCAGCCCGTCCACCATTTCGGCCAGAAGTGCCGCCCGCATGCCCTGCGGGGCTCCGATCTGCAGGTCCTCGCTACGCCTCTCCGGGGCGCGGGAGGAAAGGGTTTTCACCCTGGCATAGGACGGATCCTCGGCGAGCGCGGCACGCAGTCCGTTCAGGCTCATGGGGCTGTTTTCTCCTTCACGACGCAACGCAAATACCCGAAGTTCACAAACGGAACCCCGGGGTTTTCTTCCACCCTACCCGTTGCCGGCAGCCGGGAAGACCGCTCCCGCTCAGAGCGGAAAACGCACGACGGCGGGAGGCCGCAGGCGCAGCCCCCCGCCGTGTGTCCGCCGCTCCCGGCAGGATCCGGTGGCGTTATTTGAGCAGTTGGTGTCCGCGGTATTGACCCTGTTCCGGGATGGCCTGCTGCCGCGCCTGGGCACCACCGGAGCGCAGGTCCGCGTCCGTCTGTGCAAAGGTCAGCACCGAATGGGCCACGGCATCGGACATCTGGTCCAGGACAGTACGGTCCACATTGGTGATGTCGTCACATTCGGCGTGGTAGCAGGCGTCATACGGAGCTCCGGCAGTACCGCCGAAGAGCGCCGCCTCTTCGGCGGTCTTCAGGCCCTCGGCCCCGGTGAACAGACCGCCGGCAGGAATGTGGTTGGCAATAAATGCCGCGTAGTCGGAGCGTCCGCTGAACTCAGTGGGCGCGGTAGTGAGGTTCTGCGAGGCAAAGTAGTCCTCGAACACTTCCTCGATGACGGCGGACCCGGTGGGGCCGCTCAGATCGAACGCGTCGCCGTCGCCGTCGTAAATGAACCGGCCGAAGTTCGGTGAACCCACCATGTCGAAGTTCAGGTTCAGCAGCGTTCCGGCAAGTCCCGCTTCGTCCAGCTGCGAGACGTAATGGTCTGAGCCCACAAGACCGTCCTCCTCTCCGCCCCAGAAGGCGAACCGGACCCGGTTTTCCACCCGGCTCTTGCTCTTTGCCAGCTGGATGGCGGTTTCCAGGGTGGCCGCGGAGCCGCTGCCGTTGTCATTGATGCCGGGGCCTTCCGCCACTGAATCCAGATGCGCGCCCACCACCACGGTCCGGTTCGGGTCCCCGCCGCGCGTATCCGCCAGGATATTGAAGGACTCGATGACCCGCACGTCCGAGTCGACCATCAGGTGCAGCGTGGCCCCCGGCGTGCCTGCCAGTTCTTCGCCCAGGGCAAAGGTGGCACTGACGGCGGGGATCGCCGAAAGCTGCGCACCCACCGTCCCGTTGATTAGCCCGAGGCGGTCATCACCGGGCACGTCGTCCCCTTGGTTGAAGACCACTGCCGCCGCGGCACCGGCCGCTGCCGCGTTCTGTACCTTGATTTCGAAGCTGCAGACGCCGCGCTGCAGCAGGGCGATGTTGCCGGGGGTGAAACCGGCGAAGTCCTCCGGCTCGCAGCCGCTGGTCGCGGCGCGGTTTCCGGTCAGATTGATATCAACGGGGGTGACCGCCGCGGTGACATCGCCGGGTCCGGAATAGCTCATGGTGCTGTAATCGGTGCCGGCCGTGTAGGTCCGGGCATTCGGGCTCACCTGCTCCAGGCTTTCCCCGGAAAGCTCGAACTGCTCGTAGGAGAATGGCTGGCGCACAGGCTGATATCCGGCTCTGCGCAGCTGCCGCTCAATGTACTGTCCGGAGGCTTCGTAACCCGGCGAGCCGGCAGCACGGTTTCCGCCGTTCGCGTCCGCCGCTTCCTGCAGCGCTTCCAAATGCCGAAGGACGTTCTTGACCGTGACCTTCTTGCGCAACTGTTCGCTGGCGTCGGGTTTCCCATGGCCTTTGCCCGGGTGTCCCTTCCCTGGGTGGCCCTTCCCCGGGTTGCCCTTCCCCGGGTGGCCCTTGCCGGGATGCCCCTTGGCAGCAGCCGTATCGCTTGCTTTCTGCGTGCTGTCCATCCCGCCCCTGGTGTTGTCCGCCGCCATGGCCGGGGCTGCACCCGCTGTCGCCAGCAGGACAGCTGCTGCGAACGCCGTCGTCCGCAGTGTCTTTCTCGTGTTCATGTCTCCCCTAAAGAGTGAAGGTTCGCGTAGTGATCCGGTGCCGCGTCCGGCGGCGCCGTGAGCCGAAGCTACGTCACACCCGGCGGCGCCGGAACGCAGTGCAGGCGCCCTCCGCCAAAGTCGGCGGCAATTGCCCGCCCGCGCGGCAGTTCCGCTGTTCTTTGGGCCGGCCACACCCTACTGTGGGTCGGTTCCGCTGCAGGTCGGTTCCGCGGCACCGGATCCGTGCCGGTGAGTTCGGCGGGCCCGCCCCTGACACCCGGCAGCCCGTCTGGTTTTTCACCGGTACGCCTGCCACGCTGGAAGTTCCCTCGCGACGGTCCTGCTTTCGGTTTCACGGCAACGGAGGAACAGCCCATGGCACGCAGAGCATCTTTTCCCGCCCTCCTGGCCTCCGGTGTTGCGCTATCTGCCCTGCTGCTCAGCGGATGTGCCGGCGGAGATGACGGAGGCACGGAATCCGGGTCGGCAACCCCCTCGGAGTCCGGCACGGCGGGCCTCCCGGTGGAAACCGTGACCCCGGACAGGTGCGGCGGTGATGCCACCCCCGGCCCCGACGGCCTGATCGAGGGCACCTTCGGCTCCTACTGCGACGGCGCCGTCGCCAGCACCTACAACACCGCACTGATCCCCGATGATGCCGAGGCCATCCTCACGGTGTCCGAAACCGCGGCGGATACCACCGTGAAACTGCAGGCGCAGGGGTTCACTCCGAATGCCACGTACACCGGCCGGCTGCATCAGAAGGCCTGCGGGGCCAGCCCGTCCGCTGCCGGGGACGAGGAACTCGATCCGCAGGATCCCGCCAACGGCGGTCTCGCACTGGACTTCACCACGGATACCTCGGGTAACGCCACGGTGAGCAGCACGGCGCCCTGGACCGTGCCCGACGACGGCGACGGCGAGTCCATCCTCCTCTACGAGGTCACGGGCACCGGCGAGCGGGGCAACGCCGCGGGATGCATAAACCTGGGCCGCTAGCCGCGCCGTTTCGGGGCCGCCGTGTGCTCGGTTTAGGATGAGGGTTGGCCGGTAGGCGGGCTGTCTGCCCGCAGTATTCATCCGGCGTCACGCCCACATCTGGAGGACCCATGGCCCTGAACGCATCAACCATCCTGCCCTACGACGTCGTCACCGTGACGGATACGTTTGCTGACGAGGGGTTCCTGCGCAGCATCAGCGAGCATGTGGGCGGCTCCCTGGTCTCGGCCACGGTGGAAGGAAACACCGCAGGCGCATTTGTACTCACCGCCGTGCGCACCATGCCCACCGACCGGCTGCCGGACATAGCCAAGAAGTTTGTCGGTGCAACCCTCACGGTGACCCAGAAGGAAGAATGGGCAGCGCCGGCTGCCGACGGGTCCCGCGAGGCAAACGTTGAGCTTTCCGTCGGCGGCGTGCCCCTGAAGGTCAACGCCGTCCAGCGTCTGGTCACCGTCGCCGAAGGTACCCGCGTGGATGTGGACGGCAAAGTCGGTTCCTCCATCCCGTTCCTCGGGGACAAGATTGCCAAGGCTGCAGAACCGATGATCGGCAAGGCGCTGACCATCCAGGCCGGCCAGGCCGGCAAGTGGATCGAAAGCCGGCAGGGCTAAGCACTGCTATGAGCCTTCCCGCACCTCTTGCCATCATCCTGATTATTGCCGGCCTCTGGTCTCTGCTGGTCTGGCCGTCCTTCCTCAAGGACGTGCTCAAGTCCCCCAAAGCCCGCGATGAAAACGGTGCCGCCACCCGGTACATGACAACGAACCTGATGAAAATCAGCACCGCAATGGTCTTTGGCCTCGCGACCATCGTGATCGGCGTACGCGCCCTGATTGGCTAATCAGCCCGCTTCACAACGCCCCGTCGGGATTTCCTGCCGGGGCGTTCTGCTGCCCGGCCCCGGTCGCGTCCAGCCGTCGGGCTCCGTTCACATGTTCCCTATGAGAGCGGGTAGAGTGGTCTGCGGTGCGCCGGGAAGTCTGGTCGGCAATTGTTTGCCGTACCCGAATCCGTAAGGAACCTGATTCATGGCCTCTGATTCCCAGAACCTGCCCTCCAAGCCGCCGAGCCCGCGAACCGTCCTCGGCCGGTCCAGTTACGGTGAGACCCTGCGCATCGGCGAGATCCTCCGCAAGGAGACCGTCGGCGGCGTGCTCCTTCTCCTGGCCACCGTTGCCGCCCTGATCTGGGCCAACTCCCCCGCCTCGGACACCTATTTTGCGGTCCGTGACTATGAATTCGGCTACGAGCCGTGGCATCTGGAACTGAGTATCGGCACCTGGGCGGCCGACGGCCTGCTGGCCATCTTTTTCTTCCTGGTCGGTCTGGAGCTGAAGAAGGAATTCGTCGCCGGCGACCTCAGGGACATGCGCCGGGCCATCGTGCCGATTGCCGCCGCGTTCGGCGGCGTCGTTGTTCCGGCCCTTATTTATGTGGCGGTCAACCTGATTGCCGGTTCCGACGGCCTGCGCGGCTGGGCCATTCCCACTGCTACGGATATTGCCTTTGCCCTGGCTGTACTGGCAGTCATCAGTTCCCACCTGCCCAGCGCCCTGCGGATCTTCCTGCTGACCCTGGCCGTGGTGGATGACCTGATCGCAATCACCATCATTGCCCTGTTCTACTCCGACAACGTCCAACCCCTGTACCTGCTGTGGATGCTGGTGCCGCTGGCTGTCTTTACGGTTCTGGTCCAGCGCGCACCCCGATTCTTCGGTACCCGCCGCTGGCCGGCCTGGGTCATCCTGCTGCCGCTGGCCCTGGCCACGTGGGCGCTGATGCATGCCTCCGGCGTGCACGCCACCGTTGCCGGCGTGCTTCTGGGCTTTGCCGTCCCCGTGCTGCGCCGCGGTCCGGACCGGAAAAAGCTCCCCGCCAGCCCGGAGGCACCCGGGCTCTCGGAGATCTTCGAGCACCGGTTCCGTCCCATCTCCACCGGCATCGCGGTGCCGATTTTCGCGTTCTTTTCCGCCGGCGTCGCCATTGGCGGCTGGGACGGGCTCAGCCGTGTGCTGGCCGATCCGGTTGCCATCGGCATCATTATTGCCCTTGTGCTGGGCAAGCCGATCGGCATCCTGCTCACCACCTGGGGCATCACCGCCGGCACCAAAGCCAGGCTGGATCCGGACCTGCGCTGGGTCGACCTGCTGGGCATCGGCATCCTGGCCGGTATTGGCTTCACCGTCTCCCTGCTGGTCAATGACCTCAGCTTCGCTGTCGGGTCAGCGCACAACGACGACGCCAAGGTGGGCATCCTCGCTGCCTCGGTGCTGGCGGCGCTCATCGCGTCGGTGCTGCTGACGGTTCGCAACCGCCGCTACCGGGCCATCGAGGCCGAGGAGCGCCGCGATGATGACCGGGACGGCATTCCGGATGTGTATCAGGAGGGCGAAGCCGGCTAGCGGCAGGGGCTGCTAAATGCTAAGAACAGGGATAATTTCCCCATACGCCTGCGGAGTAGTAGCCCATTCGTGGTGATCCACTCGGGGCAGATGCCCGATAGATATCCGACTCCTTTATCAGGACCGGATTCTTGCCGACGGGCACAGACACGATACCGGAACGTAGGGTCACCGTGAGCTCCACAGGTTTGATAATCGACCCCGAATCCCCGAATGTCCTAAACAGATCCGCAAGGTTGGTCGGCTCGACACTGTGGCGGTTGTTGTTGTTGACCGGGGCGCCCGTGCTTACGGCGTAGGAAACCGGCGTGCCCTTCATGCTCGCCAACTCAAAGGTCAGGATGTACACAGCTTCGGGATCCGCACCCGTCATCTTTGCCCATTCGACGCGGTTAGGTGTGCCGGCTCTGCAGGCCGGACTGCTTGGCGTCGGCAAGACGGGGGCCGCAGTCGTACCGGTGATCAACCCCGAGGTGGAGGCACTCCACCAGGCGTAAGCGGCCGGTCCACCCGCACCCAGCGCCACGGTCAGGAAAAACGCAACGGCAGCGGTGCGGAATCCCGGCTGTGCGCGCAGCCGGGTAAACCAACCGGATTGTTTGGGTGAGACCGGTTCGTGCTCCGGCGCAGCCCCCAACTGCTTCTTATCCATGCCGCCGACCTTCCCTCAGCCGAAGTACCACTGCAGCGGCCAAAGCGACCGACATTGCTATCAGGAGAGTACCGGACAGGGAGCGGATGACTGGTTCCACCGTACTCTGGAAGCCTGCTGCTTCCACGTCCGGCCGGGGCACCTTTGCCTCCGGGGCAGTACCCTTTGGCGTGGCTTGGTCCGCGCCGGCCCTCTCGGGCGCAGCGGCCTGGGCAACGAAACCGGAGGAAGTGGCCGCCGCACCCTGCGTTCCTGGCACAGTCACCAGATCGATGACTCGCCGGTCGCTATCGTTCTGCCGCACTGCGGTATCGGCAACATCGGCACCGTCCCCGGTACCCCCGGTCAGCGGATTGCCTGTCCCACCGGGTTCACCGGGAGTGCTGCCAAGTGCCGCGCACACGGACCGGGGACCGGTTCCCGCGGCACCGGACTCGAGTACAAAGACGATATCGAATTCTGCCGAGCGGTTGCGGGTCTCATTCGGTGCTTCCAGAGCGAGATCCGCTATGAAATCCAGCTTCACGTTTCCGCCGGCCTCTATGTTCCAAGACCGGCCGACGTCGGTGCAGCTCCCTTGCCCGCCGAGGACGGCACGGGATGCAGGATCCGGCTGCAGCCCCGTTTGGAGGCCAAGATAACCCGCGAGTTCCGGATCGGACCGGACCATCACCGCAGCGGAGGATAACGCGGCCGGTTCCGGACTGTTGTTGCGTACCCACAGTGCAGCCGAAGATGTGGAGCCGGGCACGTAAACGAAGGATTCGGCAAAAACGGGGCTCGCGAGTGTTGTTTCGAACTGCTGACCGTCCAGGCTGAACTGGAGGTTGTCGCCTGCCGCGGACGCGGCCGGGGCACCGGCAAGGGACAGCGCAGCGAGCACGGATCCGGCAGCAGTTACACCCAACCACCGCCCCCATTGTGCCCTGCGTGGTGCTGGAGAGTTCATTAGACGGTCGCGTGCTTTCGGGTCTCGATCAGGTGACGGTGCCGCCGGGGGTGCTCACAGGTTTCGCAGTCATCAAGGCGGGGATCATCGTGCTCCAACGGGTCCATCGGATCTTCGCTGCCGTAGCCGGGGAAATCGGGGTCGGAATTGTCGCCGGATTCCTGGCCCGAGTTGTCTTCGGAGTCCTTGCCGCGCTTCTTGGCCAGGATGCCGCTGACAAGGCTCACGACGCCGTAGCCCATGAGCGCCACGGCGCCCCACTGTGCGGCCGTGCCGCGGTCAGAGTTGCCCAGGGTGTTAGCTACGAAACCGACGTACGGCACGGCGTAGAACAGTTTGCCGCGTACCTGCAGTTCGGTCACGGGCCGTTCGTCTTCAATATCGTTATTGTCGCCTTTGGTGATGAACTGACGTTCACCGGTCTGGGTGGCGCTAATGGAGCTGATTCGGTGGGTGATGACGGCTGGTTTGCCCGATTCAATCTGGTACGTAATGACGTCGCCGACGCGCAGCTCTTCAAAGGGCACGGGCTTCACCACCAGGAAAGTGCCCGGAGCGTACTTGGGGGCCATCGAGCTGGTGAGGACACTGTAGGTCTGCGAACCGGTCACCATGGGAACAATCACCAAGGCGAGTGCGGCAAGTACCGTGAGGCAGAGGGCAATGTAGCTCACGCCGGCGCCGATAAGCCCCAGCACACTGGAAGGCTTCTCTGCTTTGCGGTTCGTGGATGACATTGCGGTTTCCTATCCTCGGTCTACTTCTGGGCTACCGGCGTCTGGGCGACGGTCACGGTTACTGGGATGGTGATGGGCTTCCCCATGTGAGCTGCAGCAGTATCCGCAGCCAGTTCAACCTTGAAACAAAGAGTCTGCGGAGCATCTTTCGTAACGACCATGGGCCCGGACGGAGCTGCTACGGGGTAGGCAACTGTCTTGCAGTCCGCTGTCGCTGCTACCCGTGCTGTCTTGACGGTCAGTTTCCCGCCAAAGTTGTCCACGGGTGTAAGCCCAGCTACGGACGCCTGGAGAACCAGAGGTGAATCGGGTGTCACGTTCACCTTGTTGGCGATCTCAATTTTCGTATACTTCGCGTTCGCCGGTCCCCGGCCCAACTGACCAATCTCGAGCTGGTTGATCTGCGCTGCCGGCATCGGCGATCCGTTGACCAGGACGTTGAAATCTGCTGCCTGCAATGTGCCGGCATTGGATGGAACTACTTTGTTCCAGAGCGCATAGGTTCCCTGGACCGTCATCAACCCAAGTACCACTGCAGTGAGGATCAGTCCCGCCGCTTTCAGTACTCGAAGGCTCTTCATTAGCTGTGTCTCCAGGGAACAGGTTGTGCGCGGAGCCGGCGCGCCGCACACAACCGGGGGTTAGAACAAGATTGCCGGAGCAGGTGCTACTTGCTAACGGGCATCTGGTCCAGCTTGTAGAAGACGCTCGAAAGATCTGCCGTGGCTCCAACGCTGCTGAGTGCATCAGCATCGAACTTGAAGGAGACGGATGCGGTGACGGTCTGCGGAGCTCCGGTCTTGGTGGGGGTAAGTACGGTATTGGGGAGGACCTTATTGGAGGCTGCGTCCTTAAGGGTGGGTGCCTGGACCAACTCGAGGTCCCCTGACTTGAAGTTGCCCGTAAGGACTTTCGACGTGTCCACCGTGAGGTTGGCCCGCATCTTGTCACCCTTCAGATCCACAGTGAGGTCCTGGCGGTAGGAGAGAGTCTCACCCGGGACGATCTTGTAGGCGTTGATGTCGGCGATATCAACACCGTTGGAGGACCAGATTCCATCTCCGGGGGTCAGATCCAAGGTACCGGCTGCGATCGTGCCGGCATTGGCCTTCTCGGTCTCGTTCCAGACTGCCAGGGTGCCGCCACCGCCAAGGAGAAGAGCTACGCCTACGCCGGTTGCCAGTGCGCCTTTTGCCATCTTGTTCATTGTGTTCCCCTTGTTCGAAAGTCTTTGGCAGTGGAAGGTTTTCCCCGCCGTTGGGTATTACTTTGCTGCCCTCCCCTCAAGAAACAACGCCGCCCAAACACAGTGTTCGTGAAACATTCCGGCAAAGCTCAAGCGCCACACAAGGTAACCTCAACACCAGCTAAACCGGCCGCTTCCGGGCCGGAAACCGGCCCCGACCGAAGCCTGGTGACATGAGAACAAGCACCGAACCGTTCCGCATCCTGACCGTCTGCACCGGCAACATCTGCCGTTCCCCCCTGGCTGAACGCCTGCTCCAAGCCGGACTGGACCAGATGGCCCCGGGTGAGTTTGAGGTCAGCAGTGCAGGAACGGGCGCACTTGTTGGCGCCGGAATCGAACCGCATGTGGCCGGTTTCGTGAATATCTTCGGCGGCGATGCCGCCGGTTTCGCCGCCCGGCAACTCACCGCGGAGATGCTTCCGGAACAGGACCTCGTTCTGGCTTTGACCCGGGGGCACCGGAGCAATGTTGTGGAACTGTCGCCCGGGCTGCTGCGCCGCACCTTCACCCTGCGCGAATTGGCCCGCCTGCTGCCGCTTGTCGATGCCGATCCCGGCACCCCCGCTCGGGAGCGCTGGCAGGATGCGCTGACCCGGGCGCTGAGGCTGCGCGGCGTGCACCCTTCGGGACCCGAGGAAGATGATGTGGTTGACCCCTATCGCCGCAGCGACGCTGTCTACCAGCAAATGCTCCGCCAGCTCACGCCCGCAGTGAATGAGCTCCTCGCCTGGGAGCGCCGTCACCGGTGACCATGTTCATCTCCAATACGGGACGCCGCCGGCGCCTCACCCTCTGTGCCCTGTTCTATGCAGGCGCCCTCACCCTTATCGCCTTCTGGCCCTCCCCCGTGGACGCCGGATCTGCGGGCATGATCCGTCAGACCCTGAGTGCCCTGCATTCCCTGGGCATCCCGGAGTGGTTCGACTACGCCCTGGTGGAATGGACGGCGAATGTTGGGTTGTTTGTTCCCTTTGGTCTGTTCTGCGCCGCATGCATCACCCGGCGTTTCGCCTGGCTCGCCGCCGTCGCCGGCCTGGTTGCATCCTGTTCCATCGAAACCGTGCAGTTTCTCCTCCTGCCCGGTCGGTATGCCACCGTCCAAGACGTGCTTGCCAATTCGCTGGGCGCCGCCCTGGGTGCCCTGACCGTATATGGGGTGCGGCGACGGCGACACGGCGGCAAGCGGCGGGCTGCAATATTGCCTCGATCTTGAGCGTTGCAGACAAGTTTTCCTGAGGTTGGGGTGAGACCGTGTGGGTATCGGCCGGAACCACTCGGCCGGTTTTGACCAGGATCCGGACGCCCCGCGGCGGCCCCACCCTCCAAAGGATATTTTGTTTGTCTCCCCCTCCCCCGCAGTCTCCACCGGACGGGTATCCGCACCTGCCCGCCGCTGCACCGGCAACGCTGCAGAAGCCGGTCGCTGCCGTCCGCCATCCCCGGACCGCCAGCTAATGGCACCCCTGGACCACCTCGAGGCCCAGCTGATTTCCCTGGACAAGATCCGCGGGCTAAGCGATCAGGTCGGCGCCGAGTCATGCCACCGGTTTGTCTCCAACTTCGTGGCCATGTGGGACAGCCGGCTTGCCCGCCTGCAGCAGGCCGTCCAGCGCCCGGACTTCGACGCCGCCATGGATGTGGTCCTCAGCATCAAGATTTCCAGTCATATGGCCGGGGCCGTCCGGCTCTCCGCACTCGCAGCCGCGGCGCAGGAGCTCGTCGTCCGCCGCGACGTCGCCGCTTTGGCGGAAATGGTAGCCGCAGTTGATGCCTGCGGTGTTGAAACCATGGCCTGCCTGAGTGAGCCCGGGCTGTTTTCCCCCGCCTGACCGTTGCCGGCACTGCACGGTCCGCTGAAAGCCATGTCATCCCGGGTGTCTTCGTCCCGGTATCGTTAGACCCTGTTGTGCTTACAGGGGGTTACGCATGTCGAAGTTGTCGCAGTCGACGCTAAAGTTTTTCGGCATCAGCTCCCAGTTCCATGAATTGCCGTTGCGCTACCGCACGGCAGTCAGCCAGGCACCCCTGGTCATTGTTGTGGGACTGATCTGCGCCCTTGCCGCCTGGCAGTTACCGGAGGTCTTCCAGAGCACGGAGTTTGTTTCCGGACTGGTCACCCTGGCCGTAGCGACGCTCGCCTGCATCGCCATCCCGTGGAACCGGATCTGGTATCCGTCCTACTGGCTCATTCCCCTGCTCGACTTCGTTGCCATCGCGCAGCTTCATCACGGCAGCGCCGGGATCCTGACCGGGCTAAGCCTCCTGCACGTCTTCCCTGTATTTTGGATGTCCTGGTCCAGGGTCTCTCCCGTGACTGCCCGCTACCTGAGCTTCATCTGCCCCCTGCTCTCGGTGTGGCACCCGTTTCTTCTGGGCGGAGTCGGCGAGGTCGACGGCGGCAGCCTGACCGCTCCGCTTCTGGTTCCCCTGGTCAGCCTTGGCGTCGCGGTGACCGTGTCCGTGCTGCGTGAGGACATCCGCTCCCAGCGTGAGACCTTGGAGAATAAGGACCGGCTGCTCGAAGAGGCACTCGCCGAAAGCAAACGAAAGTCGCAGCAGCTGGATGACGTTATGAACGCCATCGACGTCGGCATCCTCCTCGTCGATGAAGACGGCATACCCCGGCATATGAACCGCCGCCAGCAGCTGCTGCAACAGCAGGCTCTGCCGGCAGGGATCGCCGAGCCGCACGAACGCGATCTGTTCCTCTATACCCTCGACGGCGCCCCGCTGCCCCCGGACCAGCGCCCGGTTGCCCGTTCCCTGCTCGGCTCCGATTTCCGCGATGCCCAGTTGTGGCTGGGGCCTCCCGGCAGCCAGATCGCCATGAATACCTCAGCTCAGGTGATGCGGGACGGCGACGGCGGGTTCAACGGTGCGGTGATCGTCTTCTCCGACGTCACGGCCCTGGCCGATGCCCTGGCTGCGAAGGACAATTTCGTGGCCAGCGTCTCGCACGAGCTGCGTACTCCGCTCACGTCCATCATGGGCTACCTCGAACTTGCGCTTGACGAAGCCGAGGACACCTGCTTGCAAGGCAGCATCCCGGTATCCCTGCGGGTGGCGCTGCGTAACAGTGAGCGCCTTCTCCGGCTCGTCTCCGATCTTCTGACCGTGGCATCCGGGAAGGTATCCTTGGAACTCGAGCCCATGTGTCTGGCGGACCTTATCCGCAACGGCATCAGCACCGTTCAAACCGGGGCGCGCGAGGCCGGCGTAGACCTGGTCAACGCTGCTCCCGAGACGCTGCCGATCATCGGAGATCCGCAGCGCATTGCACAGGTCCTGGATAATCTGCTGTCCAATGCCATCAAGTACTCTCCCGACGGCGGGATTATCACGGTGACAGCCTGGCAGGACGTCCGCCGGGTGTGCTTCCGGGTAGCGGACACCGGCATGGGCATGGCCGCCGAAGACGTAGGCGGGGTCTTTGAAAAATTCTTCCGCACCGGTGCGGTCCGGCGGGCCGGTATCCCTGGCGTGGGACTCGGCATGGCAATCAGTAGGGATATCGTCGAAGCGCATGGCGGCAGCATCCGAGTGGAAAGTATCTTGGGGAAAGGTACTCAGTTCACGGTGGAGCTTCCTGCCGCCTGACCCGGAACCCTCCGGGCCATGTGGCTAATCTGCCGCGGCCAGGGCTGCGGCAGGGTCAGGACCCGTTCCGGCCGCACCGCAAGGAACTCTTCCGCGGCAGCTCAGCCCTGGGGTGCCAGCCGGTAGCCAACACCGCGGACGGTTTCAAGCCAGCGGGGCGCCTTTGAGTCATCCCCCAGCTTTCGCCGGAGGTTACCTACATGCACCTCCACGGTCCGCTCATCCGCATCGCTGATGAAGGTGCCGGTGTCGTATTCCTCTCCCCGCAGCCGGCGGACCAGGTCCGTCTTCGTGCGCACCAGCCGGCCGCCTTCAAGGAGGGCGTGAAGAAGGTCAAATTCGGTGCGGGTCAGCTCCACATTCAGGCCGTCGATCTCCGTGGTGCGTGTGCCGGGGTTCAAGGTCAGGCCGTTATGGGCCAGCGTGCCCGGGGCGGGTGCCGAGGCTGAAACCGGCGCGGAGGCGAAGGGGGCCGCCGAGACAGGAGCCGCCGGGGCGGCAGGAGCGCCGGAAGTACTGGGGGAAGAGGTGCCGGAGTCCGCAGGTTCGGCAGCGGACGCTTCGCCACGGGGCCGGCGGAGCATGGCGGAGATGCGGGCACGCAGCTCCCGCGGGCGGAAGGGCTTGGTGATGTAGTCGTCTGCGCCGGCTTCAAGACCCATGAGGGTGTCGAGCTCCTCCGCACGGGCTGTGAGCATCACGATGTACGCATCGCTGAACTGCCGCAACTGCCGGATGACTTCAAAACCGTCAATATCCGGCAGGCCCAGGTCCAAGGTGACCACGCTGGGATTGTGCAGCCTGACGGCTTCAACGCCCGCGGAGCCGTTGGGGGCGGTAAAGACTTTGAATCCTGACTGCTGGAGCACCGCATTAAGCAGGTCGCGGATATCCGCATCGTCCTCGATGATGACGGCTACGCGTTGAATTTCCATGTTGTATTTTTTCCTGTCCTGCGAGACCTTCTGATTCCCCGCTCCCCTAGCTCGGTATTCTACAGGAGCACCCCTATAATCTGAGCTATCTCTATAGGAATCCGGGGGTTTCCTTTTTCATGTCCAGTCTCAAAGACCAAGTGGCAACCCTGACGGGCATGACCTCGCAGTTTAACCAGCTCAGCCTGCGGTACCGGTTGTTGGTGAGCCAGCTGCCGCTTGTGATCGCAGTTGCCGTGGCGCTCCTCATTACGGCAGTGGTTGACCCCTCCCTGTTTGGGAATACCGGCTTCCATTTCGCCGTGGCACTTCTCGCCGTTCTGACGGTGGCGTGTGTTGCCGTTCCCTGGGAAAAATACCCGCCGCTGGCCTATTGGTGTATTCCTGTGCTGGATTTCGCGGTGGTCGGAGGGTTGTACTACGAGGGCAGAAACTCTGTGATCGGTTTGAGTTTCCTCGCCGTTTTTCCCGTTTTTTGGATGGCCTGGTCCGGGGCAGCGCCGCTTTTGGCATGGGTACTCAGTTATATGTGCACCACGCTGGTGTTGTGGGCCCCGCTGTTTTTCCAGGCCGGAGGATTCCCGGGAGCGGATACTCTGGCCGCGCCGCTGCTGATTCCCTTCGTGATGCTGGGCATCTGTGTGGTGGCCTCGTCCATGGAGACCGACACCACCTCCCAGCAGAAACGCCTGATTGCCATCGAATCCGAGCTCCAGGCCAGCCTGCAGGAAACCCGGCGGCGGTCCCAGCTGCTGGACGCGGTGCTCGAGACGGTGGACGTGGGCGTTATGGCCGTGGACGCCGCCGGCCGGACCATTCTCATGAACAGCAGGCAGCGCACAAACCACGCCCTGGCCGGACTCTTACACGCCGGAGACACGGACAGCGATGCCAGGATTTTCGGGTTGGACCAGATCACACCCTTATCCCTGGACCTGCGCCCCTCCCAGCGGGCAATGCGCGAGGAAGCCTTTTCCGACGTCGTGATCTGGGTGGGAACAGGCGACCGCCAGCGCGCCCTGGCTGTCTGTGCCCGACCCATGCGGGAAGGCGGCAGGTTCACCGGCTCTGTCCTGGCCTACAGCGACGTTACCGAGATGGTCAACGCATTGAATGCCCGGGAGGACTTTGTCTCCAGCGTCTCCCATGAACTGCGGACCCCTCTGACCTCGATCATCGGCTATCTGGACCTGGTGCTTGACGACGAGGCGCTCCCCGGCATCCCGCCCCGTCTGCAAAGTGCGCTGCAGGTGGCCCAACGCAACGCGGAGCGCCTGCTGCTGCTGGTCGCGGACCTGCTGACCACGGCCTCCGGAACACTGCACCTGCACCCCGCCATGACGGACGTTGCCGAGCTGGTACGTGTAGCCCTGGATTCCGCGGGGCCCCGGGCCGCTGCCGTCGGCGTGGACCTCGACTGTGACTGCGCCGAGGACCTGGTGGCCACGGTGGATCCGGCCCGGATCTCCCAGGTGCTGGACAACCTGCTCTCCAACGCCATCAAGTACTCCCCCGACGGCGGCACGGTCACCGTGCGTTCCCGTTCGGAAGGAGGGAACCTGGTGCTGGAGGTCGAGGACACCGGCATAGGCATGAGCGAGGCTGATCAGCGGGAGGTCTTCACTAAGTTCTTCCGAACCGGTCAGGTCAAGAAAGCCGCAATTCCCGGCGTGGGCCTGGGTCTCGTGATCACCAAATCGATTGTGGAAGCTCATGGCGGACGCATCTCCTTTAGCTCAAAAATCGGCGTTGGCACCACCTTCCGGGTGGAGCTGCCTCCCCACCTGCCCTGACCATCCGGCGCAGCACGCAGGATATGGTTGACGAGGCCTGCATAAGCGCGATGAACATAGGGGAACAGTGCATATTTCCGTTATTGGGTGCGGTTATCTGGGTGCCGTCCACGCAGTCTCCATGGCCCGGCTGGGCCATGACGTGGTGGGGATCGACGTCGACGCCACCAGGATCGCGGACCTCGCGGCCGGACGGGCACCCTTTTTCGAACCCAGGCTGCCCGAACTGCTTGCCGAAGCCCTCGAGAGCGGACGCCTGCGCTTCAGCACCGACACGGCCGCCGCCGCCGGTGCCGACGTCCATTTTGTGTGTGTCGGCACGCCCCAGCGTAAGGGCGAGTACGCGGCAGACCTGCGGTATGTCGATGCCGCCGTCGACGGCCTGGTGCCCCATTTGAAGCCGGGCAGCGTGGTGGTAGGTAAATCCACGGTTCCGGTAGGTACCGCTGCACGCCTGGCAGATCAGCTTTCCGAAGAGGCCCCGGGCGCCGTCCTCATCTGGAATCCCGAGTTCCTGCGCGAGGGCCATGCTGTCCAGGACACCCTCGATCCGGACCGCTTCGTCTACGGAGTTCCCGGCACCGGTGCGGACGCCGCCGTCGCCGCCCTGGACCGGGTCTATTCCATTCCACTGTCCACAGGCACCCCGCGGATGGTGGTGGACTATGCCACCGCGGAACTCGTCAAAACCGCGGCGAACTCGTTTCTCGCCACCAAGATCAGCTTTATCAATGCCATGGCGGAGGTCTGCGAGGCATCAGGGGCGGACGTCACGGCCCTGGCCGACGCCATCGGCATGGACGAACGGATCGGGCGGAGCTTCCTTAACGCAGGCGTGGGCTTCGGGGGCGGCTGCCTGCCAAAGGACATTCGTGCCTTCATGGCCCGGGCCGGGGAATTGGGTGCGGACCAGGCGCTGACCTTCCTTCGGGAGGTCGACGCCATCAACATGCGCCGCCGCTCCAAGGTGGTGGAGATGACCCGCGAGATCTGCGGCGGATCCCTGTTGGGCAAGCGGATCACCATTCTGGGTGCTGCTTTCAAACCCGAAAGCGACGATGTGCGGGACTCCCCCGCGCTCAGCGCAGCGGCCCAAATGCAGCTCCAGGGTGCCACCGTCACGGTGACTGACCCCGAAGCGCTGCAGAACGCCAAGGGCCGTTTCCCCGAGCTGAACTACGAACCGGATACGGACAACGCCCTCCGCAATGCCCACGCGGTGGTGCTGCTGACGGAGTGGAAGGAGTACCGCAGCCTGGATCCCGGGTCCACGGCCGCCCTGGTGTCGGAGAAGAACATCATCGATGGACGGAACATTCTGGACCCGGCAGCGTGGCGGGCGGTCGGGTGGACCTACCGCAGCATGGGCCGCCCCTGAGCCGAGCGAGTTAGGCCGCAGCCACCGTCCTGTCCGTCCCCGGGGGGACACTAGCTTCGAACCGCCGCCAGATGGTTCCGGAACCAGGACACCGTGTCCCGGATGCCGTCCTGCAAGCTGATCTGCGCCGTCCACCCGGCATCGGACAGCTTGGAGACGTCGAGGAGTTTCTGCGGCGTGCCGTCAGGTTTTGAGCTGTCCCACTCGATGTCCCCGGTATAGCCCACGGCTTCCGCCACCAGGTCGGCGAGCTCCCTGATGGTGATGTCGGTCCCCGTTCCCACATTGACCTGCCGGGGTCCGTCATAGTGCTCAAGCAGATGCAGGCAGGCAGCGGCCATGTCGTCCACATGCAGGAATTCACGCCGGGGTGTACCCGTTCCCCAGTTGGTCACGCTACCCAGTCCCTGGCGTGCGGCCTCGTCATAGCGGCGGATGAGTGCCGGCAGAACGTGGGATCCTTCGGGTGAGAAGTTGTCACCGGGTCCGTAAAGGTTGGTGGGCATGGCCGAGATCCAGGGCAGTCCGTACTGGCGCCGAACGGCCTGGACCTGCATGATGCCGGCAATCTTTGCTACCGCGTACGCGTCGTTGGTTTCCTCCAGGTGCCCGGTAAGCAGCGACTCCTCGCGAATGGGCTGCTCAGCAAACTTCGGGTAGATGCAGGATGAACCCAGGAAAAGAAGGCGTTCCACACCGTGTTCCCGGGCGGCATCCATGACATTGAGCTGAATCTGCAGGTTCTCGGTTAGAAAGTCCACCGGATACGTTGCGTTGGCCAGAATGCCGCCGACCTTTGCCGCGGCCAGGACCACGTAGCGGGGCCGGGCGTTGGCAAAGTATTCGAAGACGGCGGCCCGGTCCCGCAGGTCAAGTTCGGCAGAAGTCCTGCCGGTCAGACGGGAGAAACCCTCGGATTCGAGCTTGCGCCAAATAGCCGAGCCGACGAGTCCGCGGTGGCCCGCGACATAGAAGGGCGCATCGCGATCGAGGACGGCCGGCTGAAAGACCGTATCGTCCATGGCCCGAACCGGCGCTCTGTCAGCCATTCCAGGCGTCCAGGTTCACGGTATCGATCCAGTTGCGGCCGGAATTCCTGAGCATCTCGATATCCGCGTCCACCATTATGCGGGCCAGATCGGGAGTATGCACCGTGGCTTTCCACCCGAGCTGTTCCTGCGCCTTGGAGGCATCTCCGACAAGTGCGTCGACCTCCGTTGGACGAAGGTACCGCTCGTCGAACTTCACGTGTTCCTCCCAGTCGAGACCGGCATGTTCAAAGGCGATGGTGAGGAAATCACGCACGGTGTACCTGCCGCCCGTGGCCAGCACATAGTCATCGGGCTCATCGGCCTGCAGCATGCGCCACATCCCCTCCACATACTCAGCCGCGTAACCCCAGTCGCGGACGGCATCCAGATTGCCCATGTAGAGGTACTGCTGCTGCCCTGCCTTGATCGCAGCTACCGCCCGCGTTATTTTCCGGGTCACGAAGGTTTCCCCGCGCCGAGGGGATTCATGGTTGAAAAGGATCCCGTTCACGGCGAATATGCCGTACGCCTCGCGATAATTCCTGGTAATCCAGTAGCTGTATACCTTCGCGGCACCGTAGGGCGATCTGGGGTAGAAAGGCGTCGACTCGTTCTGCGGCGGCGGCGTAGCACCGAACATTTCAGACGATGAGGCCTGATAGAACCTGGTGTCGATGCCCGCCAGCCGGACGGCTTCCAGCAGCCGCACCGTGCCCATGCCCGTGGTATCCGTTGTGTGTTCGGGCTCGTCGAAGGAGACACGCACGTGGGACTGGGCGGCGAGGTTGTAGACCTCGTCCGGCTGCAGGCCCGCAAGCATCGTCACCAGGCGCGAACCGTCGCTGAGATCCCCGTAGTGCAGGAACAGCTTTGCATTGGGGTCATGCGGGTCCACGTAGAGGTGCTCCACCCGCGATGTGTTGAACGTGGAGGCACGCCGGATTAGACCGTGGACTTCATAACCCTTCCTCAGCAGGAGTTCGGCAAGGTAGGAGCCGTCCTGGCCCGTGATACCCGTAATCACTGCACGCTTAGGCAAATTGTCCCCCCGAGAGAATGAGGCCGGCCCTTCTGGGAACGGGCGGCGAGATACCTGAAGCCAATCCCAGGTCCGGCCTTCTCGGAAGAGTGTTAGGTACCTGCCTCGCCGGTCCCAATACCTACAGGGGCAGGCCGCACGCTAGGCTGCCGGGACAGCCTTGTCCAGCGCATCCTCCAGCGCCACCCAGGCGAGCATGGCGCACTTGACCCGCGCCGGGTAGCGGGCCACACCGGCAAAAGCGGCAGCGTCACCCAGCACTTCCTCGTCCGGTTCAACACTGCCGCGCGAACGCATCAGCGTCCTGAACTCCTCGACCAGTTCCGCTGCCTGTCCGCGGTCCAAGCCGGTCATCATCCCGGTCAGCACGGAGGCCGAGGCCATCGAGATCGAGCAGCCCTGCCCTTCCCAGCTGATCCCGTCCACTGTGGATCCGTCCACCGTGGCGCGCAGGGTGATCTCGTCGCCGCAGGTGGGGTTGAGCTGGTGGGATTCCCCGACCGCGGTTCCGTCCGGAGCCTCGACCAGACCGTCGCCACGGCGCTGCTTGGCATGTTCCAGGATGATCTGCTGGTAAAGCTGCTGCAGGTCCGAACTCATTTACTTCACTCCAAAGAAGGGACGGACGCCGGCAACCGCGGCCAGGAATGCATCGACGTCGTCGGTGGTGTTGTAGAGGTAGGTACTGGCACGCGTTGTGGAGACCAGTCCAAGCCGGCGGTGCAGCGGCTGGGCGCAGTGGTGGCCCACACGGACGGCGATGCCCTGGTCGTCCAGGAACTGTCCGACGTCGTGGGAGTGGACCCCGTCGACGTCGAACGCCGCCAACCCGATCCGCTCCTGCCCTGCCTTGGGTCCCAGGACCCGGATGCCGTCGATCTGTTCCAGGCCGGAGACAAGACGCTGGCCCAGCGCCGACTCCCAGGCATGGATACGGTCCATGCCTGTCTCGGTGAGGTAGTTGGCCGCCGCCCCCAGGGCCATGGCCTGGGAGATGCGCTGCGTGCCTGCCTCAAACCGCTGCGGAGCCGGCAGGTATTCGGCCCGTTCCATCGTCACGGTGGTGATCATGGAACCGCCGGTCAGGAAGGGAGGCATGGCGTTCAGCAGCTCGGCCTTTCCGTACAGCGCACCGATGCCGGTGGGGCCGAGCATCTTGTGTCCGGAAAAGGCCATGAAGTCCACGTCGAGGGCCTTTACATCCACCGGCAGGTGCGGCACGGACTGACAGGCATCCAGCACCACCAAGGCTCCGTTCCGCCGGGCCATGGCAACCAGCACCTCCACCGGGTTGATGGTGCCCAGCACGTTCGAGGCATGCGAGAAGGCCAGGATGCGGGTGCGCGGACCGATGACGGCCTCGGCTTCTTCGAGCCGCAGGGCACCGTCGTCGTCCACCGGGATGTAGCGCAGCACAGCGCCGGTGCGGGCCGCGAGTTCCTGCCACGGAATGAGGTTTGCGTGGTGCTCCATCTCCGTCACCACGATTTCGTCTCCGGCGCCCAGCGCGAAGCGGCGGGCAGCGTCCCCGCCGCGGCCGAGCGTTGCGTTGGAGAAGGAATACGCGAGCAGGTTCAGCGCCTCGGTGGCGTTGGACGTCCACACCAGTTCCTCCGGGCGGGCGTTGACGAAGCCCGCCACGGTTTCGCGTGCCGCCTCGTAGACATCGGTGGCGGCGACCGCAAGGCTGTGGGCACCGCGGTGGACGGCGGAATTCCGCTGTTCATAGAACTCCTGTTCCGCCTCGATCACGCTGAGCGGATTCTGCGAGGTGGCACCCGAATCCAGGTACACCAGCCGGTGGCCGTTGACCTCCTGGTCCAGGATCGGAAAATCGTTGCGGATCCGCTGCGCTTCGGCGTTATCGATGGGGCCGGTGGCCGGCTTGAGGGTGTCGGGGGTGGAAATCACAGGCACGGAAGAATCTCCTTGGCTGGCCGTTGGATCGCGCGTCCAGGTGATGTGCACCATTACGCAACGTAAGTCTGCGCTAATCATCCCACTGCAGGCCACGGAGCGCATCTGAGCCGGGCCTTAGTTTACGGACGACGGCGGCCGCGGTGCGGGCACGGAACGACGACGGCGTCTGAACGCGCCACCGGGTAGGTTCCGTATGAAAACGGGTAGTCCGCACCCGTTACGCGCTGAAGCAAAGGGGTCTAGCTTCCTTACCGGGCGCACCTTCCACGGCGCCGTTGGGACCAAAGACCGGGGTTTCGAAATGGTCAAGAGAATCGTTGCTGTCCTGGGAGCATTTGTGCTCGCCGTCACGTCACTGATCGGCGTGGCCGCACCGTCAGCCGCCCTGTCCCCTGGAGTGTCGTTTGCTGCCTCGAACCTGCCCACCTGGCAGACCAACGGCATTGTCTGGACACTGGCTGAGTCCAACGGGGTGATGTATGTCGGTGGCACGTTCACCGCCATCCGTCCGCCCGGCGTCGGCGCCGGCGGTGCAGGATCGAGGAGCGCCGTGAACTTTGCCGCCCTCGACGCGTACACCGGCAACCCCGTGCAGTGTTCCCTCTCCGTTACCGGCGGCAGCGCCACCGTCCGCGCCATGGACGTTTCCCCCGATGGACGAACCCTGTACATCGGCGGCAGCTTCGGCACGGTCAACGGTGTCAACACCACCCGCATCGCGGCCATCAACCTGCCCGGCTGCACCGTGAACACCAACTTCAGGCCTGCGGCCGTCTCCGCCACCGTGCGAGCCATCGAGGCAACAAGCTCAGGGGTGTACTTCGGCGGGGACTTCCGAACGGTCGGCAGTTCAGCGCGAAACCGCCTGGCCGCGGTCAGTTCCACCGGCACGCTGCTGCCCTGGGCACCGGCAGCCGACGAGCCGGTGCGGGCACTGCATGTTCCGGCCGGACGGAATATTGTGCTCGCCGGCGGTGATTTCCTGACCATGAACGGCGCGGATTCCAAGGCCCTGGCCGTCCTGAACAACACCACCGGCGCCAATATCCGCACCTATCCCAACTTCTTTATTCCAAAAACCTCCACGGTAAAGTCCATTGACTCCGACGCCACCAGCTTCTATATCGGCAACGAGGGCACCGGCGGCGGGGTCTTCGACGGCCGTGCCCGGCTGGACCTGAACACCTATAACCAGGTCTGGCGGGACACCTGTCTCGGTGCCACCCAGGCAGTTTCGGTGTATGCCTCAACTCTCTACGCAGCACACCACGCCCACGACTGCTCCAGCATGAACTCCTTTCCCGACGGACCGCGGGTACACCTCAGCGCGCAGAGCATCATCGGGCCCTCGCCCATGTACCAATGGAATCCCATCACCAATGACGGCCAGGGAGAGCAAATCGGCCCGCGTGCACTGGCGCACACCACCGCTGGCAGCGGCAGGGACGTCCTCTGGACCGGTGGCGAATTCACTACCGTGAACGGAGCCGCGCAACAGAGCCTGACGCGCTTCGGTCCCGGTCCAGGCACCGCGGGTCCCGGCGCCCCCCGGTTTGTCAGCGCTGAGTCGCGGGCGGGCGGCCAGAACACCATCCGGTGGCAGTCCACCTCCGACCCCGACGATTCCGAGCTCACCTACCGCGTCTACCGCAACGGTTCCGCCACGCCGCTGGCAACCGTCAATTCCTCGTCGCGCTGGTGGGACCTTCCGCAGGCGTCCTTCACCGATACCACTGCGGTGCCGGGCACTGCGTACACCTACCGGGTGCAGGCCACCGATCCGAGCGGGCGGTCCGGCGCTTTGTCCGCACAGGTGCAGATCACCACGGCAACCTCGGCGGCCCCGTACCCAGCCATGGTGCGGGACGACGGAGCCACCACCTACTGGCGGCTGGGAGATTCCCAGGCCGCGGCAGCCGATTCCTCCAACGGCAACAAGATGGGCCTGCCCAATCTGGGGGCAGCACTTTCCGGATCTGCCGGCGCCCTGCGCAGCGACGGCAACCGCGCGGCCAGCTTCGACGGCGTTGATGACATGATCTACGGTCAGCAGCGCGTCAACGCCCCGACAGTGTTCAGCGCGGAAGCCTGGTTCAAGACTGATACGACCACCGGCGGGAAGATCCTGGGCTTCGGCAACGCGCAGCCCCGCCGCAATGGAACCCTCCTCGGCTACAGCAACGTCTATGACCGTCACGTGTATATGAGCAACGCCGGGAACCTCGTGTTCGGCACCTGGTCCGGCACCCGGGTGGTTGTCACCTCCCCCGCCAGATACAACGACAACGCCTGGCACCACGTGGTGGCCACCCAGGGGCCCGCCGGCATGGTGCTCTATGTAGACGGAGCAGCGGTGGCCTCGAATACGGTTTCCGCGAACACCGTCAGCCTGGGGTCCTGGCGGATCGGTGGAGACTCGATCCCGTCCACCTGGCCCAATGCTCCCACCAGCCGGCACTTCAGGGGCGCCATTGACGAATTCGCCGTCTATCCCACCGCCCTGACGGCTGCGCAGGTTGCCGCGCACAACCAGCAGGGACGCAGGTAGTCCGTGCCGGCAGGACCACCAGGGTTACGGGAGGGTCAGCGTCGGGCAGCCGGCGGCGCACGGCACGCGGCGGACAGACGCCCGCGGTGGGTCCGCCGGGTGGTGCTTCTACTGTCGACCGCTGGTGTCCTGATCGCCATGGGCGCTGTGCTTCTGGCCCCCGGGCCCGTGGACCGGCCCGTCTACGGGACGGTGCTGCGCACCATCCGCCGGCTGCAGGAACACGGACTCCCAGACTGGGTGGACTACGCTGCCGCGGAAGCAGCGGCCAATGTGCTGCTCTTTATACCTTTAGGGCTCCTCGCTGCACTCCTGCTTAAACCGCGGCTCTGGTGGGCGGCGCTGCTGATGTGCATCGGCATCGCCGGAGGCGTCGAAATCTTCCAGGACCTGTTCCTCCCCCAGCGGCAAGGCGATATGCAGGACGTACTGAACAACGGAGTCGGAGCCGCGCTGGGCGTGGGGTTAGCAACTGCAGGACGCGGACTAGCTGCAGGGATACGGCGGATCCGTGCCTAGGTAACCTCAACGCTGCGGAATTCCACCGGACTGTCATCCGAATAGTTGCGGGTAAGGCTGAAGTATCCGCCGCGGTACTTGCGCGTTGAGGTGCTGCCCGACCAGCCGGCGCCGTCGAGCCGCGAATATCGGATGCTGTCCGGGTCAATGTCGATCTTGAACGACATCCACTCTCCAACCTTGACCGGCTGCGTATCCACCATGCCCAGGCGCAGTCCGCCGGACTCACCCGGGCTGCGCAGCAGCAGCGTCATCTCCCCGGTCAACCGCACCACCAGGTGGTAGCCGCCCACCTCGCTTGGTATCAGGACCCGGTAGGCGCGGTCATCGTCCTGTCCAAAGGCGATACCGGCGTGTAGAGCGTCATCGGGGGGCAGCGTCCGGGGCCAGCGCATGTCAAACCGGATACTGTAAATCTGCCTTTGCACCGGCCCCAGGGAACCCATCCGGTAGCTGCTGTTGGCGGCGGCGGACATCAGGAGGGTTCCTTCGGCAGTCTTCAATTCTGGCTGGAAGCCCCACCCCTGGCTCACCATCCACGGGAGGTCTCCGGCTGCCCGGGTCCCGTCAGCGAAACTGTCGGAGGTAGCAATCGGCTCGTCCGTGGAGAGATAGGGAAGGTTTGCGCACATAAGCCCGGACACCCCCAGTGCCAGGAGACGGTCGCGGAGTTCCCGCGTATGCACCTCCCAGCAGATCACAGGCTTACCGGTGGCCACCACCTCCGCCAGGGCGGTGTCGGAGGCCGCATGGTGCACACCAAGGAAGGTGAACCTGTCGGCGAGTTTCGGTACGAGGTCCAGTTGTTCCGCGGTGAAGTACCCCCAGCTGGAGTATCCGCGCTTGGATACGGCATCGATCTGCGCTGCTTCCGCCGATTGCTTCCAGATGAAATGGCTGCGAGATTCCGGATAGGTGTCCATAAGGTCCAGCAAAGCCGTGGCGTTGGTGCCTTGCTTGTCATCGATGAAGATCACGTGGGTGGCGGCGAAGGCATCCAGAACGTCTTTGAGCAGCGGGATTTTCTCTGTTGCCGTCTTGGGACCCAACCAGGCGCGGGCATCGACCCGCAGTTCCGACACCTCTGCGTAGGTGGAGTCCTTGATCACCAGCGTTCGCCCGGTAGTGCGTTCGGTGCTGAGGTCATGGTGGCAGACCAGCTGTCCGTCCGAGGTGGCGCTGACCGATACTTCGAGAGCCACCGCGCCGGCGTTGACCGATTCGCGGTACGCCGTCATGGTGTGTTCGGGCCAGTTGTCCCAGGATCCTCGGTGGGCCACCAGAAACGGGGTGGCGGCCAGCATGGACTCAATGGTGTGAACGGGCGCGGGCGCAGGTGTGCCGGTCAGCTCGTCGTCCGCTTCAACCCTTCCGGAGCAGCCGGCAAGGACAAGTCCCGCAGCGCCCAGAGTGAGTACTTCACGGCGGGTCAGTCCGGAGACCGGCAGCAGCCCCTGCCCGGGATCGCGCCGCGGATTCACGCGTTCAGGACTGCGTCCCCGGAACGACCGCCCTCCAATAGGGTCAGGGCTCGGCGCAGTACGGTGGAGGAGGTGGCCACTGTGTAGGGGAAATACACGACTTCAACCCCTATTCGAGCCATGTCCCGTTCCAATCGGTTTCCCTTGTCGGTGCCCCGCCAGTCATCGCCTTTGAAAAACACGTTGAAACCGACTTCCCGCCAGGTGTCCGCCTTATTCAGGTGCTCATCAACCACTACGCCGTCGACGTAGCGGACACTGCGCACGATCTCCAACCGCTCGGCAAGGGGGATAACCGGTGTGGTTCCCTTGAGCCGTCTGGTCATGTCGGTGGAGGCAACCCCTGCAATCAGGTAGTCGCACTGACTGCGGGCATGCTTCAACAGGTTCAGATGGCCGATGTGAAAGAGGTCGTAAACACCCGAGGCATAGCCGATCCGAACTGTCATTTTTGTACAACCCCCAGGCATGGTGTCAGTGAAGTATGGGTTTCATCTTTGACCCATTTCCTGAGGCCGGTAAAGCGAATTAATGACAATCGCGTAGGGGGCCGGCAAACACGAGTAAAGGCACCATAAGCCCGGGTACTCATGGCGCCGATTCGCGTAAACGCCACCGTGTGACGCGCAGAATCCCAAGGCTAGGCTTCCAAAGAGTTTCGGGCCTCAGGCCCGTCCCCAGTCCATGAGGCGGTACAACCGTGCGTAAGAAAATTGCGGCTATTTGTTCGGCTGCGGCAGTGGCAGCCGCGACGTTGATCGGCATGGCCGCTCCGGCCACCGCCCTGTCCCCGGGTGTGGCTTTTGCCGCGGTTGCCCTGCCCACGTGGCAGACCAACGGCATCGCCTGGGCCATGGCGGAAGCCAATGGCGTGATGTACGTGGGCGGTACGTTCACCCAGGTGCGGCCCCCGGGCACAGCCGCCGGCAACAGCCAGTCCCGGAGCGCAGTCAATTTCGCCGCCTTTGATGCCTACACAGGTACGCCCACCTCATGCTCCTTGTCCTTCACCGGCGGAACGGGAGCCACGGTGCGGGCCATGGATGTCTCCCCGGACGGCCGCCGGCTTTACGTCGGCGGGAATTTCACTACCGTCAACGGCGTCGCAGCGAACCGGCTGGCCGCCATCAACCTGCCCAACTGCACGGTGGACACCTCCTTCCGGCCCGGCACGGTGAGCAGCACGGTGAGGACTATCTCCGCAACTGCCGACGCCGTGTATTTCGGCGGAGACTTCACCACGGTCAATGGCAGCAGCCGCGCCCGCTTTGCTGCCGTCGGCACTTCGGGCACGCTGCTTCCGTGGGCGCCGGCGGCCGACGGCGTGGGCCGTGCCCTGGACGTCCCCGCAGGCCGGAACGTCGTCCTGATTTCCGGGGACTTCAGCACTGTCAACGGCGCCGATTCCCGGGCGATGGCGGTGGTGGACCGGGCCGCCGGCGCCAATGTGCGCACCTATCCATCAGCCGGCTACATTCCTGCCACGGCCGTGATCAAGGACGTCACCAGCGACGGCACCAGCTTCTACGTTGCAGGCGAGGGCATGGGCGGAAGATCCTTCGACGGACGGGCCCGGCTTTCCCTGGACAACAATTACGAGCAGATCTGGAAGGACACCTGCCAAGGCGCCACGCAGGCGGTGCTGCCCTATAAGGATGTCCTCTACTCCGGGCATCATGTCCACGACTGCTCCAGCATGGGCGGCTTTCCCGACGGCACCCGCAGGCACCTCTCCGCACAGGACATCGACAATCCGTATCCGTTCCTCGGCTGGAGTCCCGACACCAATGACGGCACCGGAGAGGGCCTGGGCCCGCGGGCATTGGAAACCACCAGCAGGGGCAGCGGCGATGTCCTGTGGGTCGCCGGCGAATTCACGACCGCCAACGGCACCGCGCAGCAGAGCCTGACCCGCTTCGGTCCCGGCCCGGCGTCCGCCGCGCCAGGCGCCCCGGCCAACGTCAGCGCGGTCAGCTTCACCGCCGGCCAGAACCAGGTTCGCTGGACGCAAAGCGTGGACAATGACGACTCCGCCCTCACGTACAGCATTTACCGCAACGGGAGCAGCACCGCTCTCGGCACCGTGACCGGCAGCTCCACCTGGTTCGATACACCCCAACTGTCCTTCACCGACCGCACGGCGGTGCCCGGCACCGCCTATACCTACCGGGTGCGGGCAAGCGACGGCGCCACTACCAGTGCGCTCTCCGCGCAGGTCGCCGTAACCACAGCCACGGCTACCCAGCCCTATCCTGCTGCAGTGCTCCGCGACGGCGCCTCCACCTACTGGCGGCTTGACGACAGCCGCGCCACTGCCCCTGCAGACACCTCTGCAGGCAACAACCGGGGCATCACCTTCGGCGGCCCTCTTCTGGCCGGCACAGAGGGCGCAGTTCCCGGCAGCACCGCAGGCGTGTTTGACGGCGTGGACGACCAGGTGTCCGGACAGCAGCGCTACGCGGCTCCCGCCACGTACACCGCCGAAGCCTGGTTCAAGACCGACACCGTCCGCGGCGGCAAGATCTTTGGCTTCGCTTCCGGCCAGCCCAACCGCCATGGCGATCGCAATTCCAGCGGCATGGTCGACCGTCACCTGTACATGACCACAGCCGGGACCCTGGCCTTCGGCGTCCTTAACGCGGCCAACACCCCGGTCAGCGTCAGCACCGCCAAGACCTACAACGACAACGCGTGGCACTACGCGGCGGCGGTGCAGACTGCTTCCGGCTTCACCCTCTATGTGGACGGCGCTGCCGTTGCCAACAGCCCCACACCGGCCGGACAAACCTACACCGGTTCCTGGCGGGTGGGCGGCGACAGCCTGACCACCTGGCCGGAACGTCCCGCCAGCAATTATCTGGCCGGGGCCATCGACGAATTCGCGGCATACCCCGTAGCGCTCAGTGCCGCCCAGGTGACGGCGCATTACACCGCCGGCGGAGGAAGTCCCGCCGAGCCGGAACCGGTGCCGGATACCACGGCGCCCAGCACCGTGTCCGGCCTGTCAGCCACGGTCAGCGGCAACGCGGCCGCACTCACTTGGAATGCCGCCTCCGACGACGTGGGCGTCACCGGGTACCGGGTTTTCCGCTCGGTAACGGGAGGTTTCACACCGTCGGACAGCAGCCTGCTGACTACTGCCCCGGGTTCCGCACTCTCCTACAGCGATGCGGATCTGGAGCCGGGCACCTATTACTACCGGGTTATCGCCGTCGATGCAGCGGGGAATACGGGTGGGGCGTCCGGCGAGGCAAGGGCCACTGTTGCCGGTCCCCCTCCCACCGAACCTGTGACCCTGTCCCTGTCCCCGGCCGCCGATACCTATGTGAACCAGGGTGCTCCCAATGCGGCGTATGGAACCTCTGCCTCCATGGCGTCGCGGGGATCGCTGGCCTACACCTCGTACCTGCGGTTCACGCCAGGCACCGGCGTTCCGTCAGGCATGCGGCTGCTGTCGGCCACCCTGCGGGTGTACACGACCTCCGACCCCTTGAGCAATTCCGTTGACCGTCACAGCATCCAGGCGGTGAACGGAGACTGGACGGAAACGGGTACCACCTACAACACCCGTCCGGCATTGGGCAGCACGGTCCTGGGCACCGTTTCGCCGACGGCAGCGAACACCGCCTACACCGTGGACCTGGACCCGGCAGCTGTCTCGGCGGCCCTGTCCGGGTCCGTTGACCTGGCTATCACCAGCGCAGGCACCGACAATGCCTGGTTCTACACCAAGGAAGCGTCCTCCACCCGCCGGCCGGTCCTGACATTGGTCTTCGGCCCCTAACCGTGCCCCCAAAGGGGCAGCACCCGTACTGCAGGTTTCTTCGAAAGAAAGCGCATTCCATGAAAACCGGTCTCAAACCATCCCTCCTGGTACTGCTGCTGTTGCCGGCACTGACTATGTCAGGATGCAGTTCTTCCGATCCTTCCCCCGAAGCGGCACCGTCGGTTTCGTCGTCGTCGTCGCCCGCTAAGGGAACCGGCGCTACCCCGACTCGCGCACCCGAAACGACCACGGCCGATGGCACCCCGGCAGCTCCGGACGCAGTAGTGGTGCAGTCGCCCCAGCCGGCACCGGAACCATCATTCGAGGCAAAGCAGGAGCAATATCTTCAGGACAAAGTGCCCGAAGGCACTGACCCCAACGCCGTGCTGCAGGTAGGCCAGGAACGCTGTGACCGGCTGCTGAGTGCCCGGGCGATTGATGAAGAGTCAGTTATCAGTGAACTCATCATCAGCCCGACGCCGGACACAGCGGATGCCGTCGCCGCGTTGTGCCCTGAGCTGCAGCCAACCTTGGAAAGGGCCGGCCTGGGCTTCCCCGATGGAGTTTTCTCTGTGGGAGAAGCTGCACCCCACGGCAAAGATCCCTCTATCGCCTCTGGAAGCTACCGCGTATACGGGCAGCCTGAGGGATGCCTCCTTACTGTCTACGCAGGCTCCGGGGAGCTCCTCCATTCTCATGACGGGTCCGCTCCGGTCACCATCGGCGCCGACGCTGCACGGGTGGAATCGGACCAGTGCTACACCTGGTTCCGTTCATGACTTTCACCTGCAGCTCCTATTTCAATTTCCGCCATCTGCCTATCCACGGGAAGGGGTAACCAATGGATATGCGCGAACAAATACTCATCCTTCGCCGCAATTGGATGCTCATAGTCTCATTTGCACTCATCGGGCTCATCACAGCCGGAACTATTTCCATGCTGATGCCCAAAACCTATACCGCCACCAGCAATCTGTTTGTCTCCACCCAGAATGTTCAAACCTCCGCCGAACTCCAGCAGGGCAGCGTCTTCTCCCTGAACCGGGTCGGGTCCTACGTGGAATTGGTAAGGATGCCCCAGGTCCTGAACCCGGTCATCGAAAACCTCGATTTGGACATGACCGCCCAGGAACTGGCTGACAAGGTGAAAGCAGGGACCTCGAAAAATACCGTGCTGATCGAAATCCAGGCGGTGGATTCCTCCCCCCAACGTGCGGCGGACATCGCCAACGGCGTGGTGGCCAGCCTGATCTCCTCAGTCGCCGATCTGGAGCGGCCCACCAACGGGCTGCCCTCCCCCATGCGCCTCACCTCTGTGGATACGGCCCAGCCGCCGGCATCCGCGTCCAGTCCCAAGATTCCGCTGAACCTGGCATTGGGACTGCTGTATGGACTCGCCCTCGGGCTGGTGGTGGCAGTTCTCCGCCATGTTCTTGACCGCCATGTGCGCACGGAGAGTGATCTGCGCAAGTCCACAGATCTGCCGCTACTGGGCGGGATTACCGAATCCGCGCGGCACACAGGTATGCCAGCCATCTTGGGGGGTTCCGGAACCGATGCCTTCCGGCAGCTGCGGACCAACCTTGAGTTTGCCGCCGTCGGACAGCAAATGAAGTCGCTGGTGGTTACGTCCTCACAGGCGGGCGAGGGCAAAAGCACGGTTGCCCTGAATCTCGCCCTGAGCATTGCGCAAAGCGGCCAGCGCGTGATCCTGGTTGACGCTGATCTGCGGCTTCCCTCGCTATCCGGCGCTACCGGCTTGGAAGGCAGCGTTGGCCTCACCACAGTGCTGATCGGACGCACCAGCTTGGCGGAAGCAACCCAGCATTGGGGTACCGGTGGCCTGTCCGTACTGACCTCAGGACCGCTGCCGCCAAACCCCACCGAGCTGCTCGGGTCTGATGCCATGCAGAAACTCATAGAACAACTCGAAGCAGAATACGACACGATCATTCTGGACGCTCCACCGGTGCTGCCTGTCGCCGATACTGCGATCCTCACCCGCCATACCGACGGCATCCTTCTTGTCGTCGGAGCCACCCGAGTCAGCCAGCACAACCTCTCCAAGACCGTCGAGCAGCTGAGTCTGGTGAACGCGAACGTGGTGGGAATGGTTCTGAACCGGATTCCGAGGTCCGGCCCCGATGCCAACTCGGCCTATCTGTCGGATTACGGCATAGCACCGCTGCCCGTTATGCGCGGCAAAGGCGGCGACCCGGCCTCCCCCGTGGCTGAAGCTGAAGCGGCCATTGTGCGGGACAGCCAGGGCAACAAAGCGTTCAGCAAGGGATAGAGCACCACTGACCGGTCCCGGGCCGGCCCGTTTAGGGCTCCGGGGCTGACCTGCCAGCGAAAAGGCCTTCCGGGCGGTGCGCAGATGGTAAAGCGCATCAACGGAAGGCCTTTTGCGTGCCCGCGGCTATTCCGCGGGCACGAAAGCGTCCGCGGCACGGCGGGAACGGACCCGCCCCGCTCGTACGGCAGCCAGGCCGCACGCTGCTGCAACTGCGACCGAACCGGTAAAGCCCCACGCCGAGGCGGCAGTGGATCCGCCCAGTGCCAGCGCCAGCGGCAATACAAGAGTCAGGGCAGCCAGCACCCCGCGCATCAGCGTGGACAACCGGTTGAGCTGGGCGGCCCGGAAATAGGCAAGAAGGACCGTGTACGGGACCATGGCCAGGTACTGGACCGCGTACGGCCAGCGCAGCTCCGAGGCGTTGCGCCAGGTATCTCCCAGCACGAACTCGCCGGCCGCTGCCGGGAGCATCAACACGGCAGCACCCCACCCCAGGCACAAAACCAGTACCAGGACGAAGGTCTCGAGCAGCCTGCTGCGGAACGCACCGGTCCCCCGGGTCCGGACCAACTCGGGAATGACTGCCGTCTTGATCGCGCCGAACACCGTATTCAGGGGCGAAAAAAGCAGTTGCGCCGCCCTGAGCGCACCCACCCCCGCTGCTCCCAGCGGAAACACGAGAAAATACAGCACACCAAACGTGGAGGCGTTAAGCGCCGCAAATTCGGCAAGGTAACGGAAAGCGAAGTCCCTGTTGAGCAGCAGCCAGCGGACACCGGCAGGAACAGCCGGGACGCTGCGTGCCAGGATCAGGCCGGCCGCGAACGCCGTCGCTGCACCTGCACCCCACCACGCCAGGACCACCCACAGCGCACTGCCGGACCGGGCAGCCACCAGCATTGCGGTGATGGACCCAACCGCCCACAGTCCGTCGACCAGCAATGCCAGCGCCGGCCGCCCCTGGCAGATGAACAGGTACCTGATGCTGTCCTGCAGCAGCACAAACGGTGATGCCGCGGCCATCACCAGCCACAGGAGGGAAGTCTCTGTGCCGGAGAGCACCGCTCCGGCCAGCAAAAGCGCCATGGTGGGAACAGCTACGAGCAGGCTGGCGCCCAAGCTTGCCGAGGCAACGTCCCGGGTCAGTCTGCCGGTCTGGGAATACCGCACGAGCAGTGTCTCCCCCACCAGGGCCCGCTGGGCGCCCAGGAACAACAACAGTCCGGCATAGGCCAGCGAGAACTGACCGAATTCGGCTGCGCCTGCCACATTGGCCGCAACCGCCACCGCCACAAAGTTGGAAACGCTGGAGACGCCCTGGTCCGCGAAGGTGACCAGCCGGCGGAATCCCCCCACCTAACCCAGCGCCAGTAGCTCGGAACGCCACTTCGGCAGGAACGCCGCACACATCAGCACATGTGCGGCCGCCAGTACCAGATATGCCGTCAGGAACGCCCGGGGCCAGGGCAGCAGCAGAAAAATAAGACAGGTTATCCCGTAATCCACCGGCAGCGTTACGGCCGACCGCAGCAACATCCGGCGGCTGCCCGTCCGGGCTGCGTCCCCGGCTGGCTCCCGGCCGACGGCGACGGGCGCCGGTGCAGGCGCCGCAGGTGCAGCCGCGGCGCCCGAAGGCGCTTGGGTCCCCGAATGCGATCCGGCAGCCTTCCGTGCATGCGTATTTTTCCGCAGCTGGTCCAGCAGGGCACCGCCGAAGAAAATGCAGGAACTGGCAAGCATGAACAGTCCGCACGCAGCGGCCAGCAGAACGTGGTCGTAGTCCGTGGTGCGGGCGAGGAAGCAAAACGCCGCCACATGCATGACGGTAATCCTGCCGTTGTCCAACGCATGGTCGAGCCACTCGCCGAAGGCGGAGCTGGTTCCCTGCAGACGTGCCAGCTGCCCGTCAGCCGAATCAAGGACATACCCCAGCGCCAGCAGCACGCCGGCCAATGCCGACGAGACGTGGTCCCCGGCGCCGAAAGCCAGCCAGATCAGGGAGCCGTAGGTGAGCACCGCGCCGGCGAAGGTGACGTGGTTGGGTGTCACCTGCGTATGCCTCAGTGCCGCTGCCACGGCCCGCCCGGCCGGCCGGTTGACGTACAGCAGGTACAGGGGAACACCCTTGCGGGTTTTCTGCGCCTGCTTGAGCTGGTTGAACGAGTCGCGGAAGGTGGCCCGGGTCTGCGGGAGGGTTTGACTCATGGTTGGAGCCTTTCTCGCCGGTTGGAGACAGCTGTAAGGATCAGGATTGAAAGTAAGAGGATCATCAGCCTGCCCATGGACTGGAGCAGCGATCCGCGCAGGAGAATGAAGAGATATCCGGAAAAAATGGAAATGCCCAGGTATCCGACCGATCCCTTGCTCAGGATCTCCGCCCTGAACCCCGAATCCAAGCGCCGCGAGAGCATGCCGAGCCCGGCGAATACCAGGATCACTCCCGCCAACCCGAAGTTGATCCATGCTTCGGCCCACAGTGGTGCCGAAAGGTTGAGGTTGACGCTGTTCATCCATTGGCCCACTTCAACGCCGGTGTCCAGCGGTTTGCCGGGCCAGACGACGCGCGGCACCCAGAACAGCAGTGGTCCCAGTGCCTGCATGCCCCAGGACAGACCGTGGCCATCGGTGTAGGCCAGGGTGTTGGCGAGCATGGTGAACTGGTCGTAATCCTTGGTGGCGATGGTCATCCACACCGAGTCCAGGTTCACCGGAATGCCCTGTCCATCCGCCCGGCGGGTAATGTCCGACAAAGGAAAAACGACGATGGACACTATGATTCCCCCGATTACCGCAGCGTTGAATAATCCCTTCCGCCCGCGGATCAGTGGCAGCATCAGGCCGAAGAGCACCGCGAGAGCCCAGTAACGGGAATTCGATATGGGGTTGTTGACCACAATGTTCATCACCACCAGGGCAGCCATAAGGAGACCGTCCACCGCGGCCAGTCTGCGGTCCCGGGTACGCCAGATATGAAGATAGAAGATCAGCGCGGTCAGGCACCCCACCGAACCGGCAGAGGAAATGATGGCGCGCAGGGCGTGCCCACTGTCCGGACTGATGTCCCCGAGCGCTTCGCCCGTTTCCTGCCGGCTGAGGAAAAACACCGACGGACCGCCCGCTTGGACGATGTACACCAGTGCCGCCATCACCGCCGCTACCGAGAAGACACGCAGAACGTCCATGCTGCGCAGCGTCCGGAACCGCAGATGCGGTTCGCGTCCGCTCGCCCGCAGCCGTAGGTGGTAGGCCAGATCAAAACAAATGCATCCCGTCAGCGTGATCAGGCTGGCTGTCGTGAGCGCAGCTTCGTCCACCTGCACGGCCACTGCTGTGGAACGGCCGGTGGTCAGTTGGGCCAGCGGTGCAAGTCCCATGCCGGTGTAAACGAAAATCCAAAACACTCCGGCGACAGGGCGTATGTCGCTATGCCATAACAACAGGGCCAGTTTCACAGCCGCATACAGTGCCACCGCGTAGCGGATCAGGAAATCGGTGTCGTCGAAGTAGACCGCGCGGGCGTCCCGGATCTCCAAGGGAAAGACCACGGCGAACAATAGGAAGGCCACCAGAGCGACGGCGGAACGGACACCGGGCCGCATCTCGCCCCCGGGGTCTTTGGCGGCCGGGGCACCCCGCCGCGCCGCCGGAGCTATCCTCATGACCGCCCCGCGTTTGGCTGAATGGGGACAGCGGGCTTACGGGTTTCGAAACGGCGTTCTGCCGTGAGTACCTCCAGGCAGAGTTTGCGGAGTTCCTCGGCCAGCCGCTCGGCCGACCACAGCCGCTCATGCAGCCGGCGTGCATTGGCTCCCAGCTCAGCCCGGCGGTCCGCATCGGCGGCGACACTGAGCATGGCCTGGCAAAAGGCGCCTACCGTGGGTTCTGCCAGCACGGCTGCATCCCCCTCGTAAAGATCATCCGCGAGGCCGCACTCGGAGGTGACGATCAGCGGGGTTCCCAACGCCGCTGCCTCAATGACCGCCATGGGATACGGCTCTTTCAGGGCCGGCAGCACAAACGCCGTGCAGGCGGTCATGGCCTCCTGCACCTGCTCCGGAGACAGTTCCCCTGACAGTTCGAACCGGTCCGCATGCGCCGAATCGGCGATCATGCTCCGGACCCGGGCAGCCTCACCCTGGTCGGGGCCGGCAAGGACAAAGCGGGCGTCCAGGCCGCGGTCAAGCGCCTCCAAAGCTGCCTGGACAAACACCGCGGGTTGTTTCCGGGGAGCCAGCCTCGCAGCGAATAGAAACACCTGCTGCTCCTGATCCGCCCAGCTGCGGCCGGACGTGATCGTTGCATTGACTACCCGGCGCATGCGCACCGGATCAACGCCCAGTTGTTGCAGGCCGCGCTCCTCCTCCTCGGTCAACGTCAGCCAGAGGCGGGGGATGCGGATCAGCCAACGCGTGACGGCGGCGTCGTAGATCCGGACCGGCAGCGAGCGCGATGGCGCCAGCATTCCGTGGGACTGCGCAATCACCGGAGTGTCGCTCCTGCGGAGCAGGACCGTAGCGGCGGTGGTGATGAAATCACGGCACAGATGCACCTGGACCACGTCGGCAGAGACGGCGCGTGCCGCAACGTAGCGGGGCAGACGCAGACTTACCAGTCCACGCAGCCGGGCTCCCGGGAACGGCCGCCGTACCCGGAACAGTGTCACCGGGTTCCCGCCGTTCGCCGTCTTATCGGCCTGGGGTACCTTGCCGAGCCATCCGCCCACCAGGTCGACGGTTTCGCCAAGGCCAGCCAGGGCTGCCCTCTGGGTCCGGGCAACCGCCCAGACGCCACCCGCAGCTGCCCCCGGACCGGCCAGCCCGCCGACCTGCAGGATGTTGAGGCCGCTGTGACGCCTGCCTTCCGCGTTATCCATGGTTCGCAGCCTGCTCGCGCTGCAGTTCACGGGACTTCAGTCCAATCTGCCAGTAGTACATGGACAAACCCAGCGCATAGTCGAAGCCTGCCCTGCCGTCCAGGAAGCCCCGGCGAACCACGTAGCTGTAGAGGAAGAACACCAGCGGCTTCAGCGGGAGTGCATCAAATCGGCGCCCCTGGCTGCTTTTGGACGCGCGAACGCTGCTCCGGGTTTCAGCATGGGTACGGATCGAGGCTTCCCAATCCGAATAGAGATTGTGCCGGTCGAACCAGGTCCTGACCGGATCGAGGTCGTTGTGGGCCAGCTTGCCGGTGGTCCTTCCGACGGGGCCGTGCGCTTCCGGCTGGTAGTGCGCCTCCAGTTCACCCATGCCGGGAAAATGCAGCAGGTCTATGTCAGGGTAGGAGTTCATTCCCCGCCGGAGGAAAGTCCGTTTCACTACGCGGTGACCATGCTTCAGCTCCGCACCCGCAAAGTGGTAGGCCACGGGCACGTCAAAGGCGACCCGGGGTTCGGCAGGGTCTTCGGCTATGGACCGGAGTTCGGCGGCCAGTTCCGGCGTAGGGAATTCGTCTGCGTCCATCACGAGCAACCACTCGTTGCGGGTGTCCACTTGGCTGATCATCCACTGTTTTTTCTGCGGGAACCGGCCATCCCACGTGAAGTTTATGACCGAAGCACCGGCTTCCTTGGCAAGTTCAGCGGTGCGGTCGGTGCTGTTGGAATCAACAACGATAACCTCATCGAATTCTGTAAGTCCGGCCAAGCAGCTGACAATTCCGTTTTCCTCGTTTTTTGTTTGAATCAAGACAGTAACGGGTATTTTCTTCACGTAGTTTCCCCCCTGAAATAAGTATTATGTTGTTTACGGAAGCGTTTATTCCGGGACGCCGCTCGACTAACCTTTAGGAATGCCGACCCGACGCGAGCACCACCGAATCACACCTTTCATTCGCAGGTGGCCCCGAATTCTTGGCTTTCTGGTCCTCGTCACCGCCGCGGGGGTGCTGACGTTTTATTCGCTGTCCCAGTCGCCGGAGGCCAGTGGCAGCCCGCGACCCGCCGGCACTGCGCAGCCCGTGACGGAGCAGGTTCCCCAGGTCGATATCCTCGGTGACTCCTACGTGGGCGGCTCCGCCGAGGGCGGCACCGGAGCCGCCAACTGGACCCGGCTGGTCGGCAGTCGCTTTTACGACCAGGGCGACCGGATCGAGCTGAATGTGATCGCGCAGCCCGGGTCCGGTTATCTCGCCCGCGGCACCACTGGCCTGGTTTTCCGCGAGGCGGCCACGCTTCGGCTGCGCCCCACCGCCGATGTCGTGTTGGTCTTCGGCAGCCGCAACGACGGCCGGCAGGACGGGGACGCCATGTACAGCGCCGCACAGTCCCTCTATGCCGATATCCACGAACTTGCCCCGGAGGCGAAGATTGTTGTTGTCGGACCCGTGTGGGTGGACGGCAACGTTCCCGACTTCATCACTACCAACAATGAGGCGATGGCCCGGGCCGCTTCCGAAGCGGACGTCGTCTATATCAACGCCCTCGCTGAGGGCTGGTTTGCCGGCCCTGAAGAGGGGCTGATCGGCATGGACGGGATCCATCCCACCGACCAGGGCCATGCCTACCTTGCCTCGAAAATCTTCCCGCTTCTCAAGGGCCTTATCCAGGACTCTGCACAGGCCGGGTAGGCACGTTTGCTGAGCACCCTCCGCGCCGTTCATGCGCGTTCCAAGGAGTCGGGTTCACCGGCATCTGCTCTGCCGGCAGAGGTCACACGGGGATCCGCCACGGGAGGGAACCGGTCCCCCAGTTCCTCCGGCCGCAGCGGTGTTCCGAAGACACGGTTGGCACCCACCTCACCCTTGACCACCGTCATCGGCTGCACAACGGCGGATTCGCCGATACTGGCACCGCCGAGCACGATGCAGCGAGAGGTGATCCAGGCGCCATCGCCGATCCGGATCGGACTGGTAATCAGTCCCATGTCGCTGCGAACGCGGTGGCTGCCCGTGGTGAGGAACGTTTCCTGGGAAATCACGGCGTCGGCGCCTACGTAAATGTGGTCCTGATTGTGGAACCAGACGCCGTCACCGATCCAGCTGCGCTGACCGATATGCAGTTTCCAGGGTGACTTGACCCGTGTCCGCGGACGGAAGATGACGCCGTCGGCGATGTCTGCGCCGAAGGCCCGCAGCACCGCTATTCGCAGGCGTGAGCTGACCTGCCAGGGGTTCGACACGAATAACAGTTCACAGGCAGACCAGAGGTACACCACTGCCCGCGGCCGGTCCCACGATTCACCGCTGCCAGGTGCCCGGGACAGGTCAATCACCCGGGGACGTCGACGCGGCGGCGGTGCTTTCCCGTCCGCCCCGGGCTCCTGCCCGTCCTGCCGCCGCCGGTCCGCCTGGGGCCCCCGGGAATCCGGCAACATCAGGAAACCTTCCGCAGGAAGCCCCGCGGGGAGGCCGCATGCGCCGGTCGGAGCCGCGGCGCGGCACCGTTCCCCGCATCTGCATCCGCTGGCTCCGGGATTCCGGGAACCGTGGTCCGCAGCACGGCTTCGAACCGATCAGTGATGGGCCTGATTCCAAACCGGGTTTCCGCCAAACCGCGCCCTTTGGCTCCGGCAGCCCGGGCGGCCTCCGGATTCCCGTTCAGCTGGCGCAGCCATCCCACCGCCCCGGCAATCCCGAAGTCAGTGGGCGGACCGACAAACCCGTCTGCGGCCCGGATGTCAGCGGCAGCGGGGTTGTCTTCAGGCATCAGGCCCAGCACGGGCCGGCCCGCCGCCAGGGAGGAGAGCACCTTGCTGGGAATGGAGAACCGGGAGGCCCCCGGCTCCAGGATGGTTACCAGCACGTCAGCAGATCCCAACATATCCGGCAGCTCTGCTGCGGGCTGGAACGGCAGCAGAGTGACCGGAAGCTGCGGTGCCCGGCCCACGTCTTCCCTCAGCATCTCGATGCCGTCCCCTTCCGAGGCCACGATCAGCCGCACCGGCAGGCCGGCGGCCAGTGCCGACCGCAGCAGCCCGGTCAGCAGTAACGGATTGTGTTTGCGGCCCAGCGTTCCTGCGTACAGCAGCCGCAGTTCCGGCCCGTCCGGAAGATGCTGTGCCGCCCAGGCGTTTTTCCGCGGACGGGGCGTGATCTCGTCCAGGGGCGCCCAGTTCGGGATTACCGTCACGTGGTCCGTGGCGAGACCCCAGAGCCGGTACGCCTGACGGAACTCCTCGCCGATCGCCACTACCTGCGTAGCTGACCGCACCACTGCGGCTTCCATGCGCCGCACAAGGCCACGGCCGGCAAGGGCTGCGGGTCCCGGCAGCCGCCGGCTAAGCTCCTCGGCAATGGCGTTGCTGAAGAGATCCTGGTGCCAGAGCAGCCAAGGCTGTTTGCGGCGGGATGCGGCGCGGCGGAAGGCGTCCAGGGTGAAGAGCGGCATATTGCAGGCCACAACGCAGTCGGGGGCTGTAGCCCGAACGTGTTCCTGCCACGCCTGCGCATAGGACCGTTCGAAGCGGATCCGTCCCAGCGGACTGTATTTACGGAACGGCTGCCCTGCGGTCAGCGGTGAAAATGTCAGCCGGTCCGAATCATCCGCTGTCCGTTCCAGCTTCCCCTTCCCGCTGGCATACTGCGTTGAGTACACGTGGTCGACAAAGTGCCCCCGGGCCACCAGCTCGCGCGAGAGCTCTGCGGGGAAGAGATGGCCGGAAAAATCGTGCATCTGGATACGCATAGCTAACCCCTTTGCTTGTTGGCACGTTCCTGAACCCACATGCAGAACCACTCCGGCCCACGGGCCGGTGCGGTCAGGGGCTGCCGGCGCTGACGGGATGGCAGAGCCGCGGCAGACTGCGCCGCTATCCTTCGCGGATCCCGCCGATACTGGTGGCGGCCGCTGATGACGCCGTCACCGGGAACTGGTGATGTCTGCATGGATTCAGCTTTCTTAGCGGTGAGACCAGCCGAAGCCGGAAGGATTTAGTAGGCGCCCACTGGTTTGCGAAGCATCTGTACTGTGCGCCAGAGAATGATGAGGTCACCGGCGAGCGACCAGTTTTCGACGTAGTACAGATCCAGCCGCACCCCGTCCTTCCAATTGAGCTCCGACCGGCCGTTGATCTGCCACATGCCGGTGAGCCCGGGCTTGATGTAGAGGCGCCGATGGACGCGGTTGCCGTACTGGGCCACCTCACGCGGCAACGGGGGCCGCGGGCCGACCAGGGACATGTGGCCCAGAAAGACGTTCCACAGCTGCGGAAGTTCATCGAGCGAATATTTACGCATCCAGCGGCCCACCCGGGTGACGCGCGGATCGTGCTGCATTTTGAACAACACTCCCGAACCCTCGTTCCGGTCCAGCAGGCCGGCCAGGTCATCTTCGGCCGTCTGCACCATGGAACGGAACTTGAGCATCTCGAACACTTCGCCACCGCGGCCTACCCGCTCCTGCCGGAAAATCACCGGTCCGGGGCTGTCCCGGCGCACCAGCACGGCAAGGGTGAGGAATACCGGCACAAGGGCGATCAGGGCCGCGCCGGAAAGCACCACGTCCAGCCCTCGTTTTAGCGTGTGCCGGGCCCCGGAATACTGCGGCAGTTCAACGTGCATCAGCGGCAGGCCCTCAACCGGCCGGGAATGGATTCTAGGGCCTGCAACATTGGTCAGGCCGGTGGTCAGGATGAGCTGCGTCGATGACTCTTCCAGCTCCCAGCCGAGTTCCTGGACATAACGGCTTCCGCCCTTGGTCGGCCCGGCCACAATCACCGCATCAGCCTGAAGCCTGGACACGGCGTCGACCACGGTCTGATCGTCAGAGACCACCGGCAGGCGCGTCCCGTCCACGTCGAGCCATGCCCGTGGCTTCCCGGTCAACGCGACGCCCACCACCTGATAGGCGGCACGGGATTTGGCGTTTATCTGATGGACGACGTACCTCACGTCCCGGGCGCGTCCGAGCACCACCACTTTGAACAGGTAACGCCCCCGCTGCCGCTGAGCCTGCAGCCATTGGCGCAGAAGCCATCGGGAAGAGACCAGGCCGCCGACCCCTGCCAGGAAAACCAGCCCGATGTAGCCCCTGGACACATCAAACTGGAAAACCACCGAGACCAGGGCCAGGACACCCAGGAGGACGACACTGGCATTGATGACGCGCTTGTATTCATCGCTGCCGATGCCGGTAATCCGGGAATCGCGGCTTCTGTAGACGTGCAGGGCCAGCATCCAGGCGCAGCCGACCACGAGGGAAACCACCGGGTATGTGGTCATGAGTGAACCTATGTACAGCGGAGCGGGTGACTGGCCGAACCAGACGAGGTGTCCGGCCAGGGCCGCCCCGAACACCACTACGGCATCCATTGCGGTGATGATGCGGGAGTACTTGCGGTTCCACTCCACGGCGGCGCTGCGCGGTTGCCCCACGCCGCTGAAGGCCCGCCGCGTGGTGAAACTGGGAAAGACGAACGATTCCGCCGGCAATGCAGCCGGGCCCCCGCTGCGGACCTCTGCGCCCCCCGGTGCCGGCGAGTGTGTGCGGAAGTGCCCGGCAACCGGGCTGCCCTTCCGCCGGGGCGGAGCCCGCCGTGTGCCGGCGGAATCTGCACCAGCTGAGGAAGCCAGTGCTTCCAATGCCGGGGCACCCGGCAACAGCCGGGGCTGCATATCAGCACCCATTTCGAGACCGTCATTCCTTCATCTGCGCCAACAGTTATCCAACGGGCATCAATCTAGGAGGAGCGCTGACGCGGGGCACGAGTAACGGGTACTCGGTTGGACCGAGGGCCGTGCCCTGAACTGCTGGCCGTCTACCTGTATTCCTACCCACGTAACGGCATCACCGAGGGGATACCGCGTCGCGGTGGCAAAAGGCTAGAGCAGGGACGCCGTCCGGTGCCCGGGTTCCAGGGCACGGTAAGCCGATTCAAGGTCCGCCCGGCGGCTGATGCCCAGTTTCACGTAGATCCGGTAGACATGCCCCTCCACCGTCCGTTGGGAGAGCGTGAAGTGGCTGGCAATGTCCTTGGTGGTAGCGCCGGACAGCAGGAGGGAGACGATCTCGTGCTCACGTCGGGTGAGTCGGACCAGATGCAGGGACGGACTCAGATACGAAACCGTCACGCCTGCCAGCTCTTCCCGCCGTCGCCGCAGCTGCTGAATCAGCGCACGCTGCCGCCGCAGGTTTCCGTGGTTGCCGTAGAAACGGATGGCATGCCCGATGCTCTCCACCGCTACAAGGTATTTCTGTGCCCGGATCGCATCCTCGGCAGCTGCGACCATCCGGTCCGGGTTGCCGGAGGCGACGGCGACGGCATAGGCGTGCAAGGCCCGGGCTTCGCCGCCGTCAAAATCGGCGGTCAGTTCGGCCAGGCGTTCCACTTGGGTCAGATCGCCAACAGCAAGGCACAGTTCCAGAATGTCCTTCTCTGTGCTGTGCAGTCCGGCGGCCCTGGCCTCCGCGGCGAGTGCGGCAAGCCGGCCCGAGGGTGGAGCCTCGGTCGATTGGGAGGCTTCTGCTGCGGCCGCGTACGCTTGCGCCGTGAGCCACAAATGGCGTGGACCGGTGTATCCGACTTTCCCGACCTCGCTTCCGAAGCCCATCGCGGGGGTTCCGTCAGCCACCACGGTTGCCGCGTAGCCGGCCAGGCCGAGCGCATATGGAAGCAACCTTTCCGGATCGTTTTCCCGCAGGGCTTCGACCGCCGGCCGCAGCTTCCGCAACCCGTCATGGAGCCTGCCGCGGTGAATTTCGAGGGCCGCTTCGAATACGCCCACGCTGCCGCCGAGCAGGGTCAACTGGTGCTGGGGGGCGGTATGCATCCGTGCCAACAGCTGTTCCAGCTGGTTAAACCGGCCGCCATGCAGCATTGCCTGTGCCTGACGGACAAACACGAACCCTGCGTACCCCTGCAGTCCTCCACCGCCCGCATCCAGCATGGCGGCGGCAGCACCGGCCTGCTGAAGGGCCGGCCCCACATCCCCGCACGCGGCCAGGACCTCGGCATAAAGACCGTGGACCAGTACCGCGAGTTCCCCGGAACCCTGCGGGGAATCGTCGCCCGGGAGCGCCGCAAGACGGGTACAGGCCTGTTCGTAATTGCCGTCGAGGATTAGTGCTGACGCGTTGAGGACCTCGGCCGACACCCGTACCTGATCCGCGGCAGCCGGATCGTCCTCGGCCATGGCTGCGGATGCCTTCCATGTGTCCACCAGGGCAGTCAGCCCTTCCCCATTACCGGTGGTCTGGCTAAGCATCAGTGCGCTGGCAAACACCGCCCGGTGATGGGTCAGCCGGTCCAATGCAGCCGTATTGTCTGCGCTCATCCGCTTACCCAAAGCATCGAGGTGGGCACCGGCCAGGCCAAAATTACCCTGTTTGGCGTAGGCAACGGCGAGCTCCACTTCGGCCGCCGCACGGAAGGGCTGGGCGGTTACGGCAGCCGCGAAGCGCTGGGCCCTGGCTGCGTCGCCCATCCCGTTTGCCGCCCGGGCAGCAGCCAGAAGATCCTCCCCGGGCAGGCGTTCACCTCCGTCCAATGCCCATTCAGTCTGCCGAAGCATCGTGCTGATGTCCGCCGGATCCATGGAGCTGTCAGGAGAGCCCAGGGTGTAGCGGTTCAGGACCCTCGCCCGGATTTCCGCGCTGCGGGCGGCCGGCACCAGGCTGCGGATAATTTCCTCATGCAGTGGCTGTACCAAATGGGCGGATTCAGCCCGGTCCGGCAGGATTTCAACGATGCCGTCGATCACCAACGAGCGGACGGCTTCGTCATCGGCCACCGTTGACAGGACGGCGCGGGGCAACCGTTCGGCCAGCGCCAGGGTTTCAAGGACGTTCCTTTCAGCCGGAGTCCGGGACGAGAGCATGCTCTTCACGAGATCGACGAGGGAAGTGTCCAGACAGTCAGGCCTGCCCCTCAGGAACCATGCTCCGTGAGATTCGATCAACCGCTGCTGCCGCTGCGCGCGGGCCAGCAGCTCCTTGATGTACAGCGGATTGCCTCCGGAGATCCGGTTCAACAGCGTGGTGGATGCCTGCAGTACCGGACCACCAAGCACGCTGACGCAGAACTCGTGAACTGCCTCGTGAGACAGTGGGCCCAGATCAATTCGGGACAGCAGTCCGTCCCGGGCCAGGGACAACAGCTCGTGGATCCGTGGGGCCCGTGCCCGGGAAATCACCATGAGCCGGAGCTCGCCGGACATGGCAAGCTGGGTGAGAAGATGGGCGCTTGCTTCATCCAAGTACTGCGCGTTGTCCACCACCAGCAGTGTCTGCAGCCCGTTGGCTTCGGTCAGCCGCTGGAACTGTGCCCTTACGGTCCGCAGCACCGTCAGCGGGGATTCCATCTCCGCCGGGCTGGCTTGGCCGAGATACGTGGACAGAATGCCGTACGGCATCTTGGACAGCACGGGGCTGCCGCAGACGTAGTAAGGAACCAGGATGGATGAGAGGCTTTCGGCTGCCTGCTCGGCAAGGGAGGACTTGCCGATGCCTTCGGCGCCGAGGAGCACGACGCCGCGCAGCCCGGGGTCCAGCAGCCGTCCGGTAATGTCGGCGAGTTCGCGCTCACGTCCGAACAACTGACGATTCTGACCCCAGATTGTCATTTCTTTGCTCCTGCCTGTTCCGCAATGGTGCGCGCCAGTTCCCGCCTGCTGCCAACATGGAGTTTGGAATAGACCTGGTAAAGGTGCCCCTCGACAGTCCTGACCGAGATACCCAGCTCTTCCGCAATTTTTTTATTGCTCGTGCCGCCTGCCGCCTTGCGGGCGATGGACCGTTCCCTGGCCGTGAGCGCCCCGAGGATTTCGTCGGCGGCTTCGGCGGCCGTTTCGGGGCCCGTGGCCCTGCGGCTGCGGTGGATGAAACGGACGGTGGCGCGGTCCCCCGCGCCCGAGGCGATCCCCAGGGCGTGTTCGGAAATTTCCCTGGCCAGCAGCTGATGGCCGGAGGCGCCGGCCATTTCAGAGGCGCGAAGGAGCAGTTGGGCATCCGCGTTGCCCAAGCCCTTCGCATAGCTTTCGCAGAGCGCGGCGAAGTCTCCCTGCAGGCTTGCTGCCACGGTCAGCACCTCATCGAGGCTGTCCGCATCACCCAACCTCATGGCTGTCAGGCGGGCAAGAAGCTCATACGCATACGCGCTCCGCTTGTGATCCTGCGCTGCGAGGAGAGCGAAGCGCCTGCTTGGTGTTTCCGCCCCCAGTGCTGCCTCGGCAAGAGCAGCGAAGTGTCTGGCACCGCGCCGCACTGTCCACGGACCGCCGTCGGCCGCGCCGCGTTGTATCTGCAGGAACTGGCGTGCCTCCTCGAACCGCCCTTCCACAGCGTGGCAGTAGGCTGCTGCCGCTGCCGCCAGGGGCAGGAACGCTGCGGGGCCGCCCACGGCCAGCTGGTCCACTGCCGGAAGCAGAGCGGCGAGCGCCGGTTCGGGCCGGCCGGCGAAAGCGTGCAGCAAGCCCTGTCCCAACTCGGTATACGCGCCCTCCATCCCTGCTGCGGCGGCGGAATCCAGCAACCGTTCGCAGGCGTGCAGCTCCCCGGTAATCAGATAGGTATGCAGCAGCTTGCCCGCCACCCGGGCGTAGGTCCCGGAACTGAGGCCGGCGCCTGGCAACAGCCGCTCCACCTGTCCGGCGAGTTCCACGGCGTCGTCCTGCCGGTTGGTCATGCCCCATGCCTCGCACAGCCAGGCTGAACGGAGGATGCGGAATTCAAAATCCGGGGCGGCAGACTGGACATCCTCGGCATCCAGATAAACCGCATTGTCCAGGAAACGTCCATGAGCGGAGTGGCATTCGGCCCGTGCCAGGATCAGCTCGCGCCTCAGCTCTGTGACGTCACTGCCAGGCTCCAGCCCCAGTGCGGCAACCTCGTTTTCCACTTGGGAGAGCAGGTCTGTGTGGCGCATCCGCGCCGGCTCCGCGGGTGCTGCTGCGGTCCGGGGATCCCGGAGCCCGGTGGCCTCGATGCAGAGCACCCGGCATTCGGCCAGCAGCAGGCGAATCCTGTCCCCGGCGTCGGGAGCTGTCTCGCTCCCCCGGTGACGGGACAGGATACCCAGCGCCGCGCCGTACTCTCCCTGCTCGGTTCGGGCCCGGGCGAGTTCAACCACGGCACCGGTGTTTTCCTCCGTACTGAATGCGGCTGATAACACCCGGACCGCAGTCCCGGGGTTTCCCTCCGTCGTGGCCCGCCGGGCTGCCCGCACTGCCAGTTGCGCCGGCGGCATCTCACCGATGGCCTCGAGCCAGCGTGCCAGGAGCACATCGTCGAGGACGAATCCCTCCACCGTGTTCAGGAAAGGTGCCAGCTCTTCGAAAAGCTGGCGCTGCCTGGCCGGTCCCAGACCGGACCGTAGAGAACTGGCCATAACCGGGCTGCTGATTCTGACGTCGGGTACCGGACGAATATCCAGGGCGACCAGGCTGTGTTCCTGCAGCTCGTCCAGCTCGCTACTGTCCAGCTGCGCCAGGACCACCGGCAGCGGCAGGGATCCTGCCAGGGACAGCAACTGAAGCAGCTGGGTCTGGGCTGCCGTCAAGCCGCTCACGCTGTTGAGCACCGACGACGCAACACGTCCGCCGCGGATGTCCTCACCCGCCACCACAACCCAGCTGCCGTTGTGCATACGCAACCGCCCGGAGTCTTGGAAGTCGGCGGCGGCCAGGGCGAGCAGCTGGGGGTTGCCCCCGGCATAGCCGTGAATCGCCGCGGCGGCGGCCCGGGACATCTTTCCTCCCAGCAGCGAACTGAGGTACGCGGCTGTCTCGAGGATTGTCAGCGGCTCCAGATCCACCCGGGTCAGGATGCCATCCCTCCACAAACCGGTGAATTCCCCGGGAGCCGAGCTGAAGTCCCGAAACGCGACGAGCATGCCGGCGCTGCGGTTGAGGACCATCTGCGTGAGCACCATGGCGGAAAACTCGTCGAGTTCCTCGGCGTTGTCGACCGCCAGGAGTACGGGACGGCCATCGGCACGTTCCTTGATCAGGTCCGTGAGGCCCCGGAGAATCATTACCGGGTGGTTGGAGAGTTCGGGCTCCAGGTCCGAGAGAAGGAACGTCAATGCGCCAAACGGCGTGCGGGCGGCGAACTCGGAACCGCGGACCTGGACCACGAAGGTCCCGTCACCGAGGAACCGCAACGCATGCTGCATCACGGCCGTCTTGCCGATACCGCTTTCCCCCACGAGCACGCATCCGGCACCCTGTGCTGTGCCGGCGAGGGACTGCAGCACTTCTTCGAGCACCCCTTCCCGGCCGACAACGGCGGCACCCGGCGCCGCCGTGGGTGGTGCGTCATAAAGAGTGGAGCCGGCGGCCTCCTGGGGCCCTCCCGGGAGCGGATCAGCGCTCGCGCGGCGGTTACGGGACTGGTGATCGTCATGTAGCTGCACTGTGAGACCTGCTTCTATCGAATGTCGGTGGTGTCCGGTTTCGTCAAATCAGTTCTGCCGGTGAATCACCGGATGGCCGCTGCTACCTGTTGCCGCCCTGCGGACGGGTACAGGCGATGGTGTCCGGCACCAGCGTATTAAGGCATCTGTGGGAGTACATGAGTAGCCGCCCCTAGTTGCACTACTCGGTTACTTGGGAATGGTGTTCCGGGTCCGTGCCGAATTACGTAGGTCCAGAGCATCGATCACCTGGTATGCGGCTGTTCCTCGCACGCCCGCGTACGTATCAGGCCTGCTGCCGATCCGTTTCCAAGCATTCACGCAGTTCCGTGCGTCCGGATACACGTAGCTTTTGGAAGATTCGGCCCAGATGCCAGTCAACAGTCCGTGGCGACAGGTGCAGTGCGATACCCAGATGCGCGCTGCTCCGGCCCGCAGCAGCGCCGAGTGCGAGTTCCCGTTCGAACTCCGAAAGCTCCATCATGCGGTCGGTTACCGAGTTGGCGGCCAGCAGCATCCGGTAGCTGGCATTTTCTATCCGCCGTGCAGCGCGCAGCCCGGCGCGGTCAGAGTGCGCGCGGGCAAGCCGGGCCGACCCACCGGCCGCCTCGTAGGAAACCAGGAACTGGCCCAGCGCCCGTGCCGTTTCCGCAGCGCTCAGCATGCAGGAGGCATCGGATTCGAGAAGACCACAGGCAAGGTCGAGGTACATACTTGCCGCTGCCCCGGTGCACCGGCCCGCTTCCTCTCGAAGCATTTCTGCTGCGCCGCTGCGACCGTGCAACGCGGCCGCCGCCAACGCCGGCAGCCGCACCGCCGTCTCTTCCGCTCCCGGCGGCGGGCAGGCGCGCTGGCTGTCAGGATCCGGTACGCCCGCTGCTTCGTCGGCCATCGACGGCGAACCCTTGGGCGGAACACGTGGTGCGCCCGGATCTTTTGGCACACCACGGGCGCTGCAAAGCCCGGCGAAGCACCGGGTGAGCTTGGCTTCGGCACCGGAACGGTCCTCAGCGGCCGGGGCTTCGCCGGCTGCTGCAGCATCGAGGTACTCCAGCGCCGTCTGCCGGTCCTGCAGCAGGACACACGCGTAGGCCGCAGCAGTTGCTGCCAGCTGTGCCAGTCCGGGCGTTTGCCCCTGGCCGAGTTGGGCGAGCGCCCGCTGCAGGTAATCCAGGGCACGGTCTGCCCGGCCCCCCAGCACATGGAGCATCCCCTCACACAGGTCATTGCTGCCCAGAATCTCCATACCTGCGATGAATGAATCGGTGTGCGCCAGGAGGTCGGCGCCCCGACGCAGTTCACCGCAGCTTAGGAAGACATAGAACACCTCTGAGAGCATGCGTTGCTGCAGTCCGGGGGCTGCACCGTTGATTGCCACCGTGTCCATGCACAGAGAAGCCGCTTCGAGTGCCTCGGACCATTGTCCGCAGTCCGCGAGCTCGCCCGCCGACCGCAGCACAGCCGTGAAACGCGGCCCACCTGGCGGAAATCCCCGGGTCCGCCGTTCAGCGCTGCCCGTTCCGGGCGCTGCCCAGTCTCCCTCGGCGGGTGTTCCGCCACTTCCCCGGGAGGCGGCGGCAGCGGCGAGCCGGGCGCGGATCTGAGCAGCCCGCCGGTGGGGCACCAACGCAGCTGCGGCTTCTGCCAACAGTGGATCCTTCAGCCGCAGCTCGCCCACAGGCCCCCGTGCTTCGATCAGCGCGCTGTCCTCGAGCCGCTCAACCGCTGCCGGGTCAGCCAGGCGCAGCAACAGGTCCAGGGACAGCCCGCCCGTCAGCGCCAGGGTCTCGACCGCCTGCCGTTCAGCGGTGCCCAGCGTGCCGGTTTCCGATTCGACCCGCTCCGTCAACGTTCCGGCGTACGAGACGGTGCCCGTCCATACCCAGATCCCCCGCCGTTTCAGGACTGTCTGAGCCAGGAGCTGTTCTTCGAAAAAGAGGGTGCCCAGCCGCGGGTTCCCCAGGGTGCGTGCCTGCACTTCCATCAGGAGGCGGCTGGAAACCGGTGCGCCGGCGAGGCTCTCGAGCAACAAACGGGTACCGCTTGGCCGCAGCGGTCTCAGATCTTCACGGTGCACGGAATCTGCGGCCCACCAGCGTACGAATTCTTCCGGGCATGCGGACAAGTTGCCGACCGTTGCCAGCATCTGAGCGCGTCCTGCACGGCAAAGCTGCAACAGGATGGCCATGCTCACGGGGTCCAGGTCCTCAGCATGTTCGATCGCCACAACAAGCCGGCGGCCGGCGGCTTTTTCTCCCAGTACACCGCGGACGAACTGGAGCACATAGACAGGGTTTGACAGTGCTTCCGGAGGCAGCTCACTCAGCAGCCAAAAAAGACCGGCGAACGGTTTTTGCGCCATGGACGCGGCTCCGCGCAGGCGCAGGACTGAGTATTCTTCACTGAGTTGCGCCAGGACGCGCGCCAGAGCCGTGGATTTCCCGGTTCCGGCTGCCCCTGCGATCACCACGCTTTTGCCCTGTGTCAGGGCATCCCCGGCTGCTGCGGCAGCACTCTTGATCTGCGGCAGCTGCAGAGAAGGTAACTGCGGAATGGGCATGGTTCGGCTGTCGCGGGTAGCAGTGCGGGCCAGGGGGCGGCCGGCAAGATCCATCGGTGGGCTCCATCTGTCCGCCGGGCCTGAATAGCGCCGGACGCATGTCCGGTTCTAAGCGCTCACGTGGCGATGTATGACACAGCAATACGGAAAACGAACGTCGGAAGAAGAGACAGAAGGAGCCGGCGGCGGCTGGGGGGACGCCCCGGTCTCAGAGGGCATCGACGCCGCCGGCTCCGTATATGGGACTCGGGACACCGGAACGATCTAGCGGTACGGCCTGGCACTGTCTTGCCGTGACTTTCACGGAGCCGTGACATCCGCTGATACCCCCCGACCGCGGATGTTCTTCAAGACCCTGCAGGCAGAACCGATCGGACCGCACCGGCTGAACCCCGAGTAACACTGCCAACCCTATGAAGCGCCCAATAGCTCCGCCCGAGTAAAACCTACTGGTGTTTCCCCGGCAAACTACTCGGGCTGTGACCGGGGCCGCCAGTCTGCCGCGGTCTCCGCCAGGGAAGGAAACCGTGCCTTAAGCTCCTCCCGCCGGCTGATCCCCAGCTTCTCGTATGTCCGGTAGATGTGTCCCTCCACTGTCCTCACGGAAAGATTCAGCTGCCGGGCAATCTCCGCATTGCGGTGGCCCGACGCAACCAGGGCAGCAACGTCGCGTTCGCGGCGGGTCAGTTCGGGCAGCGGGGTGCGTCCGCCGCCCTGCCTGCCAATCTGTCGTTGGATGCGATTCAGCATCGCCCGATCATTACCCTTCCGCGCCAGCCGCAGCGCCTCATACAGACACTGCCGGATCAGCAGCAAATCCATTTCCGCATCCGGGTCTGAAGCTGACGCCAGATCCACGAGGGCAGCGACATCCTGATCGACGACGGCGCGCGCCACTTTGTTCAGTGCGGGAGCCTGGGGTCCTTCCAAACCTTCGGAGACTTTCAGCAGTCGGGCTGCCTCGGAGAAATCACCGATCCGGAAAGAAAGATGCCGCAGGGTAAATTCGACGGCACTGCAGGAGCGGTCCTGCGCCGCATCCGCAGCATCCCGCAGCCGCTGCGTGGAAGCATCGTCTGCAGTCTGTGCTGCCGAGGCGCCGGCGACCATGCCTTCGGCCAGCAGTTGGTATTGAATCGGTCCACGGGGAGGTGAGTTTTCCGCGCTTTCAAGCAACCGCGCCGCGAGCTCCCGCTGTCCAAGCGACCCGGCCGCGAATGACCCGAGAGCCTGTGAGAGACGGAGCAGCCCCTCGGTATCGTGTACCTGTGCTGCCTCGGCTGCTGCGGCAAAGTGCTTGAGGGCCGCGTCCATTGCATTGGTGCGCAATCGAGACATCCCCAGGGCAAAGTCTGCAATTCCAGCCAAATGCAGCAGTGTCTGCTGCACCGGAGAATCTGCCGAGGCTACGCACTCCCGGATTTCCTCCCATTCACCGAGCCAGAGCAGGGCGGCCAGATGGCGGTGCAGGACAAAGGGGGCACAGAGCAGTGAACCGGACGCTTCGGTCTGCAGCAAGGCCACCGCTTCCCTGCTGTGCTCCAGTGCGGACCTGGACCGTCCGGTTGCAATGAGGACCTCCGCGGTCAGCGCCTCAAGGAAAAGAACACTCTCTTGTGCTCCGCCGTCGCGCGCGTGCTGCAGTGCCCCCGCCAGTTCAAGTTCCGCCTCCGCGTAGGCACCGTCCCTGACTTTGCCAAGCAGCAGGAGCATGTCCGCTCCGTCGCGTGCATGGCGGACCTTTTCGGCCGCGGGAATTCCCGGCAAATGTGCAACGGCACGCGTCCATCGGTCCGCCAGACCCGGGATCCAACCGTTTCCTGCGGCAGATCCCATACAAAGAACCGCTGCCACCATCACCGCCTGTTTCAGGCTTTCCAGATCCGGCGCGTTGTCCAGAGTTCCCTCTGCGGCCGTTGCAGCCGCCTCCGTGTCTCCGAGCTGCAGCAGGGCGCGTGACTTCTGGATGCGGGCGTGGACCCGTTGCGGGCCCCCGTCAGCGGCGTCGGCCATCCGCAGGGCCAGGCGCGGGTTGGAGCGGTTATTTGCCGCCTCCGCAGCTCGAAGCAGCACCTCCGCCGGAACCGGCGCACCCAGATCCAGGGACCAGGCGACCCAGCGGAGCAGGCCCTCTGTTCCCGCACACACTCCGGGGAGCGCTCCCTGCAGCTGTTTGTGCAACCGCAGGCTGCGGGCTGCCGGAACCATGCGGCGGATCACCTCGCCGTAAAGCGGATGCATCGGCCTGAGTGCCGTGCGGCCGTCCTCTTCCGTGGCCACCTGAATCAGAAGCAACCCCGCAAGCGTGTCTACGGAACTGTGCATTTTCATTTCAAAGGCGACGGACAAAGGCAGCGGTTCAGCGAGACAAATGAATTCCAGGGCCGTGCGGTCCTCGGGCGACAAACCCCGCAGCTGCGCCTTGACCAGGTCCCCCACCCGTCCCCCCAGGGGAAGCGCGGCGTCCGCCAGAACCCAGATTCCGTGCCGCTGCAGGAGCAGACCGCTGCGCACCGATTCCTCGACCAACGCCAGCAGATACATCGGATTTCCGCCGGTCAGGCGGGCGAATTCAATGGCAGCAGTGGCACTGACCTGCCCTTGGAGTTCCTGTTCGCAAAGCTGCTGCGTTTCAGCTTCGGTGAGTGCCGGCAGCCGGTGACGGCTGAGCTGCCCGTCCCACATGTGCGGCAGTGCCGCGGACACGTCCGCGAAAGCCCGGGTGAGGATGAGCAGGCGGACACGTCCGGCATCCAGCAGCTGGGCAAAGAGATCAAGGCTCGGGCCGTCAATATCGTGGGCATCGTCCACGATGACCACGGGTACTGTGACTCCCGGAGGCTGGCCCGGTTGGCGACGAATACCTAGTTTGCCTGTCAGGGCGCGCATAACGGCGAGCGACGATCCGGTCTGTTCCGGCGCAAGATCTGGCAGCAGGGCAGCGAGCGCACCATAGGGCACGTTCTTAAGAGCCGGGCTGGAGTAGACCCAGTACACAGGGGTTTCGATCTCCAGCACACGCGCAACAGCAGCACCGACGGCGGTCTTGCCCAGGCCTGTTTCGGCCGCGATAACGGCGCCGTGGCCACCCGGCCGGCGGAGGCTCTGGAGCACGGCAGCAAGAACATCGTTCCTGCCTGCCAGTGACCGCGGGTTCGACCCGTGCATTCCTATTCCCCCATCGTCAGGTTCAGGCCAGAACCTCGGCGAGCTCTGCACGCCCGGAGACGTGGAGCTTGGCAAAGATCTTGCCCAGATGCCACTCGATGGTTCGAGGAGACAGGTTAAGCTCCCGGGCTATTTGCGAAGTGGTCGCCATGGTAACCGCACGATGCGCAAGATCAGCTTCAAATTCGCTCAATTCCGCCAGAGTTTCCGCCCGCCCCCCGGCATATTCCATCCGGCGGAGGCTCGAATTCATCAGGTTTCGTGCGGCCCGTGCCAGCCTGCGGTCCTCATCCGAGCTGCCCTCGGACAACAGTTCCGCTGCCGTCCGAGCAGCTGCCAGGCACAGCTCATGCTGCCCCAGACCGCCCAGGCCCCGCGCTGCTGCGGCTAGACGGACCGGATCGGCGTCAAGGAGGCCCGCTGCATATTCTCCCAGCAGCGTGCCGAAACGCCCGTGGATGTGCCGCAGCAGCGGGAGGATGGCCCGTGCTGCCTCCCGGTCACCCGACCGCAACGCTGCAGACAGGAAAATCAGTGCCTGCGCGGTTTGCCCGTTTGCCGAGGCCTGGAGTGCCTCCTCTCGCAGCAACCTGCAGCGGGTGTCATTGTCGAGGTCCTCGGCAAGAATGGTGAAGTACGTGATCTGAAAGCGCCGGAAACCACCGGGCAGGAGTTTTTGCCGGCGTGACTGAGCCAGCTCCCCGGCTGCAGCGGAGTTCTGTCCTCGTTGCCGGTGAATCCACGCGGTCAGTGTTCTCGCCAGCGGCATCATGTCCCGGGGATCACGGACGGCAAGCTGACCGACGCTGCCCGGGAGTGCTTCCTCAGCAGCTGCGCTCTGGCCTTTCCATGCCGCCAGAAGCGCTTGGGCCAGTTCACCGGCGCTGCCCTGATATGAGGGCCGGATACCGGTCTCGGTGAAGGTCCGAACGAATTCGGTGGCCCGCTCGAGCTCACCCGCAAGAAGATATGTGTCGAAGATGCGTGTACAGACGTCCTCGGATGTCCTGGCGGTCACCGGATACTCCAACGGGCTGCCAAGCCCATCCACGATCTCCAGCGCGTCATGGAATTGGCCGGACATTGCCAAGGCATTGGCTTGAAGTGCCCGCGTCTGAATCCGGGTCAGCGGACCAAGCCGGCGGTCTGCGGACAGTGCCGCCAGTTCCGCATGGACCCGGTCGGGGTTTCCCCGGTCGACGGCCAGCCCGGTCTTTACCAGCACTACCGCTGCGTGTTCATCCGCGGTATCTCCTTCATCCGGACGTGTCTCCTCGATTTTTTCCAGTACCGGCGCAGGGTCCCCTGCGCCGGGCAGCCTGGACAGCGCGATGGCGTGCAGCAGCAGAAGCCGGATGTAGCTGCTCCGTCCGGCGGGATCGAGCCGCCGTTCAAACCCGAAGAACACACGTACCGCTTCCTCCAGGTCACCGATGAGGTGCAGGGCACGGATCTCCTCCAGCACCAGTTCCTGGCTGCGGATCCCGGCCGGTACCGTCCGGGCAAACCCGAGGGCTGACCGGCCATCGGCGTTGTTGTTGGCCTCATATGCGGCCCGCAGGGCGTCCTCCGGTGCAGGCAGCTCACCGCAGGACACGGTCCATGCGACGTAGGACACCAGTTCAGCCGGCTCCATGGTTGAGGTGTCCATCAGGCCCGAGACTTCCGTCCACAGATAATGTTTCCGGCCCGGAGGCATGCTCTCGGCAATAACGCCCGCGCCGGTTCCGGCAGTGAGGACAACCCGCGGAGTGCTGCCACCCACCTCAATAATCTGATGCTCTTCGAGGAGGTCGATGACGCCGGCCGGAACCAGTTCCAGCGCCGTGGTCATCGGCATCCCGGAACACAGCGCCAGGATTTCCACGAACCGCCGTTCCTGGGCATCGAGCCGGTTGAGGACCGTGTCCACTACTTCGCTGACGTCTCCCGTCCGAATAAACGGCGCGGTGCGAACCCACACACCGTCCCGGCACACCAAGGTTCCAAAACGGACCTGCTGTTCCGTCATCAGCCGGACGTAGCGGGGGCTCCCCTCCCCGTCCCGCCACATTGTCACAGCGGCCAGGGAAGAGACCGTTCCGCCGAGTATGTGCTGCATCAGCTGCTTGGTCTGCCGCTCCGACAGGGCTTCGAGCTCCAGCCGCTCCAGCAGACCCTCGCGCCACAAATCCAGCAGTTCATCGCCGGCTTGCCGCTCCAGGGAGGCCGTTGCCAGGACCGCGATGCTTCCCCGCCGCAGCAGCTGGGAAAGCACCATGCATGTGGACCGGTCCAACCGGTCCGCGTTGTCCACCGCCAGCAGGACCCGCTGGCCCCGGGCACGCGCGCTCAGGCTCCGGCTGAGCTCCTGCAGCAGCCGCAGGGGGTTGTCCGCCGCGGCGTCCGGAAGCTCGCTTATCAGGAAGGAAAGCGCACCGTAGGGGGTCTGGGCAGCGATCGCACTCCCGCGTACGTAGACGGTGTGGAAATCCGTGTTCAGGCGCTCCACGGCAGCCTTGAGGAGCGTGGTCTTGCCAACACCTGCGCGGCCCAGGATGATGGCGCCGGCACCGCCTGCAGAGAGGCTTTCGCAGAGCGCATCCAAGGTTTCGGCGCGACCCACTAGTTCAGCGACATTCGACGCATTCTTCATGGGTCAGCCCCAGCCCCCAAGCACGCTCGCGAGACATCCGGATCACGGATACAACAGCTATCGGCGACTACTCATCGGTATGAGCAGTGGGTTGGAGCATACGCCTGGCCCCGTGTTACGTCTAGATACAAACGCATATTGTCCGCGGCGATCTGCTCCGCTCTGCGGAAACCGGGACTGGTTCCCGGGTGGAGGCGGCATTCAAAGCCGATGTGAAAGGGACCGGCGCCGGGATGGGGGTGGCCCAGTCTCGGAGGCCTCCCGACGCCGGCCCCGCTTTGGGAGCCCTAACGGCTGCTTCCATGGTAGGCCCCGCCGCAGAAGCGAAACAATGGTTTGCAGGACTTCCGGGCGCTGGAAAACTACCCCATTCTCGGCTGCCGGCTACCTACACCGCGACAGCGTCAGGCGCTGGTGTGAAACTTCTGCTGGGCGGCGGTCAGCCCTTCGGAAAGGAGCAGCTCAACTGCGTCCGCAGCGTCGCCTACCAGGAAGGGAAGTTCCTTTGCCTCCGTGCCGGAGAAATCCTTGAGGACATAGTCGGCAGTGTCCATGCGTCCCGGCGGGCGGCCGACGCCCACACGGACCCGCAGGTAATCCTTGGTACCCAGGGCTTTGCTCATGTCGCGCAGTCCGTTGTGTCCGCCCTCGCCGCCGCCGCGCTTGAGCTTGATGGTGTTGAACGGAATGTCTATCTCGTCATGGACTGCGACAATCTGTTCCGGATCAATGTCGAAGAACTTTGACAGGGCGGAGACCGGTCCGCCGGAGAGATTCATATACGTCAGCGGCTTGGCCAGGACCACCCGCGGGCCGCCGATCCCCAGCCTGCCTTCAAGAATCTGGGCACGTGACTTGTGGGATTTGAACCTGCCACCCATGCGTGCGGCCAGTTCATCCAGAACCATCTGACCGACATTGTGCCGGTTACGGCTGTAGCCGGGCCCGGGGTTCCCGAGCCCGGCTACAAGCCAGGCGTTGCTGCTCACGCGGTATTAGTTCTCGACAACTTCCGGAGCCACGTCGCCCTCGGCCGGGGCGTCAGCGGACTCGCCCAGATCCTGGACGGTGGACTCGGAGATGTTGATGACCATGGTCTCCGGATCAAGCAGCAGCTCGACGCCGGAGGGCAGCTGGAGGTCCTTGGCGTAGATGTGCTCGCCGGCGGTGCGGCCTTCGATGCTGACGACGATGGTCTCCGGCAGGTTGGTGGCGTCTGCTGCAACCAGGACGGTGTTGGCTTCCTGGTTGAAGACGGCGGAGCCCGGGGCAAGTTCGCCTTCAACGTGGACGTTGACCTCAACCTCAACCTTTTCGCCCTTGCGGACGGTCAGGAGGTCGATGTGCTCGATGATCTGCTTGATCGGATCGCGCTGGATGTCCTTGGCCAGGGCCAGGTGGGACTCGCCGTCGACGTCGATCTCGAGCAGGGCGTTGGCGGTGCGGACGGCCAGGGTGGTGGCCTTGGCGGGCAGCAGGATGTGCATAACATCGGCACCGTGGCCGTAGATGACGGCGGGGATCTGACCGGCGACGCGGGCCTTGCGGGCCGCTCCCTTGCCGAAGTCGGTGCGGACGGTTCCTGCGAGCTTCTGCTCAGACATTTGCTACTCCTGTAAGTGGTGTTCCGTGGGTGCCGTGTCGGCTGTCCAAGGGCGTAGGCGCCGGTTTCGGAACAGTGCACCGTACAGCATGTGGAACGGGAAATCCGGTCCCTGTACGGTCAGAAGTTGCCAGCCACCGTCGATAACGGAGTCCGCCCGGATTCTTCCGGGCCACTCCCTCGCCTAGGCATCGGGCTTAATGCTACCAGCACAGAGGCGCCCGCCCGAACCGAAGTCCGGGCGGGCGCCTCTATGCCCGGGGGAACTGCTTAGACCTTGCCGTCGAAGAGGCTCGTCACCGATCCGTCTTCGAACACTTCCCGGATGGCCCGGGCAATCATCGGTGCGATGGACAGGACGGTGAGCTGCTCGAAACGCTTGGCGGCCGGGATGGGCAGCGTGTTGGTAACCACCACTTCCCGGGCACCGGACTCGGCCAGCGTCCGCGAGGCGGGGTCGGAGAGCACTGCGTGCGTGGCGGCGATGATGACATCCTTCGCGCCGGCTTCCTTCAGCACGCGTACGGCACCTGCGATGGTTCCGCCGGTATCGATCATGTCGTCGATGAGCACGCAGGTTCGCCCTTCGATCTGGCCAACCACCTGCTTGGACACGGCCTGGTTGGGCACAGTGAGGTCGCGGCTCTTGTGCACGAATGCCAGGGGCGCACCGCCGAGGCGTTCGGCCCACTGCTCGGCAACGCGGACGCGGCCGGTATCCGGGGACACCACGGTGATGTTGGTGGCGTCCACGCGGGTGCGGATGTAGTCAGCAAGCAGCGGGATGGCCATCAAGTGGTCGACGGGGCCGTCGAAGAAGCCCTGGATCTGCGCGGTGTGCAGGTCCACGCTCATGATGCGGTCCGCGCCGGCGGTCTTGTACAGATCGGCGATCAGGCGTGCAGAGATGGGTTCGCGGCCGCGGCCCTTCTTGTCCTGCCGGGCATACGGGTAGAACGGGGAAACCACGGTGATGCGCTGCGCCGAGGCCCGCTTCAGCGCGTCGATCATGATCAGCTGTTCCATCAGCCAGTTGTTCAGCGGTGCCGGGTGGGCCTGGATCACGAAGGCGTCGGTGCCGCGCACGCTCTCACCCGGACGGACATAGATCTCGCCGTTGGCGAAGTCATATGCAGCCAGCGGCAGCAAATCCGTATCCAGGCAGCGTGCAATTTCCTCTGCCAGCTCTGGATGGGCCCGTCCTGTGGCTAGGACGAGCTTCTTTTCACCCTTGGAGGTGATTTCGCTGCTCATTCGTGGTCGCTTTCTCGCGTGGGGTTACCTGTGGGGGAAGAAGCTGAATGGGCCGCTGCGGCGGCCTCTGCGGCGGCGGTGCCGGCCCGGTTGGCCTGCACCCAGCCGTCCAGGTTGCGCTGCGGGGCGACGTTGATGGCCAGTGCTCCGGCCGGGACGTCCTTGCGGACCACCGTTCCGGCTCCACTGTACGCCCCGTCGCCCACGGTGACGGGCGCCACGTACATGTTGTCGCTGCCCATCCGCACGTGGGATCCGATGGTCGTGTGGTGCTTGTTGACGCCGTCGTAGTTGACGAAAACGGAGGCTGCGCCGATGTTGGACTGCTCTCCGATGGTGGCGTCTCCCACATAGGAAAGGTGCGGAACCTTGGAGCCGTCGCCGATATTGGCGTTCTTGGTTTCCACGAAGGTCCCGATCTTGCCCTTCACGCCCAGCACGGTGCCGGGGCGCAGGTAGGCGAACGGGCCGACGCTGGCACCGGCTCCCAGGACCGCGTCGCTGCCGTGTGTGCGGATCACTGATGCGCCTTCGCCTACCTGGACATCGGTCAGGGTGGTGTCCGGGCCGACGACGGCGTCACGGGCGATGGTGGTGCTCCCGTGCAGCTGCGTGCCGGGCAGGATGGTGACGTCTTCGGCCAGGGTCACGGTCGAATCGATCCAGGTGGTCGCCGGGTCCGCGATGGTGACACCGGCACGCATCCACTTATCGAGGATGCGCCGGTTATGTTCCGCGTTCAGGGCGGCCAGCTGAACCCGGTCATTGGCTCCTTCAACCTGCCACTGGTCCTCCGTCACCATGGCAGCGATCCGGCCGCCGGCGTTCCGGGCAATGGCGAGCACATCCGTCAGGTACATCTCGCCCTGGGAGTTCTGCGTGGTTACCGATTCCAACGCGCCGCGCAGCACGGCGGCGTCGAAGGCGTAGATTCCCGAGTTGATCTCGTCCACCGCACGCTGTTCATCGGTGGCGTCCTTGTGTTCGACAATGCCGGTCACCGTGCCGTCCTCGGCGCGCAGCACACGCCCGTAACCCGTGGGATCGGCGAGCCGGGCGGTCAGCACCGTTACGGCGTTGCCATCAGTCTCGTGGACGGCGACCAGGCTGCGCAGGGTATCCGCCTCCAGCAGGGGCGCGTCACCGTAGGTGACCACCACGGTGCCTTCGAGCGGGCTCACCGCATCCAGTGCCGAAACGGCCACCTGGACCGCGCGGCCGGTTCCGGGCACGTCATCCTGGTCAACAATCACGGCGGCCGGTGCGTGGCCGGCAGCATGCGCGGCCACGGCGTCGCGTTCGTGGCGCACCACAACGGCCAGGAAACGCGGGTGCAGCGCGGATGCGGCAGCCAGGGCATGGCCAAGCATCGAAATTCCACCGACCGGGTGGAGGATCTTCGGAGTCCGGGACTTCATCCGGGTACCGGCGCCGGCTGCAAGAACAATGACCGCTGCAAGCCCCTCCGCAGAATTACCGCTGGTCAGGACATCGTTGGTGGTCACGAAATGGCGCTCCTTGGTGGTACGGGCGGTCTCTGCGTCGCCGTCCGGGCATCCTGCTAAGGGTGCCGCGGTACAGCGTTCCGCCCATAGGATTCGAACCTATACTCCACGGCTCCAAAGGCCGGGGTGCTGCCGTTACACCAGGGCGGATCATGTGCCTGGCTTGCCACGCACACAAGAGTTTAGTCTGCCACGGGAGCCGATGCGTACGCGAGTTGACCCGGAGGGCCCGCCCTCCGGTGGGTACACTGGAGCGGTGGTAAAGACTCCCGCCGGCGGCGCACGGCTGCGTATGACCGGTGTCCAGCGCCGTGCCCAGCTGATCGAAGTGGCACGCAGCCTGTTCGCCCTGCGCGGTCTCGACGGCGCAACAATTGAAGAAATAGCCGCCGCGGCGGGCGTTTCCAAACCTGTTGTGTACGAGCATTTCGGCTCCAAGGAGGGGCTCTACACCGAGGTGGTGGACGCCGAGTTCAACCGCCTCCTGCAGGTGATCACCGAGTCTCTGACCGGCCCGTTCGGACCCCGCATCCTTTTGGAGCGGGCCGCCTATGCGCTGCTGGATTACATCGAGAACCACACGGACGGGTTCCGGATCCTCACCCGGGACGCCCCGCCGTCCCAGCCCGACGGCACCTTCTCCACACTGCTTTCACGGATTACCCGGGACGTGGAACACATACTCGCCAAGGAGTTCGGCAGCCGCGGCCTCAGCGCCGAGGTGGGCGGGATGTATGCCCAGATGCTCGTGGGCATGGTGGCCATGACGGGACAGTGGTGGCTGGACTCCCGGACCCCGGACAAGGCGACTGTCGCGGCCCATTTGGTCAACCTGTCCTGGAACGGCCTGACGGGTCTGCAGAAGGATCCGCGGCTTTCCCACATGGAGCCAGCCGTGACGGATACCGCCGCGCCCGCTGAAGGCCTCCGGGATGCCGCTCCGGCCGTGCTGCGCATTTCGGCGGTGCTGGTGAGCGACGACGCCGGCCGCATCCTGCTGGTGCGCAAGCGCGGGACCACGCGGTTCATGCAGCCCGGCGGCAAGCTGGAGCCCGGGGAGTCTTTCGCTGCCGCTGCCGCCCGCGAGATGGGCGAGGAACTGGGACTGGCCGTCCCTGCCGCCGACCTGGCTGACCTGGGGCACTGGTACGGCCCGGCCGCCAATGAAGAGGACACCTTCATTGATGCCGGCCTTTTCGGCTGGTCCCTGCCGGCCGGAAGCCCGCAGCCGGCAGCTGCGGCGGAGATAGAGGAGATCCTGTGGATTTCGCCTGCCGCCGCGGCGGAACGCACTGATCTATCGCCTTTGCTCAGCGAACGTATCCTGCCGCGGCTGCTGCAGTAGCGCCTATTCCAGGAGCTCGGAGGCCTCCAGCCACTGCATTTCCAGCTCCTCCTGCTCCGCGGCCACGGCCTGGAGCTTGGTGTTGAGCTCGGCAAGCAGCTCAAAATCTGCCCCGGCCGAGCGCTGGGTGGCTTCGCTCATCTGCGCATTGATCTTTTCTGCCTGGGCTGTCAGCTTGCTGAGCTGGCGCTCGATCCGGGTCAGGTCCTTTTTGGCCGCGCGCTTCTCGGCTTCGGAAATCTCCGGGCCGGCCGCCACGGCCGTGGCGGTGCCGCCCGCCGCGCCGGGCCTGGACGAGCCGGCGGCTGCTGCCCGCGCTGCCTGGGAGGAACCGCGGGCCGCCGTCGAGGCCGATGAGTTGGCGGCCAGGGCCTGCTCCCGCAGTTCCAGGTACTGGTCGACGCCGCCGGGCAGTCCGCGCAGCTTGCCGTCACCCAGCAGCGCCATCTGGTGGTCCGTCACGCGTTCCAGCAGGTAGCGGTCGTGTGAGACGACTACCAGCGTTCCGGGCCAGCCGTCCAGGACGTCCTCCACCGCGGCAAGGGTGTCGGTGTCCAGGTCATTGGTGGGTTCGTCCAGCATCAGTACGTTCGGCTCGCCTACCAGCAGCCTCAGCAGCTGCAGCCGGCGGCGCTCACCGCCGGAGAGCTCTTTCACCGGTGTCCACTGGCGCTGCGCCGAGAACCCGAGCTGTTCCACCAGCTGGCCGGCCGAGAGCTCGCGCCCGCCAACGTTAAAGACCCGCTTTTCGTTTTCAATGACCTCGATGACCCGCTGGTCGGCTACCTCATCCAGCTCCCGCACTTCCTGGGACAGCACGGCTGTCTGGACCGTCTTGCCGCGCTTGAGCCGGCCCGCGGTCGGTTCGATCTCGCCGTTAAGCAGCCGCAGCAGCGTGGTTTTCCCGGCACCGTTCACGCCCACCAGCCCCAGCCGCTCCCCCGGCGCCAGGCGCAGGGTGATGTTCCGGAACAGGTCCATGTCCCCGAACCGCAGCGACACGTTCTCGAGGTCCAGGACGTCCTTACCCAGCCGGGCGGTTGCCATTTTGTTCAGGGACAGGGTGTCGCGCGGTTCGGGCACGTCCGCGATGAGGTTGTTGGCCGCTTCGATGCGGAACTTGGGCTTGGCGGTCCGCGCCGGTGCGCCGCGGCGCAGCCAGGCCAGTTCCTTCTTCACCAGCTGCTGGCGTTTGCTTTCCACCACCGAGGCCATCCGGTCCCGCTCGGCACGCGCCAGCACGTAGGCGGCATATCCGCCGTCGAACGGATCCACCACCGCGTCGTGTACTTCCCAGGTCCGCGTGCAGATTTCGTCCAGGAACCAGCGGTCGTGGGTGACTACCAGGAGCCCGCCGTCGGTGGGACGCCAGCGCTGTTTCAGGTGCCGGGCGAGCCACGCCACACCCTCCACATCGAGGTGGTTGGTGGGCTCATCGAGCATGATGACGTCGTCGTCGCCGGTCAGCAGCTTTGCCAGCGCCACCCGGCGCTTCTGTCCGCCGGACAGGGAGGACACCCGGGAGTTCCAGTCCACTTCCTGGACCAGTCCGCTCATCACGTCGCGGATCCGGGGGTTCGAAGCCCACTCATAGTCGGCCGCGTCCCCGACGATGGCCTGCCCGACCGTCAGGTCCCCGTCCAGGACGTCCGTCTGGTCCAGGTAGCCGACGGTGACGTCGCGGCGCCGGGTGACCCGGCCCTCGTCCGGAGTCTGGCGCTCGGCGAGCAGGCTCATGAGCGTGGACTTGCCGTCGCCGTTGCGGCCGACCATGCCGATCCGGTCACCCTCCTCCAGACCGAGCGAAACGCCGTCGAGGATGGTGCGGGTGCCAAAGGAAATGCTGAGGTTCTCAGCACCAAGCAGGTGTGCCAATCGGAACTACTTTCTGTACGTCGGTGATTCGGGGGCGGCCTTCGGAAGGACGACGGCGCCGGCAGCCGGACCGTGGACGGCCAGGGCGCCATGCCCCTCGGCGCGCAGCGAGGCGGCCAGGGAGGCCGCACCGGCTTCATCGGGGGCGAGGAACGCAAGCGTGGGGCCGGAGCCGGAGACCATACCGGCCAGGGCGCCCAGCCGGGTCCCGGCTGCCAGCACGGGTTCCAGCTGCGGTGCCAGCTCCAAGGCCGCCGGCTGCAGGTCATTGGCTAAAACGCCGGCCAGCTCCGCGGGGTTCCCGGAGGCAAGGGCCGCCAGGACGTCCGGATCCGCCCGGTCAGGTTCGGCCACGCTGGTGTTGGCCCGGAGGCGGTCGGTCTCGGCATAGACCTTGGGCGTCGACAGGCCGTAGGCCGCCGGGACCAGGACCCAGTGCAAGGGCGCTGCCGCCGCTACCGGTGTCAGCCTGTCCCCCACGCCCAGTCCTGCTGCCACCCCGCCCATCATCGAGAAAGGCACGTCGGCTCCGAGGCCCGCGGCGAGTTTCGCCAGCTCATGCCGGCTGAGGCCGGCGTTCCACAGTTCGTTGCAGGCCACCAGTGCCGCCGCGGCGTCGGCGGAGCCGCCGCCCATTCCGCCGGCAACCGGCACCCGTTTGGCGATGTGCAGGTGGACTCCGGGGCTGCGGCCGGCATACTCGGCCACGGCACGCGCCGCGCGGGCGGCCAGGTTGTCCGCGTCCTGCGGAATGCCGTCCAGCGGGACGCGTCCGTCCGGATCGCTGAGGCTGACCCGGATATCGTCCCCCGCCAGCTCCGTCGCCGTGACTTCTTCAAAGAGGGACACTGCCAAGTAGATGCTGGCGACACTGTGGTAGCCGTCCGGCCTCGGCGGGCCGACCTTGAGGGAAACGTTGATCTTCCCGGGAGCCCGCACGCGGACGGAGGCTGACGGGTTCGTGGTCACCGTGCGTGCCTCAGGCAAGGAGGGCCTTTCGTGCCTCGGCGATCCTCGCGAAGGCCGCGATGTCCAGGACCTCGCCGCGGGCACTCGGATCCACCCCTGCCGTTCGGAGCGCTTTCTCGGCTTCGGCCGGGCTGCCCGCCCAGCCTGCCAGCGCAGCGCGAAGCGTTTTTCGGCGCTGGGCGAATGCCGCATCAATGACGGCAAACACCTCCTGCCGGCTGGCACGCGTCTGCGGCGGGTCGTGGCGGGTGAACCCCACCAGCCCGGAAGCGATTTTCGGAGCCGGCCAGAACACGTTCATGCCAATCACCCCTGCCTTGCGCATGGTGCCGTACCAGGCGGCTTTCACCGAGGGAACGCCGTATGTCTTCGAGCCAGGCTTGGCGGCCATCCGGTCCGCCACCTCGTCCTGGACCATCACCAGTCCGTGCTGGAGCGAGGGGAAGTGTTCCAGCAGGTGCAGTACCACCGGCACCGCAACGTTGTACGGCAGATTGGCAACCAGTGCCGTGGGCTGCTCCGGCAGCTCCGTGATCCGCATGCCGTCGCCAAGGACTACGTGCAGCCGGTGCGCGGCTTCCGGCCGCCGCTCAGCCACGGTGGCGGGCAGCCTGCCTGCGAGGACCGGGTCGATTTCCACGGCCACCACCGTTTCAGCAGCATCCAGCAGGCCGAGGGTCAGCGAACCCAAGCCGGGGCCGACCTCGAGCACGGTCTCGCCGGGCTGGATATCCGCTGCCGCGACGATCCTGCGGATGGTGTTGCCGTCAATAACGAAGTTCTGTCCGAGCGTCTTTGTTGGCCGGACGCCAAGTTCCTCTGCCAGCGCCCGGATATCCGAGGCACCAAGGAGCGCAGGGACTGAAGATCTGGGGGCAGGTTCGGATTCACTCACCCAGTAATACTAGCGGAGCGGGTGTACCCGCCCGAGCCGCCGGGCATCCCCGGGCGACCGCTGGAAACGGGCCATACGGCCCGGTTCCCGGGGCCAGGGCCGGGTCGCCGGCCGATGAAATCGAGTTGGCCGCTTTGGGTCCCATAAGGGTCCAATGCTCTGCCCCGGCCACTTGCCGACAGGTAGCATCGAGCGCACTTGCGGCCCCTACAGCGTGCCGCACACCCGGGGATTGGCGGGAACGGAATGGGCATTTCATTCGGTGAACAGCTGCGCTCGGAACGGTTGGACCGGCGCCTTACTCATGCAGAACTCGGAAACGGCACGTTCGTGCCGCGCGAGATATCCCTCTACGAAGCCGGCAGGCGGGAACCTGCACCGGGAACCATCAGGGTACTCAGCGAGCGGCTGGCTGCGGTCCCGGGACCGGCCGGCCCGTGGCCGGGCGCGGTTCAGGACAACCCGTTGTTCCTGGCTCTTTCCGCCCGGCAGTGCCTGGATGAACGCGACTACGCGGAAGCACTTCGGCTTTCCACTGCAGCCGCGGGCGCGTCGCGGGCTATCGGTGATTCCGCCGGCTGGTGGGCGATGGCGTATGTGGGTGCCCGCTGCCTGCACACCCTGCGCGCATTCCGGGAATGCATCCGGGAATCTGCCCTGCTGGCATACCATCCCCTGGCGCACGAGCGGCCGGGCCTCGGGGCGAAGGCCCGGACACTGCTCTCCTCTGCCTGCCTCGGGCTGGGGGACCTTAGTGCCGCCATCTCCCACGCCCGCCGCGCCGTCGGGGCAGCTCAGGGGCAGGGGCTGGCGCCGGGAGTGTTCCTTGAAGCCTCCGGCGCGTTAGTGCAGGCGCTCGCCGAGGCCGGAGAACTGGATGAAGCCTGGGAATACTGCACCACCCTGATGTTGCCCCTGCTTGAGGGCGCGATGGACCGCCAGGTCCAGGGGAAGGCGCTCTGGGCCGTCGGAAACGTGGCGTTCCGGCGCGGAGATCCCGCGGGAGGTCTCCGGCACCACCGAGCCGCGGCGGGCTTCCTCCAGCCAGGGACCGACGTCGAGTTGTGGGCCCGGTTCAACAGCGGCACCGCGGCCATGCGTCTTGCGGCCGGGATCCATGACGGCGAGACGCTTGCCTGCATCGAGCATGCCGAGGCGGCCTGGGCAGTGCTCGGCCTGCCGGTCTCCGAGCAGCTGGAGCTGGTGCACAGCCGAGGCATCTGGCTGGATCTGAACGGTAACCATGCGCTCGCCGTCGGCATGCTCACCGACGTTTATGCCCGGCAGGAGGAACTGCCGCCGCAGACCTCCGGGGAGGTCGCCCTGCATCTGGGCCTGGCGCTGGCCCGCACGGGCCGGTCCGACGACGGATCCGCTTATCTGGCGGACAGTGAGCAGCGCTTCCGGTTGGTGGGAGCCCCGGACCGTGCGGCGCATGTGGCGGCACTGGCCCACCGGGTCAGTGCCGGTTCCCTCGGCCCGGGGCAGCGCGGCTAGGTGTTAGAGCAGGCCCAGCTTGGCTGCGCAGGACGGCCAGTGGCCCCAGCCGCCGTTGGCACGAAGCTTTTCCGCCACGGCTATCTGCTGCTCGGGCGTTGCATCGCTGGCCACGGGTGCATAGGCTCCGCCGCCGGCACCGAGCCAGCTGCCGCTGCTGAACTGCAGGCCCCCGTAATACCCGTTGCCGGTATTGATGTGCCAGTTGCCACCGGATTCGCACTGCGCCAGAGCGGCCCAGGCCCCGGAGGAGGGTGCGGCCCCGGATCCGTTCGCCGCCGTTGCGGCTTCCGGTGCGGGACGCTTTTTGGTGCCGGTGGCCACCGCTTCCGCCACCGGTTCGCGGGTCACCGTTTCGCTGACCAGGGTGCGGCTGACTTCACGCCCGTCCACTACGGTGACGGCGAAGACCCGGGTGCGTTCCCCATCCACGCCTGCCGTGGTGACCTTCTTTTCGCCCTCAAACATCTGCGCATCGGGGACCTCGGCGGTGGAATGCGGAAGGGTTTCCTTCTCGGTTTCCTCCACGCCGGCGGAGATACGGGTGACCTTGATGCCCATGCCGTCCACCAGGGCAGCATCGGCGGGTGCGGATACCTGATCGGTGGCTCCCAGAACGACGCCGGACTCGTTCAGCAGGTCCCGGACGCTCGTGGCGGTGGTGTGCCGTTCGTGGCTTTTTCCGTCAATGGTCACGAAGACCGTTTTGGGCGTGGAAATGGAGACACCGCCGGTGAGCCGGGCCAGCGATGTGTCCAGCGAGGCGGAAACGGCGGAGTTGGAAGCGACCCGCAGTTCGCTCACCAGGTCCGCGACGGTCTCGCCCGTGGTGTGCACGGTGGTCCCGTTGCCGTCGAGGGTCACGTCCACGGCGCGGGCGCGCTGGACCTCGACGGTGGTGCCGTCTTCGAGCGCCTGTGTGGGCTCGGGACTTACCCGGTCAGCGGAGGTTAGGGAGATGTCGGCCTTCTGCAGGACGTCGGCAACCGTGCCCCCGAAGGTCTGCACTTCCTGGCTTTCGCCGTCGACGGTCAGCACGACCGACTTGGAGGCGCCGACAAACGCGACCAGCCCCAGCACCAGGCAGACCATGACGGCGGCCTGCGCAATAATCTTTACCCCACGCTTTGCGAGTGAATGTCCCACGGGTTCCCAAACTGTCACAGCATCCGGGCACGGGGATTTAAGCGCACGGCACGGCTTCCCCGGTCCTGCCGAAGGCAGGAAGGAACCCGCGCCTGACACAGGCATGGCGGCGAAAGGTTCCCCGAGCGTCACGACGTCGGGCAGCTGCGGCACACAGCCGCAGCAGCAACGTCTGCCGACGCAGACAGGGAACCCTGCAATTCCCGCGTTCCGAACACCAGGTTCAGCCCGCGGTCTTGACACACACTAGTCCGGATGCCTTCCCCGACCCCGGCTAATAGGTCCCTACCGTAACCGAACTGTGATGTCAGGGCAAACGGGGGTTCGGGCCGCAGGCCTCGGCTACCTGCCCGTACCTACGGTTGCGGGGACCCTCCGCGGGTACCGCCCGGAGCCGTTTCCACGGTTTCCTCCGGGCGCCGGGAATCCGCCCAGGAACCGTACGCGCGCTCCGTGTTGGCTGCCAGCGCCTCCCCCAGTTCAGCCGCAGTCAGGTCGAGACGGTCGGCCATATAACGCACTGTATAAGGGACCATGTAGCTGGCATTGGGGCGGCCGCGGTGCGGATGCGGGGTGAGGAACGGGGCGTCGGTTTCCACCAGCAGCAGGTTCCGGTCCGCTTCGGCGAGCGCATGGTGGAGGCCGTGTGAGTTCTTGAATGTCACCGTCCCGGAAAAGGACATGTACCAGCCGTTCTCGTTGCAGATCCGGGCCAGCTCCTCGTCGCCGGAAAAACAGTGGAACACCACCGTTTCCGGGGCTCCCTCCTCCTTCAGCAGCCGCACGACGTCGGCATGGGCGTCACGGTCGTGGATCTGCAGTGCCAGGCCAAGCCGCTTGGCGATGTCCATGTGCCGGCGGAACGAGTACTGCTGGCGTTCGAGTCCGTCCTCGCCCGTGCGGAAATAATCCAGTCCGGTTTCTCCGATGGCCCGGATCCTCGGATGGGCTGCGAGCGCTTCGATCTCGGTAAGCGCGGCCTCCAGGGTCCCCTCGGCCGCAAGCACCGGGGCGTCGTTCGGGTGGATGGCCACTGCCCCGAGGAGCCGGAGATCGGCGTCGACGGCCCGGGCGGTAAACCGGGAGGATTCCAGGTCGGTTCCCACCTGGATGGCGCCTTTCACCCCGGCGGCCTCGGCGGCATCAAGTGCTGCTCCGAGCGCGACCCGGAAATCGCCTGCGGGGAAGTCGAAGTGCGTGTGGTTGTCCATCACCGGCACGGGAAGCGGCTCAGGGGCAGGCGGGTAGCCCTTTCCCTTACGCTGCACCGCATCCCCGCCGTTCCCGTCCGAAACGTAGGCTGCCGGTGTGCTGCCCGGAACATATCCGCTGCATTTACTCATGTTCTTAAGCCTAAGGGAGCTTGTACTCTGGACGGACAAGTCCCGCCGGCGGCTGCAGGCCTGTCCGGGTTTCGAACACGTGCCCTAAGTTATTGCCTTGCAGCCGTCCACGGCGCTTGCCGCATAACGCCCAGCATGGAAGGTGTCCATGGACGCTCCAATCCCCTCTGCCGCCGCGGCGTCCCTCCACGGTTTCCCTTCCAACGGCCCATCAGCAGGCACTGCACTCCACTCTCCGACCTATGCCGCGGACCCCGAATCCTTCCAGCACTCAGCGGCCGGCATCCTGTCCGCAATCGGCACAGTTATTGACGGGAAAGAGGAGGCCGCCCGGCTTGTCCTCACCGTGCTGCTGGCGCAGGGGCACGTGCTGTTGGAGGACGTACCGGGGGTCGGGAAAACCATGCTGGCCAAAGCCCTGGCCCGGACCATTGACTGCACCGTCAGCCGTATCCAGTTCACCCCGGATCTGCTGCCCTCGGACGTCACGGGCGTGTCCATCTACAACCAGGACAGCCACCGGTTCGAGTTCCGTCAGGGCCCGGTCTTCGCCAACGTCGTGATAGCCGACGAAATCAACCGGGCCTCGGCCAAGACCCAGTCCGCCCTGCTTGAGTGCATGGAGGAGCAACAGGTCACCGTCGACGGCGGCACACACCGGTTGGCCGCCCCGTTTATGGTGGTGGCAACCCAGAACCCCCTTGATATGGAGGGCACCTTCCCCCTGCCTGAGGCCCAGCGGGACAGGTTCATGGCCCGCATTTCGCTGGGGTATCCGGATGCCCGCTCCGAGGCGGACATGCTGGAAAACCACCAGTCCGGTTCGCCTCTGGAAGGTGTAGCCCCCGTAGTGGATCTGCACGAGACCCAGGCGATGATTGCCCGCGTACGGGATATCTACGTGTCGGCCGCCGTCAAGGATTACACGGTGGCGCTGGGCCGGGCCACCCGTGAGCACCCCGACCTGCGCCTGGGCGCCAGCCCCCGCGCGTTGCTGCAGTTGCTCCGCGCGGCGAAGGCCAGGGCGGCGTTGGACGGCAGGGATTTCGTCCTGCCGGACGATGTGGCCGCGCTGTCGGATTCCGTGCTCGCGCACCGCCTCCTGCTGCACCGCAAAGCGGCCGGTGCCGGGGAAAGCGCCTCCAGTTGTATTGCCGCGGTCATCGACGCCGTTCCGGTTCCCCGAACGGCGTCGGCCCCGGAGCGCTCGCGCCGCTAGCAGCCGGTGCCCCGCTCCCCCGCCAAGTGAAAGGCAACCATGCAGATTCCCTCCCTTACGGGGTTGTTCACGCCGCGCGGGTGGGGCCTGCTGAGCGCCGGCGCGGTGTTCCTGCTGGCAGCCGGTGTGCTCGGGCGCAGGGATCTGCTTGCCGTTGCCGTGCTGCTGATGGGGCTGCCGCTTGCCGCGGCGGTCCTGCTGCGGCTGGCGAAACCTCGCTTCGACGTCGAACGGTCCTTCACACCGCCCCTGACGGAGACGGGCACCGCCGCCACGGTCAGACTCAGCATCCGCGGCCGGGGAAGCCAGATACCTGCGGCAACCATGCGCGAGGGGCTTCCGCTGCGTTTCGGCCAGAGTCCAACGTTCCATTTCCCGTCCGGCCTGGCCGCTGACGGCAGAGCCGGCACCTACGAATACCGGCTGCGCTCGAGCCGGCGCGGGCTCTACGCCATCGGCCCGGTCAGCGCGGAGTTCCTGGACCCCTTTGGCCTTGCGAAAACAGTCCATACACTGGGCGGGACCGACCAGCTGACTGTTGCCCCCGCACCGCAGGAGCTGCCGTTGCTCGCCCTGTCCGGAGCAAGGGGAACCGAAGGTACCGCGCCGAGCAGGCGCCGCGGCACCCCGAGCGAAGACGACGCCACCACGCGCGAGTACCGGTACGGCGATCCGATGCGCCGGGTGCATTGGCCCGCGACGGCCCGGCACGGCGAGTTGATGGTGCGGCAGGAAGAGCCGGTCACGGCACCCACCGCATCCATCCTGCTGGACCAGCGCGCGGCTGCCTACGGCGCGGGATCCCTGCCCCTCACCGATGATTCCCGGGGTCTGCTCACTACCGAGTCCTTCGAGTGGGCGGTTTCCGCTGTGATCTCCTGCGCCGTCCACTTCTCCGACGGGGGCTACAGCGTGCGTTTCGTGGATGAGTCCTCGTCCCCCGGCCTGTTGCGTTCCCCTTCTGCGATTGATGCCGATGAATCCGGGTTCGGCGGATCGGACGGCGTGCAGAATTTGGCCGAGGGCCTGGCCGGGCTGGGGTTGCAACCGGCATCCCCGAGGCCGGCCCAAACGGCGGGTGCCATACCTCCGGGACCGTTCGGGGACACCCTGCTCGACGGTCTTGCCGGCGGCCGGACACCCGGACCGCTGCTGGCCATAGCGGGACGGCTCAGCACAGCGGAAGCAACCGCACTGGCCGGGGCCGCCCGGTATTCGCCGCAGGCCATGGCTCTGCTGGTGACCGACAGGCCCGCAGATCTCCGCCCGGTGCTGACAATCCTCCGCGAGGCCGGCTGGGTGGCTGCCGCCGTCACCCCGACCACGCCCGTAGCATCGGCCTGGGCTCTCCTGGACGGTGACCGTGACGGTAGCGGAGAGGCGTCTCCGGCGGCCCGGACGGCGGCGCGGAGCCGCCGGAATCCCGGATCCATCTCCATCGCAGAAAGTACGCTCTCATGACGGCCCTGCTCAACCGTCCGGCGCCCGATCCGCGGCCGCGGAGGACAAGCTTGTCCGGGGAGAG